>CAZFGL010000032.1:0-18918 GCA_964518645.1 uncultured Oscillospiraceae bacterium | reverse complement strand
GATGCTCATTTTGTGATTTCAGTCTAAAACTGTTTTATGAGCACCTACCTGAAGCCACGGTGGTATTTTTTCTGGAAATAAGAAAACACGTCGAAATCAGTACTGCTCTGAGAGATAAATACCAACCCGGTTGTTGAGTATGCCTGTGTCTTAGATAGAAGAAAACCGGCAGTTTTCAAAATGAAAACTGCCGGTTATGAAACGAAATCAGCAAATTACATGGCTCCAGCCATAGGGATCTTCCACACGACCCCACTGAATGCCGGTGAGGGTATCGTAAAGATCCTGTGCCACAGGGCCAATCTCACCGCCGGAGACGGTGAATACCTCACCCTTGTAGGCCAGAGAGCCAATGGGAGAAACGACAGCGGCAGTACCGGAGCCGAAGGCTTCTTCAAGCTTGCCGTTCTTGGCAGCTGCGACCAGCTCTTCCACGCTGATCTTCCGTTCTTCAACCTCGAAGCCCTTATCCCGGAGAAGCTGGAGACAGCTCTTGCGGGTGATGCCGGGGAGGATGGAGCCGTTGATAGCGGGGGTAACGATCTTGCCGTCGATTTTAAACAGTACGTTCATGGAGCCGACTTCCTCGATGTACTTCTGCTCTACACCATCCAGCCAGAGTACCTGAGAATAGCCCTTCTGCTCAGCACGTTCGCCTGCACGGAGAGAGGCTGCATAGTTGCCACCACACTTGGTAAAGCCGGTGCCGCCACGGACAGCACGGACGTCCTCTTCCTCGATCATGATGGAAACCGGTGCAAGACCGGTGGCATAATAGGGGCCAACGGGGGACAGAAGAATGCAGAACTGATAGGTGTGGGAGGCGTGGACACCAATGTGGTTGTCAGTTGCGAAAATAAAGGGACGGATATACAAAGAGGTGTTGGGGGCAGAGGGAACCCAGTCCTTGTCCAGCGTTACCAGCTGCTTAACAGCCTCTACGCAGTAATCCACGTCGATCTGGGGGATGCTCATACGCTCAGCGGAGTTGTTCATACGCTTGAAGTTCTCTTCAGGACGGAACAGGCGAATCTTGCCCTCGGCATCCCGATAAGCCTTCATGCCCTCGAAAATCTCCTGCGCATAGTGGAGTACCATGCATGCGGGATCCATCTGGAAGGGGGCGTAGGGAACGATACGTCCGTCATGCCAGCCCTTTTCGGTGTCGTAATTCATCAGGAACATATGGTCTGTGGTGAAAACGCCGAAAGGAATATCCGGGCCGGCGGGCTTTTCCTTAAAGTTGGTGGTTAAGGTTACAGGGATTTTTTCCATTTTTATTCGACCTCCATTGGACTGGATTGATTAATGTTTATTATAGCAAGGTGCGTTCGTTACTTCAAGTAGTAAAACTGCGGGAATTTAACGATTTATCGGGATGAATTCCGGCAATATGGTGAAAAACGAGATAATTGACGAAAATGCCCCCGGCTCGGAGATGTACCGAACCGGGGGGAGTTTATCAATATCCTACCGCAGTGGAGCCACCATCAATGACAATGACCTGACCGGTAGTGTTCTCGCTGTACTCGCACAGCAGATATGCAGCCATACCTGCGATCTCCTCGGGATCGGAGAGTCGTCCGGAGGGAACGCCGGTGGTGGGAGGACCGCCGGGGCCATCAGCGGGGCCACCGGTCACATCGGGACCACCGGGGCCGGGCTTGGGGCCGGTCTGAACCCCACGTCCCATGCTCATAACGCCGCCGGGGGCGATGGCATTGACACGGATTTTATGGTCTGCCCATTCAACAGCAGCCTGCATGGAAACCGCAACTACGGCACCCTTGCTGGCGGAATAGTGCGCAGAGCACATGGGGGGAGTCATACCACGAATACCGGCCATGGAGGCGATATTTACGATGGAACCGAAGTTCTGGGGTAGCATGGACTGCTTAACGCACTGCTGCATTACGAAGAACAGTCCCTTGGCGTTGGTGTTCATGATGAGATCCCATTTTTCACTGGTGAGCTCTACACCGGGGCCACCGTCCATGATTCCGGCAGCCTGGATCAGATAGCGGATCTCACCCATCTCATGGCGAATCTGCTCGATCACACCGGGGATCGCGTCAATGTCTGAGACATCCAGCGCATAGGCCTTGACCTCACCGGAGCCGGACAGCATCTGGGCGGCCTTTTCGATCTTCTCGGGATTACGGCCGATCATTGCGACCTTTGCGCCGCTTTCAGCCATGAGCTTGGCACAGGTGAAGCCTATGCCGGAACCTGCGCCTGTGACAACGCAGACCTGATTGTCAAAACGAATGTTCATGAGAAATACCTCCTGACATTATTTGAAGTAATCAACACCAGCCTGGAAGATGGGCTGATACTTGTTGCCGTAGATGTTCTTGCCCACAAATTCACCGGCACGCTCGGTATGACCCATCTTGCCGAACACACGGCCGTCGGGGGAGGTGATGCCCTCAATGGCCAGCATGGAGCCATTGGGGTTGTAGCGGATGTCCATGGTGGGATTGCCTGCAAGATCCGTATACTGGGTTGCGATCTGGCCGTTTTCGATCAGCTTCTGAAGCACAGTGTCGGTGGCAACAAAGCGCCCCTCGCCGTGGGACACGGGAATATTGTGGAGGTCGCCCACGTTGCAGTGCATCATCCAGGGAGACTTTACAGAGGCAACTCTGGTTGTGGTGTAAAGGGACTGGTGACGGCCGATCAGGTTGTAAGTCAGGGTGGGGCAGCTGTCATCCATGGGGACAATCTCGCCGTAGGGGACAAGTCCCAGCTTGATCAGAGCCTGGAAGCCGTTGCAGATACCCAGCATCAGACCGTCACGCTGCTTCAGTAGATCATGCACAGCATCGGTGAGCTGAGGATTCCGGAAGAAGGATGCAATGAACTTGCCGGAGCCGTCGGGCTCGTCACCGCCGGAGAAGCCACCGGGGAGAATGATCATCTGTGCGGAACGGATGGCCTTTTCCATGGCCCTAACAGTCTCGGTAAGGGCAGATGCGGACAGGTTCCGAACGACCATGATCTGGGCTTCGCCACCGGATTTTGCAACGGCGCGGGCAGTGTCGTATTCGCAGTTGGTGCCGGGGAATACGGGAATCACGGCCTTGGGCTTCAGGTGGTTGTAGGCGGGGGCGTGGTTCATGCGGGTCTCATAGGAGATGGGGGCAACCGTCTCAGTGGTTCCGGCCTTTACGGGGAACACGGATTCCAGCTTGCCTTCCCAGAGTGTCTGATACTCCATGATGGAAACACTGCCGTCGCCCAGATCAATGACGGGCTCTTCTGTGGTATAACCCAGAAGCAGGCCACCTTCAACAGGTTCTGCGCATTCGGCCAGAATGGAGCCGTAGCTCTGACGGAAGAGAAGGTCTGTATCTGTGTTTTCCGCAGCTTTGAAGCCAACGCAGTTGCCAAGTGCCATCTTGAAGATACCTTCTGCTGCACCACCGGCGGTCAGAGACCATGCGGAGAGAATCTTTCCGGATTCAGTAAGCGCATGCACATGATGGAACATGTCCTTGGTTGCGGCGAAGTCCTCGTAACCGGGAACGGTGAACAGATATACCGGGTGACCGGCAGCCTTGAATTCAGGAGAGATGACCTTGCCTGCATTCTGAGGTGCAATGGCAAAGGAAACAAGGGTGGGAGGAACGTCCAGATCGTTGAAGGAGCCGGACATGGAGTCCTTTCCGCCAATGGCGGCCAGACCCATACCGATCTGTGCGGAGAACGCACCCAGCAGTGCGGAGAAGGGCTTGCCCCAGCGGGCGGGCTCAGTCCGGAGCTTTTCAAAGTACTCCTGGAAAGTGAGGTATGCCTTGTCCGGATCACAACCCGCAGCAACCAGCTTGGACACGGATTCCACAACTGCGGTGGCAGCACCGGCGAAGGGATTCTGTGCGGAGAGTACAGGGTTAAAGCCAAAGCCCATGACGGAACAGGTGCTGGTGTCTCTGGTTCCGGAGGGAAGCAGTGCAGCCATGACCTGCGTGGGGGTGGTCTGGTTCTTTCCGCCGAAGGGCATCAGTACGGAGGATGCGCCGATGGAACCGTCAAAACGTTCCACCAGACCCTTCTGAGAGCAGCATTCAAGGCTGGAAACCAGCGTACGGAGCTTTTCAGAGGGGGTGCCACTGGGAGCAGCAGCCTCGGGACGAGGCAGAGCGGGGACGGAAACGGTGGTGTGCTTGTCAGCACCGTTGGAGGAGAGGAATTCACGGCTCAGGTTTACAATGGCCTTGCCGTTCCAGCGGAGCAGCATTCTGGGGCTTTCGGTGACCGTCGCCACAAGGGTAGCCTCCAGGTTTTCCTTGGCTGCCTCCTGCAGGAATGCCTCAGCGTCTGCGGCTGCAACGACCACAGCCATACGCTCCTGAGATTCGGAGATGGCCAGCTCAGTGCCGTCCAGTCCGTCATACTTTTTGGGAACTGCATTGAGATCCACGTCCAGACCATCGGCAAGCTCACCAATGGCTACGGAAACGCCGCCTGCACCGAAGTCGTTGCAGCGCTTGATCATGCGGGTGACCTGGGGATTCCGGAACAGTCTCTGGATCTTACGTTCCTCAGGCGCATTACCCTTCTGTACCTCGGCGGAGCAGGTCTCCAGGGAAACGGAGGTGTGGCTCTTGGAGGAACCGGTAGCGCCACCGCAGCCGTCACGGCCGGTACGGCCACCCAGCAGAATGATTCTGTCCCCGGGGGCGGGAACCTCGCGGATTACATTGGAGGAGGGAGCAGCACCTACAACAGCACCGATCTCCAGACGCTTTGCCAGATAACCGGGGTGATAGAATTCGTGAACAAGGCCGGTGGAAAGACCAATCTGGTTGCCGTAGGAGGAATAACCGGCGGCAGCTGTGGTGGTGAGCTTTCTCTGGGGCAGCTTGCCGGGGATGGTTTCAGAGATGGGAACAGTAGGATCGCCTGCACCGGTTACACGCATGGCCTGATATACATAGCTTCTGCCGGACAGGGGGTCACGGATAGCACCGCCGACACAGGTAGCGGCGCCACCGAAGGGCTCGATCTCTGTGGGGTGGTTGTGGGTCTCGTTCTTGAACATAAGGAGCCAGTCCTCGGTCTGGCCATCCATATCTGCGTCTACATGGACGGAGCAGGCGTTGATCTCCTCGGATTCGTCCAGATTCTTCAGAATGCCCCGCTTTTTCAGGGTCTTTGCAGCCAGCGTGCCCATATCCATCAGGGTGATGGGGCGGGTCTTTGCCTTTTCACCATAAACCTCTTCACGGCAGGAAAGATAAAGGTCATAAGCAGCCTTGACGTCGTTGTCCAGGATTTCAGAGGAATCAATGTGGGTGGAGAAGGTGGTGTGACGGCAGTGGTCGGACCAGTATGTATCGACCACCTTCAGCTCGGTGATGGTGGGATCACGGTGCTCTTCACGGATGAAATAGTCCTGGAAGAAGCTCAGATCGTCCACGTCCATGGCAAGACCATACTTCTCAATCAGGGGAGCAAGGCCGTCCTTCGGCAGCTGAATGAAGCCATGGAGCGTCTCAACCTCTGTGGGGATTGCGTAGGTCTGCTGAAGGCTTGCGGGCTTGTCAAGGCCTGCTTCACGGGTCTCCACGGGGTTAATAACATAGCCCTTGATCTTGGCCATGTCTTCCTCGGTAAGATCGCCGTAGAGGGCATAAACCTTGGCAGCGGACACCAGAGGACGCTCTCCGCAGGTGAGAATACCGATACACTGGGCACAGGAGTCAGCACGCTGATCGAACTGACCGGGCAGTGCCTCCACGGCGAACACATGGGCATCTCCCAGCTGAGGCAGTGCCTCGTCATAGATGTCATCCACCATGGGCTCGGAGAATACGGCGACCCGTGCCTTCTCATAGACCTCCTGAGAAAGGCCCTGCGCATCGTAACGGCAAAGGATCCGAAGGGCATTCAGACCGGTGATGCCGAGCTGCTCCCGGAGATCCCGGAGCAGATTGTTTGCCTCTACCTGAAAGCCCTGACGCTTTTCCGTGTAGCAGCGATAGACTTGATTCATGAAAAAAACCTCCATTTTCTCGTCCTTAATTATTTATGGTGATATTGGTAAGTCCGTAAAAGATATTGTCCGGTGTGGGATTCAGACCGGAGAAAACACCGCGGGTGGTAAAAACGGCGTTGTTTTCAAACAAAACAGGGCAGATATAGGCTTTTTCCATGAGATATTCATAGAGATCATAACGGTTGCCGCTGTTTTCCAAAGCCTTATAATACAGGGAACGGAGCTTTTCGTCCTCGGGAACAGTGTTGCAGTTGAGGGCGTTTCCGGGATAAAGAATGGTTCGGAGATCAAAGTCCGGGGTGAGATAGGCATCTACATAGTAAAGGTCCCATTCCTCCGGCTGATTGGTCAGTGTGTAGATAAACTCGCTGTACTCCACGTACCGTATCTTCACCGTGAAGCCTACATTGGTGAGCTGTTCTGCAACCAGCTCCGCAGCCTCCTGCCGGTGCAGGCTTCCGCTCATGACCAGCATGGTCACCGGGTTATAACCCTTGTTCGCGGAATCGTCCGGATCCTTTTTGTCACCAGATGTATCGTCCCCGTCATCGGGATCCTCCGGATCATCCAGATCGTCCAGATCTTCGTCAGTCAGGTCATCCTCATCTTCCAGAGGATCCTCTTCAAGCAGGGAATCCTCCTCTTCTGTTGTTTCCGGTACATAGTCATCGTCAAAGATGGCACCGGTGACCACCGGGTGATCGTCGGGAAGATAGAAATAATCACAGTCCATCAATTCGTCCAGCGCAGTCTCACGATTGTAGGAGTACTGCCGTGCCAGCCCATCGTCATACATGTCACTGACAGGGGAGACCGGGAGCACTGCCGCATCAGCAAAGTTGTGATACACATTCTCTGCGATTTCAGAGCGGTCGATGGCCTTGAGCACAGCGGAACGGAGGGCTTCCTCCTGGAAAATGCCTTCGTTCATGTTAAAGCCCAGATACTGCATGACCGTGCTTCTGCTGTTCCAAAGCTCATAGTCGCAGTGGTAAGTTGCAGCAGTGGAAGAGTTGGGGTCATTGTACACCATCTGAATGGTGTCGATCTCAAAGTTATCCCGGGTATCCTCAGCGGATTTGCTGGAGAACAGACCCACGGAAGTAAAGGCAATCTTGTCTGCGCCCTGCCACCAGTTGGTGTTCTTCACCAATTGGTTAGTTCCGTCCCGGACAAAGGGGCCGGTTCCAAGGGGACTGGAGGTAGAACTGAGATTGGGGATAATGGGGAAGTCCAGCATACAGGGGAGACGGTCGTTGGGGTTATTCATGTAAATAACGATTTCATAGGTACCGTCCACTGCCATGCTGTTTACATCCCGGAAACGGGAAGCATAGATGCTGGATTCCGCGGCCTTTTCAAAGGAATATACAACATCCTCGGCAGTAATGGTGCGACCGTCGGAGAAGCAGGCATCCTGCAGGGAAATATAATAGATCAGTCCGTCCTCGGTGACGGAGCATTCCTTGCACAGCACCGGTTCTGCGTCGAAGGTGGGGGTCAGGGTGAAGAGCCCCTCGTAGATCAGTTGCATCACGGCACGGTTTTCCATGCTGGTACAGGCAAAGGGATCCCAGCCGTAGCTGGCGTTTATGGGCATGGAAAAGGTGCCGTTGGTGATAACAGGGGTGTTGTCCATGGCGGAGGCGGTTTCCTCAGGAACACTGCCGAAGCCGTTGTTGCCGGTGGTGCCCACGGGGGTATCCTTGGTGCAGCCTGTAACAAGACTGAACGTAAGTGCCAGACAGATCAGCCCGGAAAGCTTTTTTTTCATAACGCATCACCTGCAACGATCACAGCACCCAGAGAACCACGCTGATCCCGGTGCTTTCTGTGGGTCCAGAAGGTGTCCGGGTCACAGCAGGTACAAAGAGGACTGACATCAATGCTTTCCGGAAGCACGCCGGCCTTTGTGAGAAACAGCCGGTTGATATACTTCAGATCCACATGATACTTTTCCCCCTGACGGGTGATGGCAGGCATAGCCTCGTCACCCAGAGCGGCGATCATGGCCTCGGGAACGTCTCCATCAGTCTCAAAGCAGCATTTGCTGATACAGGGACCAAGGGCAGCATGGATGTTTTCCGGCTTGCAGTCGAAGACCCGTACCATTTCCCGGACGGTTTTCCCGGCGATCCCCATAGCGGTTCCGCGCCAGCCTGCATGACAGGCACCTACCGCACCGGCGACAGGATCCTCCAGAAGAACGGTGCCACAGTCGGCGGAAAAAACCACCAGAGCGGTACCGGGAACATTGGTGATAAGACCGTCGGCCTGATAGTCAGACTTGTGGATCAGTCCCTTGCCCCAGTCCTCTTTCGTTACATGGCGCACATCGTCACGGTGAACCTGGACGGAAAAAACAGTTTTTTTCGGATCAAATCCCAGGGCATCTCCGAGAATTTTGTAGTTCTTTCGAACATTTTCAGGCGCATCTCCCCGGTGAGCACCCAGGTTCATGGAGGAGAGAAAGCCGGTGCTGACCCCGCCGTAACGGGTGGAAAACCCGTGGCGGCTGGTCAACAGATCACTTTTATAAAGCAGAAGTGCCTCGCGGCGGAGTTCATGGAAGCTCATAGAACCCTCCTCAGGATTCAGTGTTTTTACCTGCTGCCATGTCCTTGTCCAGACAGCAGTTCTTGTACTTCTTTCCGCTGCCGCAGGGGCAGGGATCGTTGCGGCCGACCTTGACCTTTTTCTTCATGGGTTCCTTCTTGACGCTTTTATCGGTTGCGGCACCGGCAGCGGTGACCTTTGCAACCTTTTCACGCTTCAGGGTTTCGTTTTTCTGGATCCGGAACAGGAAAAGCCGACGGGTGGTCTCTTCCCGGATGGCGTTGTTCATGGCTACAAACATGTCATAGCCCTCACGCTTATACTCTACCAGCGGATCGTTCTGGCCGTAGGCTCTGAGGCCAATGCCCTGACGCAGATCCTGCATGGCGTCGATCTGATCCATCCAGTACTCATCCACAACCCGGAGGGTGATCACACGCTCGGCCTCCCGCATCAGGGGAGAGGTGTATGCCTGCTCCTTCATGGCGTAGGTCTTGTCAGACAACTCCATCACTGTATCAAGCAGACTGTCTGCGGTGATGGCGGACAGAGCCTTGTCATCGGGTACATAGACATCCTTGGGGAAATAAAGCCCCTCCATGGTTTTCAGGATTTCCTTCAGCTCATCACGGCTGTCCACATAGTTCCGTTCGCCCAGAACAGAGTGAATTTCGTCCTTGAAAACGGCCCGGCGCATATTTCTCAGGCTGTCCTGAAGATCCTCGCCGTCCAGCACCTTCTGGCGCTGTTCGTAGATGACCTTGCGCTGGGTGTTCATAACATCGTCGTATTCCAGCACGTTCTTACGGGCCTGGAAGTTGATGCCCTCCTTCTTCTTCTGGGCATTTTCAATGGCACCGGAGAGCAGCTTCTGGTCGATGGGGGTGTCCTCATCCAGACCAAGCCGATCCATCATGCCGGACACCCGGTCAGTGCCGAACAGTCGCATCAGATCGTCCTCAAGGCTGATGTAGAACCGGGTCTCGCCGGGGTCGCCCTGACGGCCGGAACGGCCACGGAGCTGATTATCAATACGACGGGATTCGTGACGCTCAGTGCCGATCACGAAAAGACCGCCTGCGGCACGAACCTTCTCTGCCTCCTGAGAGGTGATGGCGTGGTATTTGTCGTAAAGCTCCTGATAAGCGGCACGGGCGTCCAGAATCTCCTGATCGTCAGTATCTGCGTAGGAGGTGGACTCGATGATCAGTTCCTCGTCCATACCCTGCTTTCTCAGATCATTCTTCGCAAGGAATTCCGGGTTGCCACCCAGCATAATATCGGTACCACGACCGGCCATGTTGGTGGCGATGGTGACGGCACCGAGCTTACCGGCCTGAGCAACGATTTCTGCCTCTTTTTCATGGTGCTTGGCGTTAAGCACATTATGGGGAATGCCCTCCCGCTTCAGAAGCTTGGAAAGCACCTCGGACTTTTCGATGGAAATGGTACCAACCAGAACCGGCTGACCCTTTGCATTGCATTCCTTAATCTGGCGGATCACCGCACGGAATTTGCCCGGCTCGGACTTGTAGACCACATCGGGGTGATCAATACGGACAACGGGCTTGTTGGTGGGAATCTCAACCACGTCTAGATTGTAGATCTCCATAAACTCGTTCTCTTCGGTGAGAGCGGTACCGGTCATACCGGAGAGCTTATGATACAGACGGAAGAAGTTCTGGAAGGTGATGGTGGCAAGAGTCTTGCTCTCGTGCGCAACATCCACGCCTTCCTTGGCTTCAATGGCCTGATGGAGTCCTTCGGAGTAACGACGGCCATACATTAGGCGGCCGGTGAACTCGTCAACGATAATGACCTGGCCGTCTTTTACCACATAATCAATGTCCCGCTTCATAATGCCACGGGCCTTCATGGCCTGATTGACATGGTGGGCGATGGTGGTGTTTTCTGCATCAGACAGGTTCTCAATGCCGAAGAATTCCTCCGCCTTCTTGATGCCGGAGGCGGTAAGGGTGGCGGTGCGATCCTTCTCGTTTACAATATAATCACCGTCATAATCGTCCTGGGCTTCCTTGTCGTCGGTATCGGTGAACACCAGACGCTTCATTCTGGAAACCAGAGAATCCGCCTGGGCATAAAGCTGGGAGGATGCCTCTCCACGGCCGGAAATAATCAGGGGAGTACGGGCCTCGTCCACCAGAATGGAGTCCACCTCGTCCACAATGGCGAAGGCGTGTCCACGCTGCACCATCTCGGTTTTATAGGTGGCCATGTTATCACGGAGATAGTCAAAGCCCATCTCGTTGTTGGTGCCGTAGGTGATGTCGGCGGCGTAAGCCTCCCGGCGCTGCTGGTTGTTCAGATCGTGAATAATCAGACCCACAGAAAGACCCATATAGCGGAATACCTTGCCCATCCACTCAGAGTCACGCTTTGCCAGATAGTCGTTGACGGTGACAATGTGGACGCCCTTGCCTGCCAGTGCATTCAGGTAGGCAGGGAGAATCTCTACCAGTGTTTTACCTTCACCGGTTTTCATCTCGGCAATACGTCCCTGATGCAGGACAATACCACCGATCAGCTGAACACGGTAGGGGCGCATACCCAACACCCGGTCAGCGGCCTCACGAATGGCTGCGAAAGCCTCCGGCAGAATGTCATCCAGAGTCTCACCCTTGCTGAGGCGTTCCTTTAAAATAACGGTCTGGTTTTTAAGCTCTGCTTCGCTCATGGCCTTGTAGCGGTCACCCATAGCCTCAATTTTGTCCACAATGGGAGTGATGGCTTTGACTTCACGCTGAGAGTGGGTGCCGAAGAGCTTGTTCATGGTATTGGTGAATAAACCCATTATAATTAAGTCCTTTCAGTACATATAATCAGCAATCAGAGGATAAACATAAAACGCCCATCCTAATGAAATGATTGAATTATTATACCACATCATATCGGATAAAAAAAGTAGAAAGCGCAAAAAGGAGTAAAAAAAGCCCTGCCTCCGGGAGGCAGGGCGGGAAATTACATTTTTTCAGGAGCTTCAAAGCCGAGGAGATCAATGCAGGTCTCCAGAACATTCTTTACCAGTGTGATAAGGGCAATATAACCCTGCTGCTTTTCGGAATCAGCTTCTGTAAGGATGCGGGTCTCATGGTAGAACCGGTTTACTGCACCGCACAGATCATAGATGTAGGAGCAGACCACATTGGGCTGAGTATCCCGGTAGGCGAGGAAGAGGTTGTCTGCGAAACGGGAGATCTGGAGCATCAGATCCTTTTCCAGCTGGTTCTGGGGAGGCAGGATGGTCAGAGTCTCCGGCATGGCGCCCATTTTCTCTGCATACTTGGAGAGAATAGACTTGATCCGCACGATGGTATAAAGAATGTAGGGGCCGGTGTTTCCTTCAAAGGAGGAAAAACGCTCCATGTCAAAGGCGTAGTCCTTGGTGGCGAGGTTACTCAGGTCACCGTATTTCAGGGCGGCCACAGCAATGATGCCTGCGATCTCATCCACGGCATCGCCGGTGATGATGTTGTTTTCAAGAATTCTGGCCTTAACCGTGTCAGTGATCTCGGAGATCAGGTATTCCAGACGCATGACACCGCCGGAACGGGTCTTGAAGGGCTTGCCGTCCTTGCCGTTCATGGTGCCGAAGCCCAGGAACTGGAGCCGGGTCTCGGGACGAATGATACCGGACTTCTTGGCGGTACGGAAAACCTGCTCGAAGTGGAGTGCCTGACGCTTGTCAACCACATAGAGAACCTTGTCGGGATGGTAGTCCTCTTCACGCTGTACCAGTGTGGCAAGGTCAGTGGTGGCGTAAAGGGTGGCACCGTCGGATTTCAGAATAATGCAGGGGGGAATCTCCTGCTTGTCCCCTTCCTCCTGAACGTTTACCACAAGTGCACCCTGGCTCTCCTGGGCGTAACCACCGTCCTTGAGACGCTGCACCATGCCAGCGATATAAGGCTCTGCGTCGCTTTCGCCCTTCCAGAGGTCAAAGTCCACGTTCAGATTGGCGTAGTTTTTCTTCAGGTCAGCAACAGAAACATTCATAACGTGCTGCCAGATGGCCATATAGCCCCGCTGGCCCTGCTGAAGCTTCAGGGTTGCTTCATGGGCACGGGCGGAGAACTCGGGGTCTTCCTTGCTGCGAGCGGAAGCGGCAGGATAGATCTGCTCCAGCTCGCTGATGGTAAAGGGAGGCTCAGAGGGATATTCACCGGTGAAATTGGGGTCAAAATAGGGCAGCTCCGGCTGAGAATCCCGGATGCCCTCAATGATCAGACCCATCTGAAGACCCCAGTCTCCCAGATGTACGTCACCGATCACCTGATTGCCGAAATAACGCTCGATCCGCTTAACCGCTTCACCGATAATGGCAGGACGGATGTGTCCCACATGCAGGGGCTTTGCGACGTTTGCTCCGCCGTAGTCAATCACAACGGTCTTGGGCTTAGCCTCCTCCTGAAGGCCAAACTTCTTTGCAGCAGCCATCTGGTTCAGATAGGACGCAACAAACTCCGGATTCAGACGGAGGTTGATAAAGCCGGGCTTCACTGCCTCTACATTAATAAAGGCGCTGTTGTCCTTCAGCTTCTCTGCGATCTCTTCTGCGATCATAATGGGGGCCTTTTTATAAACCTTGGTTGCACGGAGACTGCCGTTGCACTGGTATTCACACAGATCCGGACGACCGGAAACGGAAACCTGACCGTAAGAAGCGTCATAACCGGCATCGGCAAAGGCCGCAGATACCTGCTGGGAAATCAAATCAATGAGTTTTTCCATGTTGGCGATTCCTTTCACATATATATTCATTCTGTAAAATCATAACAACCTATTCTAACACAGAAAAACCGTTCTGTACACAAGAAAATCATCCTGTTGTGAAAAGATTCCGAATTTGGCGGCCGTATCCGCTCAGCCAAGTGCCACATCCAACACCATCATCAAGGTGAACCCAACGGCGAAAAAGACCGTGCCCACATTGGAGTGGCGTCCGGCGGACATCTCCGGGATCAATTCCTCCACAACCACATATACCATTGCGCCCGCGGCAAAGCATAGAAAACAGGGGAGCAGGGGGAGTATCAGCCGGGAGGCCAGGATGGTTATAATTGCCCCGAGGGGTTCCACGATCCCGGACAGAGCCCCGAAGAGGAATGCACGGCCTCTGTTCATCCCTTCGCTTTTCAGAGGCATGGAAATAATGGCACCCTCCGGAAAGTTCTGAATGGCGATCCCCAGCGCAAGGGTCAAGGCACCGGTGGCGGTCATATCACTTCCCTCTGCGAGCAGTCCGCCATAGACGGCCCCTACGGCCATGCCCTCCGGAAGATTATGGAGAGTCACTGCCAACATCAGCATGGTACTTCGTCCAAGTCCTGCGGGGAGTCCCTCCGGCTGTACGCTGTAACGGTGAAGATGGGGAATGATTCGATCCAATGCCAGAAGAAACAGGATCCCGCACCAGAAACCTCCCGCTGCGGAAAACACACCGCCCGGCTCCGGAAGCTGCTTTAGAGCCGGGAGTATCAAACTCCATACAGAGGCGGCAACCATGACACCGGCTGCAAAACCGGTAAGAGCCTGCTGTACCCGGTTCCGGAGCGGATTTCTGAAAAAGAATACGCACCCTGCTCCCAGAAGGGTGCCGAGAAAGGGAAGCATGATCCCCGGGAAGACAGTTGCCATAGTCATGACCTCCACAGAAGCATAGTTAAGATATAGTATGAGAAATTTGAAACGGAGTATACAGTTTGCAATTAAAAATGGAGCGGAATCACGGGCAACGGTGGGGAAATTGTTTTATCAAAACTTGAAGATTGTTTTAC
This sequence comes from uncultured Oscillospiraceae bacterium, assembly GCA_964518645.1. Taxonomy (GTDB): domain Bacteria; phylum Bacillota; class Clostridia; order Oscillospirales; family Oscillospiraceae; genus HGM13006. The sequence continues at coordinate 4,566 of CAZFGL010000032.1, read as the reverse complement.
CTGCGCCGGGTTTCAGATTTTACATTTTCCCCGTATACTTGGAGACGTGCGAAGGCACAAGCAAAAATCCAAGATACAAACGGAGGAAAACCAAATATGAAAAAAACATTGGCGTTACTGCTTGCATTGTGTATGATCCTGGGCGTTTTTGCAGGATGCGGTACGAATGATCAGTCCGGTGTGTCCGTGGGGGATACGGTATCCACCCCTGCTTCTCCCACCATGGCGGTGGCAGAAGGGACACCTGTCGAAGCAGTACCGGAGGTTTCTGCGGAGGATGCAGAGACAGTATCTGCGCCTAAGTATGTATTTCTGTTTATCGGTGACGGCATGAGTTATCCTCAGATCCAGTCCACTGCTGACTATCTGGGTGCTCAGAATGATGAGGATTATTTTATGGCCCAGCCCAGTCTGGACGACAATCAGGGGGCTACACTGGATGGCCCCGAGTATTTGAACTTTATGAAATTTGAGGGTGTTGGCTCCGCAGTTACCTATGATGCAAATTCCTTTGCACCGGATTCTGCCTCCACGGCGACCTCCATCTCCACCGGCCGCAAGACCTACTCCGGCAGCATCAATGTGGATGTTACCGGGACAGAATCCTTTGAGATGATTACGGAAAAGATTCACGAGCAGCTGGGCATGAAGGTGGGTATCATCTCTTCTGTCAACCTGAACCATGCGACCCCTGCGGCCTTCTATGCCCATCAGGTCAGCAGAAACAATTATTATGAGATCGGTGAAGAACTGGTAGCTTCCGGCTTTGAGTACTTTGCAGGTGGTGGCCTGAAAAAGGTGGAAGGCAACGACAAGGAGAACCCTCGGCCCAATCTTTATGATCTGGCGGAAGAGGCAGGCTATACCGTAACCTTTACCAACGAGGACGCAGAGGCAGTCACCGCTGATTCCGGAAAGGTGATTCTGATCGACGAGGATCTTGCGGATTCTGACGCAATGGCCTATGAAATCGACCGCACCGAAGATATGTGGTCTCTTGCAGACTATGTGGAAAAAGGCATTGAAGTGCTGGATAACGACAAGGGCTTCTTCATGATGTGCGAAGGCGGCAAAATTGACTGGGCTTGCCACGCCAACGATGCAGCCTCCACCATCCACGATACCATTGCACTGGCAGATGCAGTGCAGGTTGCCATTGATTTTGCAAAGGAACACCCCGAGGAAACCCTGATCCTGGTTACCGGCGACCATGAGACCGGCGGACTTACCATCGGTTTTGCAGGTACCGATTATGATACCTATCTGACCCTGCTGAACAATCAGAAGATCTCCTTCCAGAAGTTTGACGATGAGTATACCGCTGCTTACAAGGAAAACGGTTCCACCTTTGAGGAAGCACTGGCAGATATCGAAGAACTCTTCGGTCTGAAAGCAGAGGGCGAGGAAGGAGACAAACTGGTTCTGACCCCCTACGAGCTGGAACAGCTGCGTACCGCCTTTGAAAAGAGCATTAACGGCACCGAGACCGGGGAGGATGCTCAGGCTGAGTATGTGATGTACGGTACTTATGATCCCCTCTCTGTGACACTGACCCATATTCTGAACAACAAGTCCGGTATCTCCTTTACCTCTTACAGCCACACCGGACTGCCTGTAGCGGTGCTGACAGAGGGTGTCAATGCGGATGCATTCAATGGCTACTATGACAATACGGAAATATTCAATAAGCTGGCAGAAATGCTTCATGTACAGTAAATGAGAAATGAACACCCCTGCCTCGGCAGGGGTGCTTTTTATTGGAGACACAATCATGAAAGATAAAATGAGATATTATGCCCCAATGCTGGCCTGTGTGCTGGCAATCATCCTGCTGCTTCTGATCCCTACAGGATATGAAGGCGCCGTTCAGTATCAGGAAGCGGAACGGTGTGTGGCCCGGGTCACAGCGGTGGATAATTCTGCGATCGTGGATACGGGATTGGTGCGTTCAGGAGAGCAGCGCTGTGAGGTGGTATTTCTCAATGGTGCATACAGGGGACAGTCCGCTGTGGCGGTCAATCTGTTGCAGGGATCATTGGAGCAGGATAAGCTGTTCTCTCCCGGGGACAAGGCACAGGTGGTTATCAGCAGCAACGGGGAGGAACTTCTTCATGTCACCATGATTGATCACTTTGGGGTGTCCAGTGAATTGCTGCTGGCCGGGGTGTTTGTGGCATTTTTGATCCTGTTTGCGGGGCGGACGGGGATCCGGGCCATTTTGTCCTTTGTCCTGACGGTGCTGGCCATATGGAAACTGCTGGTGCCACTGTATCTGAAAGGGTACAACCCAATCTGGGTGGGCATTGGGATTACCCTGCTTCTGACTACGTTTATCATTGCGCTGGTCTATGGCTTCGACCGGAGATGTGCCGCAGCGGTGAGCGGATCATTCCTGGGGATCCTGGTGACCTGTATTCTGGGAATCCTGTTCACAGACATGTTTAAGATTCACGGTGCAGTTATGGCGTATTCTGAGAGCCTTTTGTATGCGGGGTATCAGGATCTGAACCTGACCCGGATCTTTATGGCGTCTATTTTTCTGGGATCCTCCGGAGCGGTTATGGATCTTGCGGTGGACATTACCTCCGCAGTTCATGAGGTGGTGCAGAAAAAGCCGGATATTCGCCCCGGAGAGGCTGTAAAGTCCGGCATGAATGTGGGACGGGCTGCTATGGGAACCATGACGACAACCCTGCTGCTGGCTTACTCCGGAGGATATATTGCGCTGCTGATGGTTTTTATGGCGCAGGGAACTCCGGTGGAGCATATATTCAATTATAAATATGTGGCAGCTGAGATGATCCACACAGTGGTTGGCTCCTTTGGGCTGGTCAGTGTGGCACCCTTTACCGCGCTGTGTGCCGGTTGGATGCTGACACGAAAGTAAAAACTCCCGGTATCCGTGTTTGGCGGGATACCGGGAGTTAAACTATCAGGAAATCAGCATAACCAGTGTGCCTGCTACGATTGACACAAGGCCTGCGGCGGATTTTCTGGAGAGGCGTTCGTGGAATACCACATAGGAAAAACCAATGGTGACCAGAATACTCAGCTTGTCAATGGGAACAACCACGCTGGCCAGACCATCCTGTAAAGCCTTGTAATAACAGAGCCAGCTGCCACCGGTTGCAAGGCCGGAAAGACAGATAAAGCCCAGCTCTTTTTTGGGGATATCCCGAACGGCGTGCTGCTTTCCGGTGGCGAACACCATAACCCAGGCCATAACCAGAACCACGCCGGTGCGGATGGCTGTGCCCAGGTTGGATTCTACCCCGGAAATCCCCACCTTGCCAAGGATGGAAGTCAGACTGGCGAAAAGCGCCGAGCCGACGGCATAAATCAGCCAGCCGGTACCTCTGGATTTGGCAGAGGGGGCGTCCTTTTTTTCGATCATCAGGAAGGTACCTGCGGCAATGAGGATAACGCCGATGATCTTGGGCAGATTGATTCCCTCGTGGAGAAATACGAAGGCCAGTACAATGGTCAAAATGGTGCTGGACTTGTCAATGGGAACGACTTTGTTGATGTCTCCCAACTGGAGCGCCTTGAAGTAACACAGCCAGCTGCCACCGGTGGCAAGACCGGACAGAATTAAAAACAACAGTGTTTTTCCATCGATATTACGGATCTGTCCCTGAGAGCCAACCACAAATACCATAAGCCATGAGAAAGCGAGTACCACAATGGTGCGGATGGCTGTGGCGACGGTAGAGTCGGTTTTCCGGATACCGCATTTTGCCAGAATAGACGTCAGTCCTGCCAGCAGTGCAGAGCCGAAGGCGAAAATGATCCACATAATGATCCCTCCTGATCGGTATCCCTCCTGGATCGTCTTGCATGGGGGATATGTGTGCAATTGGTGAAGATAATTATACCACGTCTTACGTTCTGTGTATATCCTGCACTGAAAAAATAATATAACGGGAATACCCCGTATCCCCGCTGAAAACTTTTTTATACTCGATTATTGCTGTTTTGCGGCAAGTGCCGGTATGTCACCCACTCCGTTTAATACCATGGTGGGACGGTAAGCGTAGGTTTTCAGAGTGTCTCTGGTGGATACGCCGGACATGACCAGTACAGTGGACATACCGCTTTCAAGGCCGGATACCACATCTGTATCCATCCGGTCACCGATCATGACTGCCTCGGCGGAATGACAGCCCAGCAGCTTCAGGCCGGTACGCATCATCAGAGGATTAGGCTTGCCGCAAAAATAAGCCTGAGTCCCTGTGGCCATTTCGATGGGAGCGATCAAAGCCCGGCAGGCGGGGGCGATCCCGTTTTCGATGGGGCCGGAGACGTCGGAATTGGCACCGATCAGTTTTGCGCCTTTCAGCACCAGATTTGTGGCCTTCGTGAGACTGTCCAGAGAATAGTTGTGACCTTCGCCCACTACCACATAGTCAGGATCCACGTCATTCATAGTGATTCCTGCATCGTACAGGGCGTTGAGCAGACCAGCCTCTCCGATCACGAAGGCGGAACACCCGGGGGATTGCTCCTGGAGAAAGGCGGCAGTGGCAAGGGCACTGGTATAAAAATGCTCCTCCGGCACGTCTAAGC
>CAZFGL010000031.1:0-19069 GCA_964518645.1 uncultured Oscillospiraceae bacterium | reverse complement strand
GGGGGAAAGCATTGTCAATGCCGCCGCAGTGCAGATCCAGATATTCCCCCAGATGCTTCAGGGAGATGGCAGAGCATTCAATATGCCAGCCGGGATAACCCACCCCCCAGGGGGAGTTCCATTTCAGCTCCTGATCCTCGAATTTACTCTTGGTGAACCAGAGCACAAAGTCGGTTTTGTTCCGCTTGTTCCCGTCGGCCTCCACGCCTTCCCGGACGCCTACAGTCAGATCCTCCTCGTCATGCTCCGCAAATACATAGTATTTGCTCAGCTTGGAGGTGTCAAAATATACATTGCCTCCTGCAAGATAGGCATAACCCTTTTCCAGCAGACCTTCCACCATGGTGATAAACTCGGGGATGCAGTTTGTGGCAGGCTCCACCACGTCAGGGGTCTTAATGGACATGGCTGCGCAGTCTGCAAAGAATGCATCGGTGTAGAACTTGGCGATCTCCATCACGGTCTTTTTCTCCCGCTTTGCACCCTTGAGCATTTTATCCTCGCCGGTGTCTGCATCGGAGGACAGATGTCCCACATCGGTAATATTCATAACACGCTTTACGTCATATCCCACATACCGGAGATATTTTTCCAGAACGTCCTCCATGATATAGGACCGGAGGTTGCCGATATGAGCGTAGTGATAAACCGTGGGGCCACAGGTATACATTTTCACCTTGCCCGGCTCGTGGGTCAGAAATTCATCCTTGGTTTTGGTCAGAGAATTATAAAGCTGCATATTGATTACTCCTTTTCATGGGTATTTTTTATTTGTTCAAGATACTTTCCGTCCAGCTGCTTTTCCAGCTCCTCCAAACGGGAGGACAGCGCATCCAGTGTTTTCTGCACAGGGTCGGTAACATGGATCTGATCCACGTCGTCGGCATAGCGCACCTTTTCCCCGGCGATCCGGACGATCTTCGCAGGTACGCCCACGGCGGTGGCATTGGCGGGAACCTCTGTCAGAACCACCGAGTTTGCAGCGATACGGCTGCCGTCCCCCACAGTAAAGGGGCCAAGCACCTTTGCACCACAGCCTATCAGCACGTTGTTTCCAATGGTGGGATGTCGCTTTCCCTGATCCTTGCCGGTACCGCCCAGGGTGACCCCGTGGTACAGCAGCACATCGTCCCCTACCTGAGCCGTCTCACCGATCACGATTCCCATACCGTGGTCCACCACGAACCGCCGTCCGATGGTAGCACCCGGGTGGATCTCGATCCCCGTCCATTTCCGGCTCAACTGGCTCACCAGACGCGCCAGAAAAAACAGCTTGTGGAGATACAGCCAATGTGCGATCCGGTGCATGATGATGGCGTGAACGCCCGGATACAGCAAAAATATTTCAAGTTTGCTTCTCGCTGCCGGATCTCGTGCCTGATAGGCCGAGAGGGTTTCATTTAATCGTTTAAACACGGAACCACCTCTTAATTCCCGGTTGAGTTTACCGCTCTAATGTCCATTTTACCGAATCCCATGGGATATATGCCCATTTCACTCTGAAATTTGTGTGCCGATGAAAGAATATACGCCGCCGTTGACCGTTTCCCACGAAACACAAAACCCGCCTCCTGATTGCTCAAGAGGCGGGTATAAAACTCGCGGTTCCACTCTGATTTATATCTTTGGCACTGACGCGGCCTCACGGGGTCTCCCCTCGCTCCCGGGCGCACTTTCGGGGCAGCACCTCTGCCGCGGCTTTCAGCCGGTGACCGCAGCTCTCTTTTGAAGTATCTTGCCCATACTCTTCCCGATCTTCACGATATTCATTTCTTTAACATATTACCATGAAGAAAAAACTGTGTCAAGAGGTTTATCCTCCGACTACTATTCCATCAGCCTTCTGAAAACCGATCTCTCCACACTGCTCTCGGATTTTTATCAGGAATACACAAACCCCTGACCACCATTATGCAGTGGTCAGGGGTCATTTTTTCAGAAATCCGGGGATTATTTCTTCATATCAAGAACATCCCAGTTCTTCACAAAATACTCCACGCCGGAGATCAGAGTGGTGGCCACAATGATAACTGTGATCACCAGATCCAGCACAGGAAGTTCAGAGAACAGGAGCATCACGCAGAGTCCCACCATGGTGGAGAAGGTCTTGACCTTTCCGGACCAGGCAGCAGCGATAACCCGTCCACCTTCCACCGCCACAAGGCGGAGACCGGTGACTGCAAATTCCCGGGTCAGCACCACCATAACTGCCCATGCGGGCATTCTCCCCCACTGAATGAAAATCAGCATGCAGGAGATCACCAGCAGCTTGTCTGCCAGAGGATCCAGAAACTTGCCGAAATTGCTGACCTGATCGTAGTGGCGGGCAATATAGCCGTCCACAAAGTCCGTGCAGGAGGCCACAATAAACACGATCAGTGCAGGGATGGTATGTCCCATCAGAAGCAGCACCATGAACACCGGGATCATCAGCACCCGGAGCAGGGTAATTTTACTGGCTGTTGTCATATCTTTATTCCTCCACTGCGGTACCGATCAGGTCCCCATCCATAGTTTCCTCAATGACCACATTAACAAACGTACCTGGACGATAGCGGTTTTCCGCATTGAAGAATACCATGCCGTCGATCTCCGGGGAATCGGCATAGGTTCTGCCAAACTGACACTCCGCCAGACGGTCATAACCCTCTACCAACACCTCTACAGTTTTACCCACCAGAGACTCGTTATAATCATCCATGATCCGGCTCTGAAGCTCAGAGATGATTTCTGCCCGCTTCTCTGCGATCTCTCTGTCGGGATACTCCATCTTGGCGGCAGCAGTTCCTTCCTCCGGAGAGAATGCAAAGCAGCCAACCCGCTCCAGCCGATGCTTTTTCAGGAACTGACACAGTTCCTCAAACTCTTCCTCACCCTCACCGGGCAGGCCGGAGATCAGAGAGGTACGCAGCACCAGTCCGGGAATCTTCTCACGGAGATGGGGCAGCAGCCAATCCAGATACTCCTTATTGCCTCGGCGGTTCATATGCTTGAGAATGTCATCGTTGCAGTGCTGAATGGGAATGTCAAGATAGGAGCAGATCTTCTCCTCCTGAGCGATGGTGTCGATCAGTTCCTCGTCCATCTCGTCGGGATAGAGATAATGCACCCGAATCCAGTGGAAGCCCTCGATCTTACACAGCTCCCGGAGCAGTTCGGAAAGGCGGCGCTTGCCGTACAGGTCAATACCGTACCGGGAGGTATCCTGTGCAATGACGATCAGTTCCTTAACCCCGTCCTCTGCCAGCATTTTTGCCTCTTCCAGCAGATCCTCAAACTTCCGGCTCCGGTACTTGCCCCGGAGGGAGGGGATCACACAGAAGGCGCAGTGATTGTCGCAGCCCTCTGCAATTTTCAGATATGCGTAATAGTCCGGAGTAGTCAAAACCCGGCCCACCTCTTCCAGTGCGCCGTTGATGTCTCCGAAACGATAGGGCTTGTCTCCGGCCAGCACGTCATCCACTGCGGAGACGATCTCCGTGTAGCTGCCACAACCCAGAATGCCGTCCACCTCGGGAAGCTGTTCCATAATCTCTTCCTTGTACCGCTGAGACAGACATCCGGTCACCAGAATCTTGCCGATCTTGCCCTCGTTCTTCAGCAGGCCCAGTTCCAGAATCTCGGTGATGGCTTCGCTTTTTGCGCTTTCAATAAAACCGCATGTATTTACGATGGCCACATCGCAGTATTCCACCTCGGTGGTGACCTCGTAGCCCGCCTCGTGGAGCAGGCAAAGCATCTGTTCGGCATCCACCTGGTTCTTGGCACAGCCAAGGGACACCATTGCAATTTTCTTTCCCATAGGGGAACCCTCCAGTTATATGAATTGTCGGCCGCAGATCTGCGGCAGTATGTATATCAGTACAGAGGCGCAATATACCTCGCTTCTGTGATCAGATTGTCCCGGATCGTAATCTCATAGGTGAGCTGATTATATGGGGGGATGTGTATGATGCACCAGTTCCGGTATTCAGTCCGCCGGATGAACCTCCGGCATCTCCGGAATAATACTGATTCATAGGTCGTCCTCCAGATAGATTTGATACCGCCGGAAGCCGGCCGAAACATCCGACCAGCTGTGTCCCCGTCGGATCAGCGCATCTGCTGCACGCCGGATCTCCTTCTGATCCGGCTGCTCCCCGTGGAACCGCCGCTCCAGAAACCGGTCAATGGCAGGGGCCATATCCGGCAGATCCGTCAGGGCCTCATCCCAGTATTCTTTGGGGATCCCCTTTTCATACAGGGTCTGACGGATCCTGGCCTTTCCATAGCCCTTATCTACGCACCGGCGCACCACCTGACGGGCCATGGCTTCATCATCCACCGCCCCCAGCTGTCGGAGCCAGTCCACTGCCTCTTCCGCATCCTGAGGATTCTCCCCCCGCTGGACAAGGCGGCGTTTCAAATCCCGCTGGGACACACTGGTGGCGGAAACGATCCGCACCGCCCGTTCTTTGGCAGAGGCCTTCTGCGCCTGGGTCATCAGCTCTGACAATTCCTCTTCACTCAGCTCCATTCCCCCGTACAGCCCCAGATCCGGGACGATATTGGCGGGAACCCGCATTTTGGTGCCGTCGGAAAACCAGAGCATCACCCGGCTGCCACCGGTTCCCACTGCGGTGAGCTTCTCAAGAATCATACGTCAAGCTCGTCGTCGAAGTCATCTGCGGAGATATTCACCGCTTTTCCCGCAGCAGTGGCAGGGGCAGACGCAGGGGTTTTCGCCCGCTTTGCCAGCTTCTCTTCCTGTGCCTTCTGCGCCTCCATCCGGATGGCTGCTTCCAGCGCCTCCGCCTGATCCGGGTTGTCCAGCAGGTACTTCTTGGCGTTGTCACGGCCCTGACCGATCCGCTCGTCCCCGATGGAGAACCAGCTGCCGGATTTCTGAACCATATCGTAATTCACGCCCAGATCAATCAGCTCTCCTACGTGGGAAATACCTTCGCCGTACATAATGTCAAATTCCGCCTCACGGAAGGGAGGTGCAACTTTATTCTTCACAATTTTTACACGGGTATGGTTGCCGATCACTTCGCCGCCCACCTTCAGGCTCTCAGTACGGCGAATATCCAGACGTACCGAGGAGAAGAACTTCAGGGCACGGCCGCCGGTGGTGGTCTCGGAGGAGCCATAGATCACACCGATCTTGTCACGGATCTGGTTGATAAAGATCACCAGGCAGTTGGTCTTTGCAATGGAGCCTGCCAGCTTCCGGAGTGCCTGAGACATAAGCCGTGCTTGGAGACCCACCACAGAGTCACCCATCTCGCCCTCGATCTCAGCCCGGGGGGTCAGTGCTGCCACGGAATCCACGACTACTGCTGCCACCGCACCGGAACGAACCAGCGCATCGGTGATCTCCAGTGCCTGCTCGCCGTAGTCCGGCTGAGACACCAGCATGCTGTCAATATCCACACCCAGTGCAGCCGCATAAACCGGATCCAGTGCATGCTCTGCATCCACAAATGCCACTTCGCCGCCCTGCTTCTGGGCTTCTGCCAGCACATGGAGTGCCAGCGTGGTTTTACCGGAGGATTCCGGCCCATAGATCTCAATAATTCTTCCCTTGGGCAGACCGCCTACACCCAGAGCCAGATCCAGCGTCAGGGAGCCGGTGGGAATCACGTCAATGTTCATGTCCACCTTGTCGCCCAGACGCATGACACTGCCCTTGCCGAAGTTCTTTTCGATCTGTGCCAGGGCTGTTTCCAGCGCCTTTTTCTTGTCCGCTGCGGGAGCAGCCGCCTCAAATGCCGCCTTGCTCTTTGCCATATCAGAAACCGTCCTTTCGATTTACATACATCAATTACTTTCCTCTTCCGGCTTTTGAGCCAGCACCGCCCGGGCCCGTTCTCCGGTGTCCCGTGCAAGCTTGGTGAGGATAAATCCGTTTTCCATCAGGATCTGGCACACATCTGCCTCCTGTCCCATGCCGAACTCGAAGCAGATATATCCACCGGGCCGGATCAGAGGCCCATAGTATTTCACAATATCCCTGTAGAAATCCAGTCCGTCCGTGCCCCCAAAGAGCGCCATCCCCGGCTCATAATCCCGCACGGAGGAATCCAGTTCCTCCATCTGCTGGGCAGTCACATAGGGTGGATTGGACACCAGCATATCGTATTTCCCCAAAAAAGTAGGGGGTGTTTTCCGGGCATCCATCTCGATGCACTGTATCCGCGCCCCCAGATGATTGACCTGAATATTCTTTTTCGCCACCCGGATGGCTCCGGGGGAAAGCTCGCCCAGTGTCACTCTGGCATCCCGAACCTTTGTGGCGATGGCAAGACCGATACAGCCACTGCCGGTGCACAGATCCAGCACTCTGGGGGTTTTGTGGAGTCCCCGAAGCTTTTCAATGGCAAGCGTTGTGACCGCCTCGGTATCGTCCCGGGGGATCAGCACCTCCGGGGTTACATACAGCTTGAGGCCGTAGAAGTCCCACTGTCCCAGAATATAGGCCAGCGGCTCCCCTTTCAGGTACCGCTCCACCATCTCCTGCACCCGGTCAATGTCCCGCTTGAACACACTCAGGGTAAAATCCGCCACCAGCTGTCCCACTGTCCGGTCTGTGGCTGCTGCCACCAGCTCACGGGCGGTAAATTCCGCCTGCATCTCTCCATCCACCTGACGGATGGCCTGCTTGGCGGCAGTATAAAGGTTGTGGTAGGTATAGTTGGCCATGGCTTACCAGTTGTCCGCCCCTTCCTCCTCAGGAATGACTGCGGTGAGGGCAGCGATGGCGCATTCGATCATGGAATCGTCCGGCTCATTGGTGGTAAAGTTCTGGAACCACATACCGGGCGCCGTGAGAATTCTGGTCAGGAAATTGTCGTGACGCCCCACCAGCCGGTTCAGCTCATAGCTGATGGCCACAATGGGAATCAGCATCAGAAGATGGCACACCATCCGCAGCAGGGTATTGCCCACCCGGATCACGCTGCCAGCCAGAATGCTGATGAAAATTACCACAAACATAAAGCTGGTGCCGCACCGGGGATGCTTCCGGGTACAGGGACGTACATTTTCTACCGTCAGTTCCTTGCCCAGCTCATAGCACTTGATGGACTTGTGCTCTGCACCGTGATAGGAGAACACCCGGCGCATATCCGGAAGCCGGGACACTCCGATCATGTAACCGGTGAACAGCAGGATCTTTACCAGACCCTCGCACAGGTTCCGGAGAAAATAGCTGTTATGAAGGGGCTTCACCAGTCCCACCAGGAAGGTGGGCAGCAGGAAAAACAGCACCACAGAGAAGCCCAGTCCCATGGCCACCGCCAGATAGATAATCAGGGATTCCAGCTTTTCCGAGCCGATATGCTTTTCCAGCCACTGTTCAAACTTACCCGGCTGGCTGTTTTCCTCTTCCTCGGGATAGAAGGAGGCAGAGTACATCAGCGCCTTGACACCGGAAACCATGCTTCCGCCGAAGTTGACCACTCCGCGAATCAGGGGCCACCCCAGGATGGGGTATCTGTTTTTGATAAATTTCAGTGCTTCTGTGGTCAGGACGATCTCTCCTGCCTGATCCCGGACTGCAATGGCCTGTTTCTCCGGGCCCCGCATCATAATGCCCTCAATCAGGGCCTGTCCGCCGATGGTGGTTCTTTTTTCCGACACTTGCAAGTTCCTTTCTTTCTACCACTGAACCAATGGTATCACAGTTTCTGTCCCAAAAAGGGGATTTTTAAATTAAACAGGAAGAATGATGGTGACTGCACAGCCACCCAGCTCGTCCCCGGCGTTGGCAATGATCAGTTCGCCCCCGTGGGTGGACACAATCTCGTCACACACCGCAAGGCCGATGCCGCTGCCTCTGCCCTTGGAAGAGCCCTTGTAGAATTTCTTTTTTACCAGAGGCAGTTCCTCCTCCGGAATGCCGGGGCCGTAGTCCCGGATACAGACCAGAATCTGTTTTTCCTCTGCATGGAGTTCACAGGTGATCTTCTTCCCGTCGCCGCCGTACTTGGCCGCATTGTCCAGAATATTCAGGAACACCTGCTTCATACGCTCCGGATCACAGCTGATTTCCGGAATATCCTCGTCATTTTCCAGATACTCCAGTTCGATACCGTCCTGACTGAGACGGCTGCCATACATAAATATGGTGTCCTCAAAAACGCCCCGCAGGTCACAGGTCTCCACGTTCAGCTTGAACCGGCCGTCCTGAATCCGGGAGAATTCCAGCAGTTCCTCCACCAGAGATGTCAGCCGCTTGGTCTCCTTCAAAATGGTCACAATGCCCCGGCGGGTCTCCACCGGATCCATCTGCTCACTGCCCAGCAGGGTCTCCCCCCAGCCGGAAATGGCTGTCAGAGGCGTGCGCAGCTCATGGGAGACAGAGGAAAGGAATTCCGACTGCATTTTCTCCGTCTGGGAGATTTGCAGGGACAGGTTATTGATTGCCCGGGTCAGTTCTCCGATCTCGTCGTCATTGTCTGCAAATTTCTTCTGAATCTGGGTGCCGTAGCTGCCCCCTGCGATCCGTTTTGTGGTCTCGGTAATGGCCACCACCGGGGTAACGATGGAGTGGATAAAATACATACCGGTAAACCAGATCAGAAGAATGACCACCAGCGCCATCAGACTCATCAGCCCCACCCAGAGCAGGATCTTATGCTGCACCAGCCGGAGGGACGTAACGATCCGAAGCACACCGGAAAGCTGCCCGCTTCGGTCAAACACCGGCCCGGACACGGCCATGATCCGCTCCCCGGTCTGGGGATCCTTCCCCCGGAAGGTGCTGAGCTCCAGATTGGTCAGAGCATCCGTTACATCGGAAGTCTCCGGACGGCTTCCGGAGGCAAGGCCAAAGGATGAGGTCAAAATCTCTCCCCGAACTGTAATAAACTGAAGCTCCAGACTGTTTTTCTCTTCAAAGTCCTGTGTCAGCCCGTAGACTCCGTTGTAAAAGCCCTCGGTGCTGTCGCTGACATAGGTCTCAAAAAACTCCGTTGTGGTTTTCAGCCGGGTTTCCAGCCCGGTTTGCATAAAGCTGTAGTAATAGCCGGATATGGCCAGAGTTGCCACAGCAGCTACCGCCAGAACCAGCGCCACCATGACACTGGCATTATGAAGCAGCCACCGGGAACGAATGCCGGATACCTTTTTCATTGCGTTAAGCGCCCCACTTATATCCATAGCCCCATACCGTGGTGATATACACCGGGTTGGAGGTGTCGTCCTCGATCTTGATCCGGAGCCGGCGGATGTTCACGTCCACGATCTTCAGCTCCCCGTCATAATCCCGGCCCCATACAGCCGCCAGAATGTCCTCACGGCTCATGGCCCGTCCCGGATTCTGCATAAACAGCTTGGTGATGGAATATTCCACCTGGGTCAGCTTGATCTTGGTGCCGTTCTTCTCCAGAGTACGGTTTCTGGTGTTCAGCACGAAGGGTCCCTGACGCAGTTCATCCGTAGCCACGGTGGACTCGCCCCCGATCCGGCGGAACAGGGCATCTACCCGGGCCAACAGCTCCGCAGGGGAGAAGGGCTTGGTCACATAGTCATCTGCACCGGTCATCAGGCCGGTAACCTTGTCCATCTCCTGGGTTCTTGCGGTGAGCATAATGATACCGATGGACTTATTGGTGGCCCGCACCTGACGACAGACTTCAAAGCCGTCGATACCGGGCAGGTTAATATCAAAAACGCCCACACAGGTGTCCGGATTGTTCTTCAGCAGTTCCAGCGCCTCTTCGCCACTGCCCGCCTCGATTACGTCATATCCGGCACGGCGCAGGTTAATTACCACAAAGCTGCGGATACTGGTTTCGTCTTCCAATATGAGTACTTTTTTCATAATCTATCCCTCTAAATTCGTTAGTTTTCTTATTCCATGTGAAATCCGTCAGATACCTGCGCCATGGTGATGCTGCCATCCCATCTCTGGGCACCCTTGGGCAGGGAGAAGGCATAGGTCACCTCGTTGTCGCTGTAGAGAATGCTCAGTTTCTGTTCCTCTGCAAGGGTCTGCCGGTTGGCCCCCTTCAGGGTATACAGGGTCAGGATCTCATCCCCCGGTGTGCCGTCCTCCTTCAGATGATAGAAGATGGCAGAGGATACGGTGTTTATGGTGGTGGCAGTGTCGTTCTGCTTTACAAGGAACGCGCCCACCCAGCTCTCCGGAAGATCCAGATACCAGCCGTTATCAAAATCGTGGTATGTGACCGCCTTCTGTTTTGCCTTGCCACTGCTGTCAAAGCCGTACCAGAGGGTCACGCACTGGGGGGTCGTCCCCTCTCCGTAGGCGGCAAGCTGTTCCATTTTGGGAATCTCCTGAAGGCCGTCCCCGTCAATATCCCGGGGATACAGTACGCCGCCTCTGGCTCTGTCAGAGTGGAGCAGATCCTCCTGGGGATGTACCGCAGAGAAGGCCCCATCCTTCAGGGTGAACAGGTCGTAAACCATCTCACTCTCCCCGAAGGCGGAGGAAATCACCAGAGCCCGGGTCTGATCCGTGAGACGGATACACTCCAGTTCCAGCACAGAGCTGTAATCCGTGGACAGCTTGATCTCCCGGTCGGAGGTCAGCTTTCCATCCAGAAACCGATAAAAACTCAATACGCAGGGATCTGCGCCGTTGTCCACCAGGCACACCAGTTCCTGTGCCCCGTCTCCGTCCAGATCCGTCAGCATGGAGCGGTTGCAGGACACGGTGGAGAGGGTCACAGTTCCCCCGTCTCCGTAGCGGCAGACCTGAAGGGCCTGGGTCACCGTTTCGCTGACCTGGCAGGAGATCAGCAGTTCCAGATCTCCCGTACCGGTCAGGTCGGCATAGTCCACAGACGCAACTGCCACACCGGCAGAATCTATCACGGCCTGCTGTTCATAAACACCGTCCTGATTTGCAAAAATATAGGTTTTCACTGCCCCTTCCCCAGTCCGGAAGAAGGCCACAGCCTCCTCCACACCGTCTCCGTCCAGATCTACCAGCTGTACCGGCTCCCGGCGGGTGCCGGCAGCGGGCGCATGATAGGAAAGTCCCTGGGAGAGCACCTCAGACAGGGCATCCTGCAGGGTATAATAAGCCTCCGGCGCTTCCGGCGGGCAATAAAGCTCCTCCGCATCCAGCCCGGAGCAGCCGGAAAACAGTGCAAGACTCAGCAGCAGTGATACGATCCAAAATCGTTTCAATCCTCTGACTCCTTTCGTCAGTTTACATTTAAACATACAGTTTCAGTATACCACACTCTGTAACAAATTGATAGCATTTTTGTGAATTCTCCAAAGAATTCAGGGGTTTTGTATCTCTTTTGATACACCCCAGGAGAGCATCTTCGTGGCACCCAGCGTCAGGAGCACCGTCACCATACTCAACAGCACAAGGGGCGCACAGGACGATCTCTCCAAACCACGGTTCCAGCCGGAACATGCAATAGATACTGCCAAAAGTAAGCATCAGGGTGCGGGTAATCAGTCCGCTGTTTTCCAACTTGGCCAGCACCTCACTGGCGGAACCGGGCTGAATATGAAGATGTTCCGTCAGCGTCTTCTGGGTCATCCCCCCGCTCATGAAGGCCCCCAGGAGTCGCCCCTGACCGGCCTTGACGTTGTGGAGACTGCGCATCCGGTAATTTATATTCCACAGGCTGTGTACCAGTTTCTCGTTGATACTCTGCATAGTTTTACCGCCCTTTTCGTTAGGTACCTTGATTATAGGCGCATTTTCTAATTGTCAAGATACCTAACATTTCTCCATTCACCTTCACAGGGCAAAAAATAACCGGCATACCACGCCGGTTATTTAAAAAGGTGTGCCGGAATCCTGTCCCGGCACACCAGAAATGATTCGCTTTTCTAAGATTTAATAGGCCACTGCACCCAACTGCACCCCGGCACCGGTGGCTGTTACGGAACCGTCATCCGTCATAACTACAGACATGGGCAGCCCTTCCGGGAGCATCATGTCTATGTGTGCCTGATACTTCTGCCGAATTACCATGCCGCTCTGGCCAAACCAGATGGTCATGGTACCCGTGGTGGTAATCTCCGTGGCTTCGGTAATATCCACCCCGAAGGAGGGCAGCAGCAGTCCCCCGATAAGCTCCACATACTCCTGATTCACGTCATAGGTCAGTGTGGTGTATTCTCCATCCTCTCCCAGAACATAATTGGAGCCGTAGTCGAAGCTGTCAGCGTAATAGGTCTGGAAACTGAGAATATCGCTCATCATGGAGAAATCGTCGTAGGTATAGTCGTAAACCCCGTCGCCGGGCTGCTCCAGAATCTGTCCAACCCCGTTATAATACTGGTCGGAGCTCTGGTATTCCACTTCACCGGCAGTATACAGTATCGAATCCCACTGGGACTGAAGCAGGCCGTCACTGTCAAAGGTATAGCTGATTGTATCATGCTGACGATAGGCCAGATCGGAATCATCCGCCCCCAGCGTCACCAGCAGCACATCATCATAGGTCATGCCATAGTCCATGGCATTGACCATGGCATTGTAACCCTCCACATAGATATCGGGCACCTCAATGTCCGGATACTCCACAAAGCTCCGGTCATCCTCCGGCACGGAGATGGAAACCGCCTCGTCAAACCCGTTGGAGGCAATATGCATGGTGATCTCCACGGTTATCCCGGTATATTCCACGCCCATGGACAGGTTGATCTCTTCCCGGACAAGGTCATATTCCTGATTCAGCACCCGAACTCCATCCAGTTCAAAGGCCGTGCATTCCATGCCGTCTGCATCTTCCGTTACCTCGGAGATTACCTCGATAAAATCCATCCAGGTGTTCAGATTCACGTCGCTGAAGGTGACCTGATAGCCGGAGGCGGTGACCTCACCCACCACCGTATTAAAGCTGTCGCTGTCCAGTTCCATGCCCTCGCTGGACAGGATCTCGGAAGCCCCCAGCATTTCTTCCACCTCAGATTCCTCTACAGGTGCTTTGATATCGCCCAGGCTGCTGGACTCGTACATCATTCCATCCTTATACCACTTTTCCACGCTGGAACCGGAACCGTTTTCCACACTGTGGTATACAAGGCCGTCCTCCCCTTCGATCATCTGCACACGGCCTCTGGTGGACTCAGTAATCTCTTCCTCCAGAATCACCATGGTCAGGGAGACTTCCATATCATAATCAGAGGCATATACGCTGTCCTGATTTTCCACGGACTTGTCCCAGATCCACTTGCCCAGCTGGGCAGGATCCTCCGGGGGTGTCTCTCCTTCTTCCTCCAAGGACTGTACCGCTTCTACAGCAGAATCCGTCTCCTTTTCCTGAGAAACCGCCACAACGGATGCTTCCTCACTGACTTCCGTGGCGGACTTATCCCCACAGCCGGAGAACACGCTGAGCATCAGGCCCACAGCCAGAAGCAGTGCAATGATTTTTCTCATACAAATACCTCCTTAACCTGTTGCCATTTTACCACAGCTTTCGTGTCTTGTACACATAACACGACACAAAAACACCAGCGTCCCTTCATTTCTACCAGCAGATAAAAACAGGGTGTACCGCAGAACCGTTTGCAGCACACCCTGAATTGTATTAAATAATGCCCATTTCCGTCAGTCGGTTTAAAAACTCGTCCAGATCAGTGGCCGCTTCCTCACGGGTGACCTCATATTCCTCCAGCACCGCATCCAGAAGCGCCTCTCTGTTCTCCGCCTGAGGCAGTCGCGCCCAGATGAACGCAGCCAGTTCATTGAGTACAAACAATCCGTCCGCCTCATAAACAGACTTTCCCACCGGCACCAGAATGGTGTCACCGGCAATATTCCGGGTAATCAGTTCTTTTTTAATCTTCAACGTGAGGCTCCTTTCTCATATGCCGCAGGGTCTGGCGGATGGTCTCCATCGTCTGTTTGCACACATAACCGGGCACCTGATCGTAGGAGCCGGTCTCTGTGATGCATACCGCCGGGCAGCTGGGGCACAGATCCCGATGGGAGCAGGCGTTGCAGCCCTGGGGCGAGGTGATGGCAGCAGTGACCCGGCGGGTCTCCTCCCATGCCTGTTTGAAGCCCAGTTCCAGAGGACGAACGCCCTCCCCGGGGAGCATACCACAGGGCAGCATTCTGCCGTCCCATGTCATCCAGAAGCTGGAGCTGCCCGCCCGGCACCGTACCCCTCGGGTCAGTTCCGTGGGGCAATCCGGCGGTTCCACCGCCTCAAGCCGTTCCATGGCCTCTGCCCGGAGTTGAAATTCTTCCGGCGCAAACCGGAGCAGATCCCACTGGACGCTGCATCTGGCAGCCTCCTCCGGGGAAAGCCGGTTGCCACAGCCGGTTTTGTCCCCGTCCACCCGGACAGGGGGATACATATAGCTGGATGCCTTCACATGCACGTCCAGTGCTTCCGCATCCCTGTAGATCCTTTCAAGATCCTGATAATTATAGGGCGTGATGGACAGGTTCAGGCTTACATCCACCCCTGCCGCCTTCAGCTGTCGGATATTCTCCTTCACCCGGTCATAGGCGTTCTGCCCACACATCCGGCGGTAGGTCTCGTTGCTCCCCCCATAGAGGGAAATATTCATCCGGGACGGAGGATCGGCCAGAAGCTGTCCGAGAACCTCTCCCTCCACCATGGAACCATTGCTGTTGATGGAAATCATCAGTCCCATGGACTTCATTCCCTGATAAATCTCAAAGAAATCCTCCCGGATAAAAGGCTCGCCCCCGGTGAGCAGCACAAACAGCATGCCCATATCCCGGGCTTCCTCAGCAATTTTCAACCACTGGGCAGCGGTCAATTCCCGGCCCTGCTGCCGAACCTGCTCCGGTGTCAGGTGCACATAGCACATGGGACAGTTGAAATTGCACCGGGCGGTGAGTTCAAAATTCCCCGCAATTGGCAGCCCCAGCCGCCGCCCCTTTCCATGGAGGTATGTGGCGATTTCCGGTTCCAGATTGGTTTTTTTCAAAGTTCCGCCCCCTTCAATGCCTGTTCCAGCGTGATTACAGCCCGTTCATCCGGGGTGCATTCCAGCAGATATACGGGTACCTGCCAAATCACCCGGGTCAGGATGTGGGAAACCTGCTCCAGCTGTTCCTTGTCCCAGGTATCAAGACTTGTCCCCTCCCAGAGCTTCAAAAAGGCCGCTGCCCCCTGAAGCCGGGAGATCCGGTTCTCCGGTGCCTGTTTCAAATAGACAATGGCCGCGGGAGGAACCGAGCCGTTTTCGCAATATTGGGAGCTGCCTGCAAAGGGAATCCCCTCTGCCAGCACTCCCTGTCCCGTCAGACGGAGCGCCACACGGTCACCGTTCAGGATCCTGCCCTCCCGATATTTCCGCCACAGCTCCGCCTGGGTGGATTTTCCCGTGCCGGATGGTGCCGTGAACAGGATTCCACGGCCGTTCCAGCTTACAAAAGATGAGTGGAGGATCATCCCCTCCGCCTGCGCCAGCAGTCGTTCCGGGGCGATGGCATTGAGCACCGTATGGGCACCCAGCACCTTCCCGATCCGGTCTGCGGTCATCAGCACCCGGTGGTCATATCCCTGATGGGCAGCCTGCATATAGGCACCCCGCCAGGACTGTTCCACCGCACCGATGTAATACACCTGCGCCCCTTCCCGGGCATAGACCCGGAAGCCGGGAAATGCGGCGACTTCCGTCCCCTCCGGGGGCGGAAGTTCATCCACCAGCTCATAAACAAACCGGTGGGGATTTGACACCATGCCCACACGGAAGGGGGCAAGATGGCCATGATCCGGATAGGACAGGCCTTCAGGCACTTCCACCGCCAGCTCCACCCCGGAAAATCTGTAATAATACTCCATGCTCATCCCACAGTGACAAACATGATCTGGCTGCCGGAGGCGGAGTAATGTTCGGTCATGATCTGCTGGATCTCATCAGGGGCCATTCCCCCCTGAATCCGCACCCGATAGGTGATACCGCCGTAGTACACCCCGGCGGTGTAGTTCTTATAGTAGATCACCACGTCTCCCTCAATGGCGTCGCCGGAGACATTGGTCACATTCAGCACCCCATCCAGAGCCTGAATTTTTACCTGCTCCTCCGCCAAAGTGGGTTCCTGTTCAAACACAGCCACATTCCGGCACTGAGCCTGATAATCTCCGGCAGACGTATATGGGCTCCGGTTCTGCTCCAGAAGCACCGCCGTCTGACCGGGCATCAGGGTGGAGACAGAGAACTCCCACGTCTCCCCACCGGCTTCCACAGTGATCTCCCCATACTGGATCCCGGTGGTACCGGTGTTGGTAACCTCCACCATGGCCACGCCGGACACCAGTTCATTGGTGCCGTCCTCCAGATAAGCGCCGGTATAGCTGCCCACTTTGCGCAGTTCCAGCCCGTAATCCATCACAAGCGCCAGTGCCTGACTCTCGGTGGTCTCCCCCTCCTGCCAGCTGGCAAGTCCAGCCTCCTGGACAGAGCTTTCCCCGGCACCGGGCGCTTCAGCAGGATTTTGGGCAGAATCATCCCTGCCACGGAAAACCGCAAACAGGATCAGATCCAGAACAAGGACAGCCCCAGCCACCATGAGAATATAGTGCCACTTGGGACGGGTCTTTTTTACCTCGGTATTGGTTTCGTGTTTCATGATGATACCTCAGATTTTGAAAGGAAGGCCGCACCGGTTCAAGATGCGGCCTTCCGGGGATTATTAACGATCAGGAATTGAACAGTGCGCTGCTGGCGGTGGGGACGTGATAACACAGGCCGTTGTACAGGCCGTCATCAGTTTCCACCTGAGTGGCGCATCCGGCAATGCCGGTCATAAAGATGGTCTCTCCACCGAAGGTGATACCGCATGCACCGGCGTTGGCACCATCCACATGGACACCGCAGCCTGCTGCAATGCTGCTGCACAGGGTGAAGCTTTCAAATGCAATTTCGGGTTTATTGTAGGACTTTTTCATTTTAACTTCACCTCATTCCGCATAGTTCACGATACGGTACAGGAAGGCAACCATCTGCTCACGGGTGGTCACGCCCGTGGGTGCAATGTACACCTTGCCGCCGTCAGGCAGGCCGTTGATGATCTCATTGGCTGCTGCCCATTCCAGTGCGGCCTTGGCCCACTGGTCAACCTCGCCGTAATCGGCAAAGTCGGTAAGGCTGCCTGCCTCAGTCACATCCCAGCCCTTGTACTGAGCGTAACGGTAGAGCATGGTGACGATTTCAGCACGGGTGATGGTCTTATCCGGCTCGAAGGTGGTGCCGTCTCCGGTACCCTTTACAATGCCTGCCTCATATGCCCATGCCACTGCATCCGCATACCAGCTGTCCTCGGCCACGTCCACAAAGACGTAATCGGAAGTCCAGCTCTCGCCGCCGGTCTCGATCATCCACAGGGTCTTAACGATCATGGCACGGGTTGCCTCGACCTTGGGCCCGAAGGTGAATTCGTTGCTCAGGCCATTGATCACATCCTTGTAGTGGAGGTACTTCAGTTCCTTCACATACCAGTCTGCGCCGTCCACATCGGTGAAGGGCTGATCCCAGACCTCCAGAGTGGTCTCCACCTGAGGCTCCCCATCCAGTGCGGCGGTAGCCAGCACTGCATCAGCAGCGGAAATGGTGAATGCCTGAGCCAGTGCGCCGGCAGCAGCGGGCGCCTGGGTATAAGTGAACTTCATGTTTGTCAGAGAGATCACAGGGTCACCCTCTGCACCTGCATTATAAACCACAATCACGTTTTCTGCAACAGTTTTAATGCTGTAATACATATCTGTTGCGGTGGAAACGGTCTCGGTGATCAGATTGCTCTTGGTATAAGCTGTGGTCTTGGTGATGGTGGTAGCTTCCACATCCATGTCGTCCACAGTCTCGGTGTTTACTGCGGCGGTGGGGTTGAAGATCTCCACGTTGCCGCTGACCTGGCCGTCATAGCCCACAGTCTTGATGCCCAGCTGTACATCTGCTGCACCCTGAAGTGCTGCGGTGTTGAGCCGGAAGGCAACTGCCTGACCGGGAGCCAGATACAGCTCGTTATTGGGGCCGTAGTTGATGTAATCTTCCAGTTCTGCATCGCCGTTGCCGTCGATGAATACCTTACCTTCAACCACGTCTGTTCCGGCGGTGAGGGTATCAGCGGTGATCACATTGTCACGGAGCTCCTCGTACCGGGGCCAGCCTTCGCCGTCAGCGACGTAAGCACCGGAAACGGTTGCGTCCTCAACTGCACCGGAGACAACACCGGTGGGATCATAGATCCGGATGGCATCCAGATAGAAGTCGTAGCTGCCCTGCTGGGCGGTGTGGTCAAACAGCTCGTTGTAGGCGGCGGTGATGACCACGTTATACTTGCCGTATTCCAGATCGGTCACATTCATGACAGGCACCTGATACAGGCTGTTGATGTTGTTCGCAGAAGCAGTCCACTGACCGTCATCTCCACGGACATAGCCATAGTAGGTATCCACGATCAGGTTCTTCACCACATTGTTCTGCTGATCCATAACCTTTACGGTGATGGTGCCGGTGGTGTTGCTGGTCATGGAGATCACGTCGAAGCCGGTGCCGCAGAAGCTGAATTCCGCAGTGGCGTAGGTGTTCTCGCTGACAGTAGCCATGGCTGCGCTGCCCATGGAGTGGGTAGCCATGTTCTCATAAGCGCTGTCGTAACCATAGACGTTGTTTGCGTCATAGTCCTCGGTGACCTGAAGCTTGCCGGGACGATCCACATCCTGAGTTGCGGTGACAGCGGTGCTGTTCACAGCCCAGCCGGAGGTCTCGGTATAGGTGACCTGACCATCGTTGTCCACGGTGCCGTTGTAGGTCTTCAGGGTCACATACTCGTCCTCGTAGTAAACGGTGGTAGCCGGAATCACAGTGAGGGAGGAGTACATGTTGGTGGTGGTGTAAATGTTGCTGCTGTTATAGTAGCTTACCTGAGACTCATAGTAGAAGGTCTCGGGAGCGCTGAACTCCATGTCCTTGATGCTGTAGCGGACAGCGGACTTGTTCTCCACGGAAGCGGTGCCATAGGTAAGATCAGCAGTCTGTGCGCCGTCGGCGGTGAACTGACCCTTGTTGATGGCAACGCCTGTGGGAGCGGCAGCTCTTACGCCTACCACGGAGCCGTTGAGGGCATCGTTATAAGCAACGTCCACAACCACATCCAGGC
>CAZFGL010000030.1:0-19232 GCA_964518645.1 uncultured Oscillospiraceae bacterium | reverse complement strand
GTCCTTGTTGTGAGAAAACATGTTATGATACCTCTCTTTTTCATAATCGTGTTGTGAATATTCGAAGGGGAACCGTCCCCGGTAATTACTTGAGTTTGCCGTCCTTCCGGCGCTGATCTGCCCAGCCGGGCTTGTTCGTCTGCTTCTCCCGGGCAATGGCAAGGGCGCCCTCAGGCACATCATCGGTGATGGTGGAGCCGGCGGCAACATAGCTGCCATTTCCGATGGTCACCGGTGCGATCATGTTGGTATTGCAGCCGATAAAGCAGTCGTCTCCCACGGTGCAGCGGTATTTCTTTTTCCCGTCATAGTTCACCGTTACAGTGCCACAGCCAAGATTGATCCGTTTGCCCAGATCAGAATCTCCCACATAGGTCAGGTGAGAGATCTTGGTGCCGTCACCGATGGTGGAATTTTTCAGTTCTACGAAATCCCCCACCTTGATGTTGTCGCCCACGGTACAGCCGGGACGGACATAAGCGAAGGGGCCCACATCGGTATTTTTACCGATCACGGAATCATAGACCTGAGAGGCATTGACGGTGGACCCGGCACCCACCACTGCATTACTCAGCAGGGAGTTGGGGCCGATCACTGCCCCGGGACCGATGGATGTGTTCCCCCGGAGAATGGTGCCGGGCATCAGCACCGCACCGGATGCCACCTCCGCAAAGGGAGAGACATAGCAGCTGTCAAAGTCCCAGATCTCCACCCCGTCAGCATAGAGGTAGTAGTTCCGGAGACGGCGGAATATCTGGGTCATGTCTGCCACTGCACCGGGATCGGAAATGGCCATTGCCCCGTCCAGTTCAGTCAGCTCATGTCCCAGAACAGCAGCAAAGCGCTGAAGATCAAAGTTCGCCGCATCCATGACTGATGCGATGGACTCTCCGGAGACCAGATAACAGCCACAGCCCTCACTGGTGATTCCCTCAGCCTCTTCTCCGCTGTAGTTTGTGTCGTTCAGGGCTTTCCCCCCCAGCAGCGCAGGCGCGGTAACCACCAGGAGCTGCTCATCCGCATCCTTCAGTAAGGGACGAAGGGTATCAGCCTTAACCGCTTCCCCGGCCCAGACCACCTGATCCTCCGGGAAGCATGCCTGTGCCTGTTCCCGGAATTCCGGGGCACAGCATAAAAGAAACTGCTCATATCCGCTGTCTCTCATCAGACGGACCATCCACGCAAGGAGGGGACTTCCCGAAAGATTTTGCAGCATCAGTGGCAGCTTAAGCCCGGTGGCATCACGGTCATCGGGCAGTATAATAACAGCAGATTGCATAGACAAATAATTCACACTCCAAAAATCTGTGCCAAAAGCATGTCATGTCGTACGGTGATATTATACCAACTTTCTCTGGAATTGT
The DNA here is from genome assembly GCA_964518645.1 of uncultured Oscillospiraceae bacterium. Taxonomy (GTDB): domain Bacteria; phylum Bacillota; class Clostridia; order Oscillospirales; family Oscillospiraceae; genus HGM13006. The sequence continues at coordinate 17,868 of CAZFGL010000030.1, read as the reverse complement.
ACAGGGAGAAGGCCAAAAATTTCTAGCTCATTTCTGCCAAAAAACTGTCGAAACGCCCAAAAGCTCCGCTGCAAAAAAGAAAAAGCCGCCGGCATTCGCCGGCGGCAGAGAACACATATTACTGTGCGTTGCGCTTCTTCAGATAGCGGTCGATGTAGATCATCAGGAACACAGGGATCACAGCGGTGATTGCGCCCATGATGAAGGTGGAGGTAACGTTCTCCACAGTTGCATGGAGAATGTTGACGGAGACGAAGTTGAAGAAGATGGAGCTGAAGCCCAGTGCCAGCATTGCAACGCCATAGTTGGTACCGGAGTTCTTGGGTCCAAACAGGTCGGTGCAGAGTGCAGCGTTCAGTGCGGAGGGGCCACCGTATGCAAAGGCGATCATTGCGATGGTTGCAAAGTAGCCGTAGCCGCCGATGAAGGTCATCAGCACAGCGCCAACCAGAGTGATGCCGCACAGCACATGCATGGTGTTGGTACGACCCAGCTTGTCAGACAGAGAGGCCATAATCAGACGGCCGGCAGCGTTGGTGATACCGGTGAAGGACACGCATGCAATGGCCATTGCCTCAGGCAGACCACGAACCATGCCCAGATCCTTGATCAGAGGCACGCACAGGTTCCAGGTGCCGTTGATGAAGAAGATGGAGAAGAACAGGCACCAGAAAGCAGGGGTCTTCATAGCCTGACCCAGAGAGTAGTTCCGGTTGGTGGAAGCAGCTGCCTTGGGCAGGTTCAGGCTCTTGATGTACTCGTCATCGGGCAGGGAGATGAAGCAGCAGGCCACCAGACCCAGAACTGCAAATACAGCAGCCAGGATCAGGAACACGGGGGTGAAGTTTACGATGCCGTCAGCGTTCCGGTTTGCGTTCATCAGCATGTTGGAAACAGGGGTGAACACAACGGTGGACAGGCCGAAGGCAGAGCAGGCCAGACCGGAAGCCAGACCGCGCTTGTGAGGCAGCCACTTCTGGATGCAGGAGATGCATGCGCCGTAGGCAAAGCCGGAGCCGATGCCTGCCATGATTGCATAGGTGAAGGTGAGCACATTGATGCTCTTAACAAAAGCGGAGATTGCAACACCGGCAGAGAAAATGATCACACCGGCGAAGCAGGTGAGCTTGGGGCCCTTCTTGTCGTTGATAAAGCCACCGATCAGGTTGCCAAATACAAAGGCAAAAATCATGTAGGAGGAGACCATGGTAGCTGCGCTCTTCACTGCATTTGCAGCAGCCTCGTCCATGCCCACGGAGTAAGCGGCAATCACGTTGCCCTTAAATGCACTCCACAGGTAGAGGATACCCACGCACAGCTGAACCACAAGACAAGCAATAATAGAGACCCAGGGATTACGTTTCTTGTTCAATTCATTCAGTCCTTTTCTTACAAAATTCCCGGGCAGTTCCGGTCTTTTCGGGATAAATCCCCACAGACAGCCCCGCCCTTTTCAAACCATGATATTATACCATGGTTTTTTACGATTGCACAAGGGGTTCATGGGAAACTTAGAATTTCTGTAAAAAACCATCAATTTTAAAGGGGAAAAACATCCGAAATTGTGTAGATTTCAGGATTCCACTTTGGCTTGTCCCGCTATGGGCTTCCACCGGTCATACCTCCCGGTGGAAATTCTTTTCCATCCTCCGGATTTTTCCCAGATACCGGATTTCCATTGTAAGTTGGTAATTCCCAAAGCCGCTGTTTTATGATACAATATTTCTGACAAAGACAGGAGGCATTTTCATGACCATTCATCCCACCGCACTGGACCCCCAGGGATTACGTTTCTTGTTCAATTCATTCAGTCCTTTTCTTACAAAATTCCCGGGCAGTTCCGGTCTTTTCGGGATAAATCCCCACAGACAGCCCCGCCCTTTTCAAACCATGATATTATACCATGGTTTTTTACGATTGCACAAGGGGTTCATGGGAAACTTAGAATTTCTGTAAAAAACCATCAATTTTAAAGGGGAAAAACATCCGAAATTGTGTAGATTTCAGGATTCCACTTTGGCTTGTCCCGCTATGGGCTTCCACCGGTCATACCTCCCGGTGGAAATTCTTTTCCATCCTCCGGATTTTTCCCAGATACCGGATTTCCATTGTAAGTTGGTAATTCCCAAAGCCGCTGTTTTATGATACAATATTTCTGACAAAGACAGGAGGCATTTTCATGACCATTCATCCCACCGCACTGGACCCCCAGGGCTATATCATTGACCAGAGGAAAACGGACAACATTTCCTTCGGAGGCACCCCCTCCAGCAAAAACGGCTGTGGATGGATCGCCGCATATAATTTTCTCAAGGCCATGGAGCAGGAACCGGATCCTGAGGGGGTACTGCGCACGCTGGAGAAAACACTTCTGCCCGGTGGCAGGTTGGGGCTGAACTTTTTCGCCCTGTGTTATTATTTGCAGAAGCAGCACATTCCTCTGGAATGCACCATGCGCCCCTTTCACGCCCGACAGCTCAGTCAGGAATGCCGTGCCGGTATCATTCTCTACCGTGCCGGTTCCACCAATCATTTCGCCGCATTCCGGCGGGAGGCGCAGGGCAGCCTTCGCTTCTACGGCGTCACCCCCGGCAGCTCTGCCTCCATGGATATGGGGGAGTTTTTCTGGAGCCATGTGAAATTCCCCCTGTCTATCACCATCACCGCAAAATAACACGCGCATAAGGACGGATTAAAGACTATGGACTACCCGAATATGGAGCAGGACTTTGCACAGATTCCACCTGCCATTATCGAGGGCATTGCGGAAAGCCTTACCGCCGGCCTGCAAAAGGCAGGCATTTATCACCGACTCTTTCTCCGGACAAAAACCGTAACCTCCACCCGTGCCAAACTGAAGGTCAAAAACTATCAGGACGGCAAACGGATGCAGGATCTGTTCGGCATTCGCATCGCTGTATACTTTCAGGATGACCAGGCGCTGTGCCGCCGGATCATCGAGGATCGTTTTTCCGTGGTCAGCATCACCCAGGATTTCCATGACCCCACCACCTTCAGTCCCACCCGGCTGAATCTGATCTGCAAGCTTCCCATGGCTCTGCGACAGATGATGCCCCCTGCGATCTATGAAGATTATCCCATTGACGCCACCGTGGAGATCCAGCTCCGCACCGTTTTTTCCGAAGGCTGGCACGAGGTGGAGCACGATCTTAGATACAAGGCCAAGGAGGACTGGGAGGGCAGTGAGGATCTCAGCCGGGCCCTCAACGGCATCTTCGCCACCCTTACCACCTGCGACTGGTCCATGCTGAACCTGTTTGATGAACTGATGTACCGGAAGTACCGGGAGAAGGACTGGGACGCCATGCTGAAAAATAAATTTCGCATCCATGTGAAGGAGCCGCCCCTGTCCGTGGCCCTTACCCAGCTCCTCAGCAGCCGCTCTGACATCGCCGCAGAGCTTTACCAGATCGACCGTTCCGGACTTCTGGAATTTCTCACAGACGGTCGGTTTGAGCCCACTCCGCTGACCCTGGACAATCTGGTGTACATCACCAACGCCCTGTTCATGCACTACCCGGAGATCACCGCCATGACCCCCCCGGAGCTTCTCCAGCGGGTGGAGGACTGTGCCAGAAAGCGCTGACCTCCATATACATAAAACGAGTCTGTCCCACATGAGACAGACTCGTTTATTTTTATTTCTCCGGGGATTAAGCGAACAGTTCCTTTGCCTTGTTTGCAAAGCGGGTGCCGTAGGTCTGGAAGAGAGCAGCAGCCTCTTCCTCCTGACCCTTCAGGCAGATGGGTCCCAGGTGGATAAAGGGCAGACCATGTGCGGTGCCGGAGGAGTAAACAACAGCACCCTTAACCAGAATCTGAGTCAGCACAGACTGGATGGCGATGTCTGCGCCGCCCTGAAGGAAGTTTGCGGTAGCATATGCGCCACAGAGCTTATCAGCCAGCTTGCAGGGGCAGGTATCCAGCCAGGTCTTGACCTGATTTGCCTCAGCTGCATAGTAGTCGGGGGTACCCACGATCACAGCAGCGGACTCGTTCACAAACGCAACGTTCTCTTCGTTGTAGGTGGTCAGCTCGGTGATGGGGAACAGCCCCACCTCGATGGTCTCGTCAGCAGCCAGAATACCCTTCTTGATTTCTTCTGCCATAGCGCCGGTACGGCCGGTAGAAGTAAAGTAAACAACGGAAATTTTCATGAATAAGTACCTCCAATAATTATTTGTTGCCGATCAGGTTTACCAGGAAATCACCGATCTCATCCACAGTTGCCAGCTCGCCGGTACCCTTGCCGCCATATGCCAGCACGCCCTCATGAGGCTCGATAAACTTGTACTGACCGAGGTCAGCCAGCTTCTTCATGTTGCCCTGAACAATGGGGTTGGTGTACATGGCGTCGTTCATGGCCGGTGCGATCACCACAGGGGCATGGGTCGCCATAACAGTGGTGGTAAGCATATCGTCTGCGATACCGTTGGCAATCTTGCCGATCACATTGGCGGTGCAGGGCGCGATCAGGAATGCATCTGCCTTGCGTGCCAGAGAGATGTGCTCCACGTTCCAGACAGCAGGCTCCTTGAACATATCCCGGGTGACAATGTTCCGGGACAGTGTACGGATGGTCTGCTCTGTGATAAAGGTCTCCGCACTCTTTGTCATAATTACATCCACATTTGCATGAAGATCAATGACCAGTTTGTTGAGGATCAGGCATGCCTTCCATGCCGCGATGCCGCCGGTGACACCCATCACAATATTTTTTCCAGTAAGCATTTTTATTCATCCTTCCGTAGGATATTTCCTATCCCGGGTATTATAACATAAATTCCTTGAAAGGAAAACTATTTTTCAGTCTTTTCCCGCCGGAAACCGCTGATATACCTGCCCCGGCTCCAGTTTTGTCCCTGTAAGCCCCGCCAGTTCACTGACCGTCACAAACACATAGCCCTCCTGCTGCATCCGGCGCACCAGTCCCAGCGCCGCATCCACAGAGCTGGGAGACATGTCGTGCATCAGAACCACATCTCCGCACCCTGTTTTATTTCCCATGACCTCCAACACCCGGGATGCATCATGAGATGCCCAGTCCTGGGGATCCACGGACCAGAGGATCACACTCATCCCCTCCGCTGCCGCCTCCCCGGTCACAATTTCATTCCATGCGCCTCCCGGAGGACGCATCACCACCGGTCGGATCCCGGTGGCCTGATAGATTTTCTCCCCGGTCTCCGCCATATCCTGATGCACCGCCTCCCGAGACAGCTTCGTCAGGTCTGTGTGTACTGTTGAGTGCACCCCCAGCTGATGTCCTCCGGCCACATACCGCTCCAAACATTCCGGATACTGCTCCATCCGGTACCCGCACAGGAAAAATGTTGCTCTTGCCCCCGCTGCCTCAAGGCCATCCAGAAGTCGATCCGTCAAAGCCCCGGAAGGGCCGTCATCAAAGGTCAGGGCCACATATCCCTTCACCGCTGCCTCCCGCTCCTCAGGGCTTTCCCCATAACAGGCCGTCATACAGATCAGCCCCAGCAAAAGCACAATTCCTATCCGCTTCATCCTATCACCCCATAAAGCAGTATGCGCCATGATCCGGTTTTTATCAGAATAATTTTCACAAAAAATACATCAAAACAACTAGTCAAAGGCCCTCGTTCCCTGTATAATACAGGAAACAGAGATGGGATATGGAATGTCAAAAAAAGATGCACGAAAAGAAAGGGGCTCGACTATGAGAATGATGAAAAAAACGACATATGTAGTGGGAACACTCCTGTGTGTATTGGTAATTGCTTTGGTCATTATGGCTGTCAAATCGTTTGTGCTTGTTCCGGTTTCATCTCATGACTATCCATATGTCAACAAGGGCGTGTTTCGTCCAGAAACGTTTAATTCTCATATCGGAGAACCTTACTATGCAGTGAAAGAAGACATACTGCAAAATACTTCTGATGACTATATGATGATTACAACGGAATTTGGCCAAATAAAACTAAGTCTTGATTCCACGGCACCGCTGGCAGTAAAATATCCCGAATCTTTTGAAAACATCATAGAAATCTATTTTGTCTGTTTGGGGTGGGATAACGATTTGAATATGCCGTTGGGTTACTATCTTGGTGCCGCAGATTCTGAAAATTATACCACCGACCTTCCGGCATATAATGAAGCCAGGAACTACTATAGCGCAGAGAATCAAACCAGGGCCGGGGAGACCGGGAGCATCGGGTGATTGCGCATGACGAAAGTGGGAGCCAATTTTCGATGCATATATGCCTGATACACCCCCCAGTTCAGGCTGCTGTTACCCGATGGGTCAGGCTTAGGTATGCTACCACATAAAAACAAGGGTCTTTTGACAAACTGAGGCCACCGCAAGAAATTGCGGTGGCCTCAGTTTGTCAGAACAGGAATCCGTATTTGGTTTTATAATCCTCCGTGGGCTTAGGCATGACACCCAGTTCCTCCCGGAGTGCATCCAGATCCACGTTGGTAATATCCTCGCTCATGCAGCTCTGGGATGCCAGCAGTCCGCCACCGGCCATGTCCTTTTCGGTGCCGTAGGCACTGCTGGCCATGGTGGAGCTGTATGTCATCTCCTCCATACAGTATGCCACGATCTCCACCGGGGAATATGCCGCTGCGGTCTCTGGATCCACGAAAAGTCCCACCAGCATGTCCGGGGACTTCAGACCGATGGCATAGCCTTCCTCATCTCCGGGAACGAAGCCATATACCTGCAACACCGGCTCATCCTCGGTTTCTTCGGTTCCTTCAGCATTCTCCTCTTCCTGATCGTCCTCAAAGAAGAACTGCCACTCGGAAGCCTCCTCCATCACAAACCGGATGGTCATGTTATCCTTGTTCTCTGCGGGAACCGCTGCCTTCAGTTCGTCAAAAATGGACTGAAAGGATTCACGGTACTCTGCCATGCCCAGCTTATTCTGTCCCAGCAGTGCCCATACCTCCATAAAGGTAACCTGATCTATAAAATCCTTCAAAATCGCCACGTTTTGCAGCCTCCATAATTAGTTTTTCTATTACTATAACATGATTTGACCATGAAGTCAAAATGATGTAGAATGAACAGGAAAACAATTTGGGAGGCACACCATGATTTTTCTTCTTTTTGCACTTTTGGCGGTTCTGGGCGTTATGCTCCTGCGGGCATACCGCTTCCGCCCCCCGAAGGCAATCCCTGTCCCGCCGGAGGACATTCCGGTGGATGTTTCCCGGGCAGTCTCCCATTTACAGGCCATGCTCCGCTGCCGCACCGTGTCCGCACCGGAGTTCCGGGACGAAGATGAGTTCCGGAAATTCCGGGCATTGCTGCCGGAGCTTTATCCACGGCTGTTTGCCACCGCACAGGTGGAGCGGGTGGATACCACCGGAGTGCTGATCCATCTCCCCGGAAAGTCCCCGGGGGCACCGGTGGTCTTTCTTGCCCATTATGATGTTGTACCGGCGCAGCAGGAGCTGTGGGATAAGCCTCCCTTTGACGGGATTCTGGAGGACGGCGTTCTCTGGGGACGGGGCGCACTGGACATGAAAAACCAGCTGTGCACCATGCTGGAGGCTGCGGAGACCCTGCTGGAGCAGTGCTTTGTCCCGGAGCATGATCTCTATTTTGCCCTGTCCGGCGAGGAGGAGATCATGGGTTCCTCCGCCCGCTCCATCATGGAGCTGTTCCGCAGCCGGGGCATCACCCCCGCCTTCGTACTGGACGAGGGGGGCGATATTATGGACGGCTTCTTCCCCGGCACCCACGTTCCCTGCGCCATGGTGGGCATCGGTGAAAAGGGCGCTGCCAACCTGACCTTCCGGGTACGGGACACCGGCGGTCACGCCTCCGTTCCACGGAAAAATTCACCTCTGATCCGTCTGTGCCGGGCAATGCTCCGGATCGAGCGCCATCCCTTCCCCCGGAAACCGGGCAGGGCGCTGGAGGAGATGGTGGAGGTCATGGGACGTTACTGCCCCTTTCCCACCCGTTTTCTCCTGAGCAACCGCCGGGTGCTGCGCCCCTTTTATTACCGCTGGCTCCGCAAAACCGGGGGCATGATCGATGCCGCTGCCAGAACCACCTTTGCGCTGACACAGGCACAGGGTTCCGGTGCCAGCAATGTCATCCCCGCTGAGGCCACCATGACCGCCAACATGCGGCTGATGTACGGTTGGAGCCGGGCGCGTACTGAAAAACGTCTCCGGCAGATCGTGGCAGATCCCGGTGTGGAGATTCTGTTTCAGTCCGGAACCGAACCGGCGGAGGATTCCCTGCTGGGCGAGCCCTATGAAAAACTGAAAGCCGCCATTGAAGCGACATGGCCTCAGGCAGTGGTCAGCCCCTATCTGATGGTGGCCTGCACCGACTCCCGGCACTGGCGGGAGATCTGCCCCCATGTTTACCGTTTTTCCGCAAAATATGTCACCGGCGAGGAAAAATCCACGGTACACGGGAACAACGAACGTATTCGAATTGAAAACACAGAAAACGCCGTGAAATTCTTTATCCGGCTTATGAGGGAATGCTGATGGAATATAATTTTCTTACCTGCCCGGTCTGTGGCAGTCCTCTTTCAAAGCAGGAACGAACCTGCACCTGTCAGTTAGGTCACAGCTTCGACGTGGCGCGTCAGGGTTATGTCAACCTGCTCACAGTCACACAAAAACACTCCAAAAACCCGGGCGACACCCGGGATATGGTGCTGTCCCGGCGGGAGTTCCTGTCTCAGGGGCATTATCGGCCCATTGCCGACCGGGTTGCCCAGCTGCTCACCCCCCTGCTCCCCCAGTGTCCCGCCTTTCTGGATGCGGGCTGTGGCGAGGGCTATTACCTCTCCGCCCTGATGGAGCACTTCACCGATGGTGCTTTTGTTGGGGTGGACATCTCCAAAGAGGCAGTCCGATACGCCTCCGGCAGCAACAAGAACGCCCTGTGGCTCACCGCCTCCGCCGCCCATCTGCCCATCCGGGATGAAAATCTGGACGGGATCATGAGCATGTTTGCCCTCTCCGTCCCCGGGGAATTTCTCCGGGTGCTGAAGCCCGGGGGCTGCTATCTGGAAGTCACCGCCGGCCGGGGCCATCTGATGGGGCTGAAACGGCTGATCTATTCAGAGATCACGGAAAAGCAGGAGAAAACTGTTCCCGAGCTAGAAGGCTTCCGGCTGATCACCGCCGAAACGCTGGAATTCCCGCTGGAGCTTCACTCCAACCGGGAGATCAGCCAGCTGCTGTCCATGACCCCCCATGTGTGGCGGATCACCCGGGAGGGTGCCCGGCGGGCCGGGGAAGCAACCCATCTCACAGACCGGACACAGGTGGAATATCGGCTCTACCAAAAGATTGCAACGCCTTGACTTCTGTGGTAGAATAAAGGCCGGTACGAATGAGAAAAATCTATCAGGAGCTGTACTATGCTTGAGAAATTGAAGGTAGTGGAGAACCGCTATCTGGAACTGAATGATATGTCCGGTCGCCCGGACTTCTATGATGACCCCAAACGGGCTGCAAGGCTGCTGAAGGAGCAGCGTAGTCTGGAACCGGTGGTCAATGCCTTCCGCCGGTATCAAAGCACCCGGCGCACCATGGACGAGGCTTTGGAGATGCTTTCCGGAACCCTGGAACCGGATATGCGTCAGCTTTGTCAGGAAGAACTGGACGAGGCCAAGGCCCTGCTGCCTCAGTTGGAGCAGGAACTGAAAATCCTGCTGCTGCCCAAGGACCCCAACGACGAGAAAAACGTGATTTTGGAGATCCGTGCTGGGGTCGGTGGCGAAGAGAGCGCACTGTTCGCCCACAGTCTGTTCCGCATGTATTCCATGTATGCGGAGAAACAGGGCTGGAAAATAGAGATCACCTCCCTGAACGAAACAGAACTTGGCGGTGTCAAGGAGATCATCTGTATGGTCACCGGTCAGGGTGCATACTCCCGGCTGAAATTTGAAACCGGTGTCCACCGGGTTCAGCGGGTTCCGGAGACAGAATCCGGCGGACGGGTACACACCTCCACCGCCACGGTGGCCATGCTCCCCGAGGTGGACGAGGTCTCCATCCAGCTGAATCCTGCGGACATTAAAATGGAAGTATTCCGTTCCTCCGGCGCAGGTGGACAGCATATCAACAAAACTTCCTCCGCTGTCCGTCTGATCCATCAGCCCACCGGCACTGTGGTGGAATGCCAGCAGGAACGCAGTCAGATGCAAAACCGGGAAAAAGCCATGCGCATTCTCTATTCCCGGCTTTATCAGGCACAACAGGAGGCGCAGGCTGCCTCCCTCTCCGCCGAAAAGCGGGCGCAGGTGGGTATGGGCATGCGGAACGAAAAGATCCGCACCTATAATTTCCCCCAGTCCCGGGTCACCGATCACCGGATCGGTCTGACCCTGTACAAAATCGGAGAGATCATGGACGGCAATCTGGATGAGATCATTGATGCGCTCATCACTGCCGATCAGGCAGAAAAGCTGAAAAGCAGTCAGGAAAGTGACGAATTATGATAACACGCATACTGGATGCCGGCGCACCGGACACCCCTGCCCTTGCCGCCGAAGTAATCCGAACCGGCGGTCTTGTGGGGATCCCCACTGAGACGGTCTACGGACTGGGTGCCAACGGGCTTGACCCGGACGCTGTACTGAAAATTTTCGAGGCCAAGGGGCGGCCTCAGGATAACCCCCTGATTCTCCATGTGTCCGGGGCGGAACAGGTTTCCCTGTTCTGTCACCACATCCCCTCCGCCGCATGGACGCTGATGGAAAAATTCTGGCCCGGCCCTCTGACCCTTGTGCTCCCTGCCCGGGACAATGTTCCCCGGCGCACCACAGCAAATCTTGACACGGTGGCCATTCGCTGTCCGGATCACCCCCTGACCCGGGAGATCATCCGTCAGTCCGGTGTTCCCATCGCTGCCCCCTCCGCCAATATTTCCGGAAAGCCCAGTCCCACCACCGCCCAGCACGTTTATCACGACATGGCCGGAAAGATTCAGGCCATTGTAGACGGCGGTCCCTGTTCTGTGGGCGTGGAGTCCACCATTGTGGATCTCACCGGGGAGTGTCCCCGGCTTCTCCGTCCCGGTGGCATCACCCCGGAACAGCTCCGGGATGTACTGGGGGATCTGGTGGTAGACCGGGCCGTGGTGGGAGAGATCTCTCCGGACGAGGTGGTTCGTGCCCCCGGCATGAAATACACCCACTATACCCCCGCAGGGGAAGTAATCATTGTCACCGGTACCCCGGAAAATGCCGCCCGATATATTCTCCCCCGTCTGGGTGCTCAGGACAGGGTGCTCTGCTTTCAGGAGGAGTTGCACCTGTATCCCGGCGAAAAGGCAATGGCCTACGGGGAAGAGGCGCACCCGGAAACCCTGGCCAGAGGGCTGTTTGCCACACTGCGGGCTCTGGACAGTGACAATATCAAAACCATCTATGCCCGCTGCCCCGCCGGGGGTGGCGTAACATACGCGGTAGCCAACCGACTGAAAAAGGCCGCCGGATTTCACATTGTGGAAGGAGACAATCAACCATGACCGTCTTTGGAATTACCGGCCCCACCGGCAGCGGAAAAACCACAGCCCTCCAGTGCATCGCCCAGCGGGGCGGCACCGTGCTGGATCTGGACGCGGTTTATCATCAGCTGCTGAAGGATGACAAAAACCTGATTGCCGAGCTGGATGCCCGGTTCCCCGGGGTTATCACCGACGGGGTTCTTGACCGGAAGGCTCTGGGCAATATCGTATTTGCGGATCAGAACGCACTGATGGATCTGAACCGTATCACTGGAAAATACATCATGGCAGAAACCGACCGTCTGCTGGCGGAGGCCAGAGCAGAAGGACGCACCATCGCCGCCATTGATGCCGTCAATCTTCTGGAGGGGGATCTGCCCTTCCGCTGCGATCATGTCATTGCCGTCACCGCCCCGGTGGACATCCGGGTGCAGCGGCTCATGGCCCGTGACAACATCTCTGAGGAATATGCCCGTCTCCGGATCTCCGCCCAGCCCTCCAACGAGTATTATGAGGAACTGTGTGATTACACCCTCCGGAACGGTATTTACACCCAGGAAGAATTTGCCCGCCGCTGCAACGCCCTTCTGGACGAGCTTCTGGCGGATGAGAAAGGAAACTGAATTATGAACTACGAAGAAAAGCGCAAGGAACTGCTCTATGCACCGAAAAACGGCTACACCAATCTTACCGAAGACGACAAGGCGCTGATGAATGCCTATGCCCGCCGTTATATGGACTTTCTGGATGCCGCAAAAACAGAGCGGGAATCTGTCCGTGAAGTGATCCGTCAGGCCGAGGCCAAGGGCTTCCGCCCCTACACCCCCGGCATGGAAATGGTTCCCGGCACCAAGGTCTACACCACCGTTTACGGCAAGGCCATCAATCTGGCTGTCATCGGCAAGAAGTCTCTGACAGAGGGCACCCGGATTGCTGCTGCCCACATTGACAATCCCCGTCTGGATCTGAAGCCCAATCCCCTGTATGAGGATTCTGAGCTGGCCTTTTTCAAGACCCATTATTACGGCGGCATCAAAAAGTATCAGTGGACCACCATCCCCATGGCAATCCACGGCGTGGTTGCCAAAAAGGACGGCACCACAGTAGACATCTGCATCGGCGAAAAGGATACTGACCCTGTATTCATCATCACCGATCTGCTGCCCCATCTGTCTCAGGATCAGAACAAGAAGTCCCTGGCCGACGGTGTTACCGGCGAAAACCTGAACGTACTCATCGGCTCCATGCCTCTGCCCGAGGACGAAGGCAGCGACAGCGTTAAGCTGGCTGTACTGCTCTACCTGAACGAGGCTTACGGCATCTGTGAGGAGGACCTCATGTCCGCCGAGCTGTCTCTGGTTCCCACCTCCAAGGCCCGTGAGGTTGGCTTCGACCGGAGCATGATCGCCGCCTTCGGCCATGACGACCGCAGCTGCTCCTTCGCAGCTCTGGACGCCATGCTTCGTATGGATTCCATCCCCGAGTATACCGCAGTCTGCTGTCTGGCGGACAAGGAAGAGATCGGCTCCATGGGCATCTCCGGCATGGAATCTCAGGCATTTGAGTATTTCATGGACTGCCTGTGCAGCGCCCAGAACGTAAAGCTGATGGAGTGCTTCAAGAACTCCCAGTGCCTGTCCACTGACGTTACCAACGCCTATGACCCCACCTATCCCGAGGTCTCTGACCGCCGGAACAACAGCCACCTGAACCGTGGCGTATGCTTCATGAAGTACACCGGTGCCCGGGGCAAGTCCGGTTCCTCCGACGCTCCCGCCGAATTTGTGGCAAAGATCCGCCGTTTGTGCGACGAGAAGCACATCGCATGGCAGATGGGCGAGCTTGGCAAGGTCGATCAGGGCGGTGGCGGCACCGTGGCCATGTATATGGCAAACCGGAATATCGTCACCATTGACGCAGGCGTTCCCGTACTCAGCATGCACGCTCCCATTGAAGTTGTCTCCAAACTGGACTGCTACATGACAAGCCTTGCCATGCAGGCATTCTACGAGGACAAATAAGTTCATATTCAGAAAGGACTGCCTCCGGGCAGTCCCTTTTTTCATCTTCAGTGACATTTTTGCATCCATTCATCAACAAAAATGATACAGAATTCCTGTCCACATCTATGTTATGATTATCCTGAACCTCAAAAAGAAAGAAGGAAGGAACATGAAAAAACGTATCGCTGCACTGCTCCTGACAGCAGTCCTGACGGTGACTGCGGCGCTGCCCGTCTCCGCTGTGGATATGCCCCCGGATGGTGCTCCCCCGGATGCTCCCGGTGGCCCCGGAGGTGGTCCTGCCGCAGCAGGTCAGGAATTCGGCACCTATGAAGAGGTGCTGTCCCACGCCGCATTCCACGTCTCCGGTGGCACCATACAGGAGCTTCCCGGAGACAGTGATTTTTCCGGCGAATACAGCTTTGACGAGGGCTGCAAGCTGCTCTCTCCCACAGGTATTTCCGGTCTGAATCTTACCGGCAATGCACTTTCAGGCGGTATTGCAGTGGAAATGCCCTCGGAAACCGACGTGTTTACCATCGGCGGTGAGGCCACCCCTTATGAGGTCAACGGAAAAAAGTATAATACGGTGATCTCCGTAAACGCCGGGGAGGGCAACAACGATCTGGGCTACGAAGCAGTTCACGGAGTAGGCATCGGTATCAACACCGGCGAGCTTCGGCTGGAAAACGCCTATATCGCCTCGGAAGGCCCCCGTTCCACCCCCGTTTATGCATTCAGCACCACCAGTCCCGCCGCCACCTCTGTGGTGGCCGTAAATTCCACCCTCTCCGCCCACTCGGACAGCATCTGGATGCCCCCCTTCAAGTTGCTGGCCGGTGGTGCAAGAGCCACCCTGCTCATGACCCGAAACAACTCCTGGTTCTACGGCAGTGAGATTCTCTCCAACAACTGGGGCGCAGTCTCTCAGGATTCCGTGGATGCCATGACCTACATGGTCAACTCCTGCGGCGTTTCCACCGAGGGCGGTTACGGCACCTATCTCACCTACGGCATGCGCCTTTACGGCTCCGATCTCTACGCCGGTCAGTACGGTGTGTTCATGTGTGGCTCCAGCGACATTCTCACAGACACCGGTGTGGCAGCCATTGAGGATGGGGATGCCATGACAAAGGCACCGGACTTCGCCGTGGATACCGGGCGCAGTTCCAATGTGGTTGCCCCCTTTAATGCCATTGTTGTCCACAATTCCCTCCCGGACATCAGCATGGTGGCCAAGGGCGTATTCCGGAATACACTGGTCTCCACTCTGCCGGAGCATCTGCCGGATTCCGTCACCCCCATGGGATATGACGACGATTTCTTTATGCCCGGTGTGGATATTCTGGGCAGCGGAAACGGCTGTGGCGCGGCATATTTCTACAACAAAAATCTCTATGGTTCTCTGGCCCTGATCCGCAGCATGAACGCAGACATGACCTTTGACAACGCCGAAACCTGCACCTCCAATAATGTTCTCGTTCACTCCGTGGTCACCTATGATCCCCCCTCCGCCTCCGGTTACCTGACCCCCGAGCAGTCCGGTTCCGTTCCCGGCATTGCCACCACCTTTATAAATGGCGCATATACCGGCGACATCCTCCATCAGGACTATCAGCGTGCCATGACGGTCACGGTGGGTGAAAACGCCACCCTCACCGGCAAGGCCGTCTCCGGCACCTACGCCGCCTGGAACGACCTGTGGAGCGAGGAACAGCTTGTTGCTGCACTGGAGGACGACGGATACACCCCGGACTTCTTTGAAAACGACCTGTGGGTAGAGGACGTTCAGGCCAACCTGATCCGTCCGGAAGACACCGTTTACGAAGGCACCGACAACACCGGCATCTCCATGACTGTGGCCGCAGGGGGCACATGGCTGGTGACCGGCGATTCCAGCCTCAGCACGCTGACCATTGAGGATGGCGGAACGCTGGCTGCCCCCGAGGGCTGTGAATTCACCCTCTACACAGACTGTGACTCTTCCAACAGCCTTCTCTTCTATGACGAGACCGTTGGCACTCAGGTCACCCAGCTTCTTCCCGGCACCTATGAAAATGTAGTGATCCGGGTAACGGGCACCCCGGTGGTCGTGGACGACACTCCCGCAGAGGATGCCTCCCTTGTGGATGATCCCGCTTCGGATATGGTCTCTGAGCCTCCTGTCGAGGATACACCCGCTCCCGCCGCCGATGTTCCCGAAGAGGCTGCCCCTGCCCAGAGTGGCAACTCCGTCTCTCCCCTACCCTTTGTGATCGGGGGCGCTGTGGTTCTTGTGATTGCAGCAGCAGTGATCATTTTGAAAAAGCGCAGTAAATAAAGAAAACGCCATCCGCTTTTATCGTGAAGCGGATGGCTGTCTTTATTTTTTGATCAATCGCCGGACTTCCTCCAGTTCCCCGAGCCGAAGCAGCAGAGCCAGTCCGAAATAGACCAGCACACCGGACACCGTTGGAATTCCCAGCACCAGAAGCCGTCCCAGAATCCCCTCCGGAGCCACGGACAGAAGCAGTTCCTTCAAAAGGAACACCACGCCCCCCATAGCGCCAGAGCAAAGCAGCATTTTCCCCAGCGCTACCCAGAAGGTGCCGTTCCACTCTTTGGGAAAGCGGCGTACGGTGGGAATCATCAGCACCACCGCCGCCACTGTGGTGGAGAGGGCGGTGGCAAGACTCAGTCCCGCCACATCCAGCCGTTCTCCCAGCAGAAGGCACAGCAGCAGGTTCACCCCGATGGACACCACACCGGAAATCAGCGGGGTTTTCCCGTCCTGACCTGCATAAAAGGCTCTGGACAGCACATTCTGGATGCCGTATCCCACCATTCCGAAACTCATAAACCGGAGCGCCCGGGCGGTGATCGTGGTGGAAAAGCTGTCCCAGCTCTTCCATTCGTACAAAAGCCGTACCAGCGGTTCTGCCATCACCGCAACCCCCACCGTCAGGGGCAGCAGCAGAAACAGCATTCCACGGATATTGTCCGCAATCAGTCCTCCCAGCTTTTTCTCATCCCCGGCAGTACTCAGACGGCTCATCTCCGGGAAGATCACATTTGTAATGGAAAGCACCAGAATGCCGGTAATCATGGTATACAGGGTGTTGGCATAATCCATGGCACTGGCCCCGGCACCGCTGAAAATATGGGTGGCAAACCGGGTGGAGATCAGCTGATTGATGGGCTGTATCCAGGTGGACACCATCACCGGCAGCATCAGGGCAAAAATCTGCTTCAGCGCCGGATGCCTCAGAGACGGCCGAAACCGGAACTGGTTTCTGTGGAGCCAGGGGATCTGAATCAGGGCCTGTGCCGCCCATCCCAGAAGAAATGCCCAGGCAAGGCCTGTGATCCCGTATTTTCTGCAAAACAGCAGGTAGTACACAATGATAATGGCATTGGACACCACACTCAGAGCCGCCGGGATGTGAAACTGCCCCATAGACTGGAGCACCCCCACCATGGAAAAGGCCATGCCCGTAAAAAACACCGTAGGGAACAGAACCCGGAGCAGATCTGCACACAGCGCTGCCGTCTCCCCGGCAAATCCGTCTGCCAGCAGGGATACCAGCTGGGGAGACAGAACCATACCTATCAGAGAAAACAGGGCGGTGGCCACTCCTACCCATGTAAAAAAACTGTAGGACAGCCGGAACGCATCCTCCTTCCCGTATTTCTCCAGCCGTCCGGTGAACACCGGAATAAAGCTGGCGGAAATGGCAGAAGCAAAGATTGCATCGAAAAATGTGCGGGGGATCCGGCTGGCTACCTGAAAGGCTGTGGATTCCATGCCTGTGGCAAAATTATGCCCCAGAAGCATGTCCCGCACCAGCCCCAGCACCTTGCCCAGCAGGGTAATGACCATGATTATACCGATGGTTTTCACCCGGTTTTCTTTTTTCTCAGGCTGCTGTGACATACGTTCTTCCTTTCATCGTCCCTGTTCCTCCATCATCTGTCGGAACAGCCGGACATTATCTGCTGCCTGTCCACGCAGGCTCTCAACCTGTATCTGCATCTGCTGCTTCGCCTCCGGAATACGCCCAAGCAGCTCCATGGCTTTCTCATAGGCTTTGTCTCCATCCATGGTATCCGGTGTACCGCAGTCAGGCATATCAAGCTGCTGCAAAACAGCACCGACTTTGGGATCATATACACATCCCAGCACCGGGACATTCACACTGGCCGCAAAAATAATGGTATGGAGCCGCATGGCGATCACCAGTTCCATCTCCCGGATCATTTCCAGCATGGTATCCGGCTTTCCCGGGGACTTCACCAGATAGGATTTTTCCGCCATCTGCTGCCGGATCTGCTGGCTGACCCCTTCATCCATGTTCTCCTGCATCACCAGAAATACAACGGTTTTGCCCCCCTCCCGGA
>CAZFGL010000029.1:5895-19789 GCA_964518645.1 uncultured Oscillospiraceae bacterium | reverse complement strand
CTGTGGAACACCCTCTGGCACAGCAGGAGACCATTGAACTGAAATCTCTCTCCGGTGATCCATCATCCATTCCAGCTTCTCTGCCAGCGCCTGACTGCTGCCGGTGGGATACAGAAGACCGGTCACGCCGTCATCGATCAGCCACGGGTTCCCGCCGTAGTCACTGGCCACAGTGGGCAGCCCCATGCTCATTCCCTCTATAATGGAAAGGGACGAGGTCTCCGTTCCGGAGGAACAGTTCAGCTGCACATCCAGAATGCTCAGCACCTGAGACACCTGCTCCACAAATCCCAGATACCGGACACAGCCAGACAGCCCCATCGACTGGATCCGCTGCTGGATCTCTTCCGCTTCAGACCCGGTTCCCGCCAGCAGGATCACAAAATCCCGTCCCTGCCTGTGCAGGATCTCCGCTGCCTCCAGCAGCTGTCCCTGTCCCTTGTAGGGCTCTATTCGGGCAAGAAGTCCACCCACAAAGGCCCCCTCCGGGATTTCCAGCGTTTTTCGCAGGTTCTTACAGGTCTCCCCATCACAGGGGGGAACCGGATCACTTCCGTTCATCATTACAGTGATCCGTTTTTCCGGGATCCCGCTGTCCACCAGATTTTCCTTTGCCGCAGGGCTCACTGCGATCACATGATCCGCAAACAGGCAGTTCACCGCTCCATTAATCCAGTGGAACGGCCTCCGGCGCAAATAACCGGGCACAGGGAATGCACAGTGGCGGGTATAAATCACCCTTTTGCCCCAGAGCTTTGCGGCGACCCGGCCACTGAAGGAGCCATGGGTATGGACAATATCCGGTTTTTCCCGGGCGATCACCTGTCCAAGCTTCCGGATTCCGGTCAGTGAGAAGGACTGATCCCCGATCCCGTCCACCTGGATCACCGACACATCCAGCTCCGCCACATGGGGCAGGATCAGACTGCCGGTGGGCAGTACCAGAGAAACGGAGAACCGCTCCCTGTCCCGGGCTTTCAGATAATTCACAAGATACCGTCCGGCACCTCCGAAATTACTGTCCGTAAGAATATGAAGGATCTTAATCATGGACTTCCTCCCCCTGTTTTTCTTTCCGCCCCATCCGGGCAAAGCACACACTTAGCCCCAGCACTGCCCAGAACAGCAGCATAACCCGGTAATTATAGAACGTAAAATCTGTAGCCCCCTGCACCAGGAACCCGGTAATGGAGGCAATTCCGGATATTTGCAGGGTTCTTATTTTCTTATCCTCCGTATGTTTCACCGCGGTGAACATCATCCGGTAGAAGGAAACCAGCAGGATCAGGAACACCGCCAGTCCGCACACCCCTGTATCACAGATCAGCTGAAGATACAGGCTGTGGGAGTGGGGGGCGGTCACCGCATTATAGGCGTACTCAGGATAAACCATGTTGAACGCATCGATTCCGGGGCCAACACCGCAGAACCAGTAATCCTTCAGCATGGCCAGCGTCCCCAGCCAGATATATACCCGATAGGAGGTGGAGGTATCCCCCATATTCCCGATGCTTGTAAACCGGGAGATCACCGATTCCGGCAGATACAGGGGGCTCAGAAGCAGCACCACGATCCCGGGGATCAGCAGTCTGGGATTCATCAAAACCAGAAATACCCCCGCCGCAAACAGCAGTCCCAGATAGCACCCCCGGGAATAGGTCAGCACCAGACACACCGCCATCAGTGCAGCAGCTCCCAGTGCGGCAACCTTTCCCTTTTTCTTCGATGCAGTCAGCCCCACCCCGCAGCACAGGGGGATAATCAGCAGGAAGTATTCCCCCAGTACATTGGGGTTCTCCAGCGTGGAGTACACCCGGAAGGCAATGGATGAGAACATATCCACATCCGTCCACACATTCCGGAACTTTTCCGGGAACAGAAACTGATAAAACCCATACAGGGACACCAGCACCCCCGCTCCGACCATACACCAGAGCACCAGCCGAAGGTGCTTCCCCTTCAGTTCCCCGCCGGCGACCGTAAAGAAGAACAGCACAAAGGCCACCGTCAGCAGGCCGGGATACAGGCTCCCCCGGAAGGAGGTGGAGGTTGTGGTGGCATAGCAATAGATCCCGGCGTACAGCGCCACATACCGTCCCAGAGGCGACTTCTCCACCCGGCAGTTTCGGTCAGTTCCCAGCTTCAGCAGCAAGCCGAAAAAGCTGGCCCCAACCAGCGCCAGGATCACCAGCGTGGGGCACAGGGGTGCCAGCACCATGGCAGCTGCCCCAAATACACCGGGATGCAGGAAGATACTGCCCTGCAAAAGCCGCGGAAGCCTCAGCCCCTCACAAATTTTCAGGAATATCTGACGGAACCACCGGAGTATCCGGTCAAACCAGCCATCTTCAGGCTCCTTCTGTCCGGTCAGCCATGCGGCCACCAGACTGCCCTCCCACTGACGGCTCGCCCAGCCGGTCAGTGCCGTATAAATTCCATATAAATAACTGCTTTTCAGCCTGTTCATTGGCGCCTCCAGAATCAACTTTAATAACCTTATCTGAATATTATAGGCAAGGACAGGGTTTTTGTCAATCTGACCGCACTGCCTGTCCGCCCCCGGTGATTTCTTGATTATTGCTCCGTTTTATGTTATTATCCCAGATAAATAAAGCAGTAATGTGTGGTTTTGTTATGAAGCTTGAAGTTTTAATGTCCTGTATGCATCAGACCGATGATGCACTGATCCAAAGTTCCCATCTCACCGGCAATATTCTGGTTGTTAACCAGTGTGACAGGGAGCATTACATGGAATTTCCCACCGCCGGTGGAATTGCCCGGATGATCTTCACCAGAGAACGGGGCCTTACAAAAAGCAGGAACATGGCCATTGCAGCCTCTTCCGCTGACCTGTGCCTGCTCTGTGACGATGACGAGGTTTTCCTGCCCGATTATGAAAAGACCATTCTCCATGCCTATACCCAGCTTCCCCAGGCGGATGTGATCATTTTCAAAATGACCAACCGCCCCCCCTCCTTCCCGGACAAAATTCTTCGGCTCCGGTTCCCCCGCACTGCAAGAGTCAGCTCCTGGCAGATTTCCTTCCGGCGACAGCGGCTGCTGGATAGCGGCGTACAGTTTGATCCCCTGCTGGGGGCCGGCTCCGGAAACGGGGCAGAGGAGGAACTGAAATTTCTGCTGGACTGTCAGAAGGCCGGACTGAAGATCTATTACGTCCCTGCACCCATCGCTTCCGTGGCACAGGAGGCCTCCACCTGGTTCAGTGGCTTTGACGAAGGCTTCTTCTTCCGCCGGGGCGCAACTACCCGGTACATTCTCGGCCTGCCCCTCTCCCTGCTGTATGCCCTCTACTATGTTCTGAGAAAGAGGCCCATGTACCGGAAGAGCATCTCTCCCCGCCGGGCATTCCGCTCCACGGTACAGGGGATATGGAAAAATCCCATTTCCCGACAGGCAAAAACACACAACAGATAAACAAAAAGGCTGTCCCAAGGTACAAAAAGTATCTTGAGACAGCTTCATTTTTATTCCTGTGTTCAGTTGCTGGCCATACCGTCCACATTCAGGGTCACACCGGTGATATAGGAGGCCTTATCCGATGCAAGGAACACAAATGCATTGGCGATGTCCTCCGGCTGACCGATCCGGCGCAGAGGGATCCGCTCCACCATGGGGGCGATCACAGACTCCGGCACCGCCTTCATCATGTCCGTATAGGTCACACCCGGGGCAACACCATTGACCCGGATCCCCTGAGGCCCAAGCTCTCTTGCCAGAGACACGGTCAGACCATTGACCGCAAACTTGGACATGGGATAGGCCAGACCGCTGGGCTGCCCCAGCTTGCTGACCATGGAGGAGGTATTCAGAATCACACCACTGTGCCGGGCGATCATATGCTCCACCACAGCCCGGGTGCAGTTGTAAACACCATTGACATTCAGATCCATAACCTTTTCAAATTTTTCTTCTGTATACTGGGTAAAGGGGGTGCTGTCGGAACAGCCTGCATTATTCACCAGCACATCAATTCTTCCATATTTATCGGCCACGCCGTCAAACGCCTCTTTTACAGAGCTGTAATCCGTCAGCACCGGCCAGATGCTCTCCACTTTTGCTTCCGGATGCTGGGCCTTCAGACTGGCCACAGCCTTTTCTCCGCTTTCCTGACAGGAGGCACAGAGCACAACCGTTGCACCCTCCTCCACAAATGCCTTTACGGTGGCATAACCGATACCACGGCTTCCGCCGGTTACGATCACGACTTTGGACTCAAATTCATTTTTCATAGGGACACCTCACCAGTTCCATTGTCACGGTTTTGTTTGCTGACTCCAGTATAACACATTTTTCCGGGAAACCCCTTGTGCCGTGCCGCACAAACGAGTCCATATTCTTGTGCATTTTAACAGCATATTCCTGTCTTTCCAGTCTCAAATTCCTTTTATTCTTGACAAGACTTTTGAACTTCCGTAAGATGAAGGAAAATCCATTCAGGAGGTAATCCCATGGAAATTGAATATCTCAGCGAATTTACCGTCATTGCCAGGCTGGGCAGCTTCTCCCGGGCCGCAGAAGAACTGTGCATTTCCCAATCCTCCCTGTCCAAGCATATTCTCACACTGGAGCGGGAATTGGGCGCACCTCTGCTGGTGCGGAACTCCCGGAATGTGTCCATGAGTCCTGTGGGGGCACAGATTTTCTCCGCTGCGACCCAGATCACACAGCTGAAGGATCAGATCTTCGCCATCGCCCAGCAGCAGAACCAGCGGGAACGCACCACACTCACCATTGCCTCCCTGCCGGTCATGGCACAATATCATATCACCGGACTTCTGGCCGGCTTCCAGCAGGAATTCCCCAACGTGACCCTGAACGTCACGGAATGCGAACGGCAGGAGCTTCTGGAGCTTCTGGAAACAGGAAAATGCGAGCTGGGCTTCACCCGCTGGGGACTGGAGCCTACCGAGGAACTGGAACGGATGGAGCTGTACCGGGATCAGCTGGTGGCCGTGGTTGCTGTGGAACACCCTCTGGCACAGCAGGAGACCATTGAACTGAAATCTCTCTCCGGCCTGCCCCTTCTGTTTTTGGATCAGCAGACCGGCTTTCAGCATCTTTACAGCAGCCTCTGCCGCAATGCGGGCTTTGTCCCCAATATTGCCTTCACCGGCCACCGCCCGGAAAATCTGATCGATCTGGCCGCCCGGAATACCGGCGTGGCACTGCTGATGAAGCGGCACGCGGATTATGTAGACAATCCCCAGGTGGTGACCATTCCCATTACCCCTGCGGTGGACAGCCCCATCTGTCTGGTGCGCCGGAAGGATCACCGTCCCACTCCCCTGGGACTGGATTTCTGGAACTATGTGTCCGACCAGCTGGAGATGGCCATTGATTCCCCGGGGGAATAGGTTCTGAAAAAACAGAATTGCAGGATGGATCCCGTCCTGCTAGAATGTGTTTCAATGAAAACTATCGGAGCGTGAAATCCCATGGACGTATATGATCTGCGCAGCGCCATTGCGCTGCTGAAAACCATGCCGTGCGAGCTGGTCGAGACCCATGTCCCGGTGTCTCCGGAGGCTGAGCTCTCCGGTGTATACCGCTATGTGGGTGCAGGAGGCACCGTCATGCGTCCCACCCGGCAAAACGGCCCCGCCATGTTGTTCCACAATATAAACGGCTTTCCTGATGCCTCTGTCGCCATCGGGATCGTGGGAAGCCGGAAGCGGGTCGCCGCCTTTTGCGGCTGCGATCCCAGTGACGTGGGAAAAGTGCTCTGTCACGCCTCGGAGCATCCCATCGAACCGGTGGTAGTGGACGAGGCCACCCCCTGTCAGGAGGTGGTTCATCTGGCAAGTGATCCGGATTTTGACCTGTTTCAGATCCTGCCTGCCCCCACCAACACCCCGGTGGATGCCGGCCCCTATCTCACCATGGGCATGTGCTACGCCACCCATCCGGACACCGGACTGTCTGACGTGACCATTCACAGAATGTGCCTGCAAAGTAAAAACACCATGAGCATCTTCCTTCAGCCCGGTTCCAGACATATCGGTGCCATGGCTGAGCGTGCCACTGAGCTGGGGCAGCCCCTGCCCATCTCCATCTCCATTGGTGTAGACCCGGCCATCAATGTGGCCTCCTGCTTTGAACCGCCCACCACCCCCCTTGGCTTTAACGAGCTGTCCATTGCCGGTGGCCTGCGTGGTGCCCCGGTGAAGCTGCACAAGTGCCTGACTATCCCCGAAAACTGTATTTTCCACTCGGAATATGTAATCGAGGGATATGTCCAGCCCGGAATTCAGGTTCAGGAAGATCAGAATTCCCACACCGGCTACGCCATGCCGGAATTCCCCGGCTATAACGGTGCCGCCTCTTCGGTCTGCTGGCTGATTCAGGTCACCGCAGTGACCCATCGAAAAAATCCCATTATGCAGACCTGTATCGGCCCCTCCATGGAACACGTTTCCATGGCCGGTATCCCAACGGAAGCCAGCATCTATCGGATGATCGAAAAAGCCATGCCCGGGAAGGTGCAAAATGTATACGCCCATCCCTCCGGAGGGGGAAAATACTGCGCAGTCATTCAGGTGAAAAAGACCGTCCCCACCGACGAGGGGAAACAGCGTCAAGCGGCACTTCTGGCCTTCTCCGCTTTCCCGGAACTGAAACATGTGATTCTGGTGGACGAGGATGTGGATCTTTTTGACACAGACGACGTGCTCTGGGCCATGAACACCCGCTTTCAGGGGAACGAGGACATCATCACTATCCCCGGTGTCCGCTGCCATCCCCTTGACCCCTCCGCCTCCCCGGATTACTCCACCAGCATTGCCGGGAAAGGGATCTCCTGTAAAACAATCTTTGACTGCACCGTTCCCTTTCACATGAAGGATCGGTTCCGTCGGGCGGAGTTTCTGGAGGTTAACCCCAGAAAGTGGCTGCCCGATTTCGATTTCACATAAGAAAGGCTGTTCCCATGGAAAAAAAACGGCTCCTTGTGGGCATTACCGGCGCCTCCGGCGCACCTCTGGCCATTGCTCTGCTGAAAGCTCTGGCTGACATTCCCCAGGTGGAGACCCATGTGATCCTGTCCCTGTGTGGCGAACTGACCCTCCGGCACGAGATGGACATGACCCGCCAGCAGCTTCAGTCCCTGTGCACCCGGCTGTACGACAACGAGGATTACGGCGGTGGCCCTGCCAGCGGCAGCTTCCGCACACTGGGCATGGTCATCATCCCATGCAGTATGAAAACTCTGGCGGGGATCTCCAGCGGCTACTGCGACACGCTGCTCCTCCGCAGCGCCGATGTAACCCTGAAAGAACGCCGGAAGCTTGTACTGGTCCCCCGGGAATGTCCCTTCAGCACCATTCATCTGAGAAACATGCATGACCTGAGCCAGCTTGGGGCGATAATCATCCCCCCGGTACCGGCTTATTACAATCACCCGGCCACCATAGAGGATGTCAACCGGCAAATCGCCTTTAAGGTGCTGTCCCAATTTGATTTGGGGGAGGTGCCCGAATGGCAGGGCATGTGATCTTCTCCCGGTCAGAGCCCCTTCTGAGGCACCACATTTCCTGTCAGGCCACAATGCTGGACAAGGGGCTTCATGTTCTGCTCACCGGTGGCTCCCGAAGTCATATTGGGGCAGTCAGCACCTGTCTCCCCGGAGAGGAACCTGTCACCAATCTGCTGCCGGGACATAAGGAGCATTTTATCTCCGGTCCCTGGGCAAAGGCGCTTGCTGACAAGCTCAATGCCCCGGCCTGTGTGGTCTGTGGCATTCACTATGACAATGCCACCCGGGAGGATATTCAAGCGGTCATGTCCCTGACCCGGGCATTTCTTGAACAGCTACTCCGTAAACTGTAAAAAAGCATGCTGCAAAATGCAGCATGCTTTTTGATTATACAATGCTTTAGCCATCCAGCTTCAGTTCATATGTGCACAGGTAGAACAGGAAGTTGGTCATCTGATAACGGCTGATTCGGGCAGTATAGTTGTCGAACAGCTCTGTAAGTTCAGAGTCACGGGTGGTGATCGCCGCCTGATCCAGCCACAGGAATGCATGAACCAGTTCCTCCGTCATACGGGGATGCTGTTCCATGGACTCTGCGATCTGGACGCTGTCCACATAGGTATCCAGTCCCATATACTCCGCAAACCGCTTGATCAGCAACGCCGCCGCACGGTAGTCCGTATCGTCATCCCAGCCGTTGTCCATATCCTCTTCCTGGAGGATCCCGTTCTCCCATGCCCAGCAGACCGCCTCATAATAGGGGTAGGACTGGGTGAACTCATTCCGGGCATAATTCTCCGGCAGATAATCCTCCGTGGTCTCCGGCTCTCCTGCGATCCGGTACATCACATCGCAGAACTCACCCACCTCGGCCACATAGCGGCCACCGAAGGTATCCGGCTCGATGGGATCCACATAGCCGTTCCGGTACATGTACAGTACGGAGGCCTGATTGAAGATGTTTTTAATATCCGTAAATACAACGGTATTTGCCAGAGCATCCTCACCGGCAGTCTCCTCACCGAACACATGGGCATAGTAGTCGTTGTTCAGAATGCCTGTGGAGAGGGCAAACTTGTTGGACACATACAGCCGATAGCTGTCTATGGTCTCCTGAGAGATCTCCACCCCTTCTTCATGGGCGATGGCAGTTTCGGTGGTATTGTCGTAACGGAAGGTGCTGGTGATAAAGCTCTTGTCCTGAAGGATCGCCACATGGATCCCGTTGGACATGACGTCGGTACCCTCCAGCAGTCTGGAATCATAGTCCACACCGAACAGATTCAGCAGTGTGGGCAGAATATCCGCAGTGGAGCAGTATTCGTCCACATAGATATTCTCCCGGAGGCCGGGAACATAGCAGATAAAGGAGTTGCGGTATTTCTCAAATACCGAATCCATCTCCTGCCCTGCCAGTTCATCGTACTCCTCATCGGTGAGGCCGTAGGGATAATGGTCGTTGGTCAGGACGATGACGGTCTTGTCCGCAACACCAGCCTCTTCCAGCCGGTTCATCAGATATTCCAGAGCATACTCCAGTTCCAGATTGCAGGCAATGTATGCCTTCACCGGCTCAGAGTAGTCAAGATCCTCCACAGCCTCCCGGTTCTTGGCGCTCATGGCATTTTCCCAGTTATACTGGTAATGGCCGCTGAAGGTCATGTAATAGGCGTGGAAGGGGCCTTCGCTGGACAGATAGTCGTCCACGGAGGCTTCCATCATCTCCAGGTCAGAGGAAGGCCAGTCCACCTTGATGTTCAGGCCGGAATCCGCCGCCTTGAAGGTATAGCCCATGTTTGCATGGGTGATGTTCCGGTTGTAGAAGTCACCGATATAGTTGTGATAGGCCCAGGTCTGATAGCCCTCTCCCTTCATGGCGTTACCCAGACAGTAGGGCAGATAGTTGTGGGAGGAGAGGTCAAAGCTGGACTGGGTCTTGGTACGGCTCATGTCCGGATAGAGACCCATACAGGTGGTATACTCACCGTTGGTGGTTACGGACTGATAGGTGCCGTAGTAATTCTCAAAGATAATGCCGTTATTGCTCAGCTTATACAGGGTGGGCGTCAGTTTCTCGGAAATAAACCAGGGGCAGAAGGACTCCGCACAGATGGTGATCAGGTTATAGCCCTCCAGCATGCCGGTATAATCATTCTTCCGGGTGGGGGTCATGGTTGCAAAGAACTGGTCCAGACTCTTCACCATTTCGTCATCGGTGGATGCTGCCAGCTCTGCAAAGTTGATGTCCTCCACATTGTACACCTTGGAGGACCACTTTCTTCCGCTGTTGGTTCTGCCCAGAAGTCCGTCGCTCAGATTGGCATCCTCCCCTGCACCCAAAAGCATGTAGCGAAGCTCCCGCTCTGTGGTTGCCAGCATACCCACGTTTTTATAACTGGTATCCGTGGAGGTGTTCACATTGGTGAGAATCTCATACACAGAGAAGGTCTCATCCTTCCCCACAAAGAGTGCACCGGCGATCACCGCCGCAAGGCAGGCCAGCATTCCCAGAGAGGTCAGGCTCTGCCGCCAGGAAACCCGGCGTCTAGGTGCCTTTCTAAAAGCCAAAAGCAGAATCAGCAGCACCAGAGGCACCAGAAGCAGCAGGATCGGAATGATCTGCTGACCGATTCCGTAAAGAATCTGTCCAAAGAAGTTGGTCATTACGCCGCCGCCCATCTGTGCAAGGCTGATGGGCATAAAATTGCCGAAGATGGAGTAATAGACCAGCTGCACCTCCGCAAACAGCACCTGCGCCACCACCAGTATCACTGTAAGAACCCGTCCCGGGATCTTCGGCAGCAGGGTGCAGATAAACGAGCACACAACACCGGCTGTTACACCGAACAGAATCGGGAACAGGATCCGGACATCAATCTCCCGATAAACACAAATATGGAGGCACAGCTCCACATACACACTGACAAAGCAGAACAGAAGGGTGCTGCCCCGCCATTCCCGCCAAAGCGCCCGGCGCAGAACCGGTCCCTCCATAGGCGGCATATTTATATTGTCAAATTCCTCTTCTTTTTTCTTTTCGTCATCCCGCTGTTCCTCATGAGCCATATCAGAGGTTTTTACCTCTTCCTGCTCTTCAACGGGCTTTGCAGTCTGTTCCTGCATGATGTGCTCCTTTCCGACTGAAAAACGTCGAAATTTAATATCCGACATATGATAGCGCAACTTCCGCTTTTTTGCAATGGTCAAATTGAAATATTTACAATTCTTTTATAGCCGGTGCATATCCGGCGCAGAAAATCTGCCGCAGAAAAACTGCGGCAGATCTGTTTGCATTTGATTAGTCTGCGTACTCTGTTCCGGCATAGATCTTATCCTGAAGATATGCAATATTGTCGTCCAGATCCAGGCTGATCACGCTCATACCGCTGATGGTGGCACCGGAGTAGGTACCTGCGGCAGGAATCTGAAGCTGCTCCACATCGTAGTCAATGTAGGCCACAATATTGGCTGCATAGGAAAGAATCTCAGATTTGGTCATATCGGTGGTGATCTGAGGCAGAACCGCCTGCGCCAGATCTACCAGCGTGGCAGGTGTAGCCTGCATGGCACCGTCAATGATCTGATTGATGATCATTCTCTGGCGTGCGGTACGCTCGTAGTCGTTGCCGGTATAGCGGTTTCTGGCATGAGCCAGTGCCTGCTTACCGTTGAGCAGCCGCCAGCCACTCTCGCCGTAGCCTTCGCCCCACAGGTAGTCCGTATCCCAATCCTCGCCCATAAGCTTGTTCATGGACCAGATATACTGGTTTGCCACCTTGACCTCATCAGAGGACATGGGGATCCATACACCGCCCAGAATGTCGATTACGTCCATGAAGGAGAAGAAATCCACCATGGCGTATTTATCAATGTGCACCTTGAAGTTGGTCTCCAGGGTCTCCATCAGCAGCGCAGGGCCACCGTAGGCATAGGCATGGTTCAGTCTGGTATTTCCATAGCCGGGGATGTATACATAGCAGTCCCGCAGGAAGGAGGTGAGATAGATCTTCTTGGTTTTCTGGTTGATGGAGGCGATCATCATAACATCGCTTCGGCCAACCTCACCCTCAGACCGGTTATCTGTACCGATCAGAAGAATATTGTACACATCCTCAGAGATGGGAATCTCATAGGTGGAATCATCAGAGGTGATTTTATCAATATAGGCGTTCCAACGTTCCAGCTGTTCAGGAGTTGCTTCCAGATCATCCGCCTTGTCCGCCTCATCCAGCGCACGGAGGTAGGAATCCTCATAGACCTCTTCTTCCAGCTGACTGGGGGCGGAAGCGACCACAAAGTAGTCACTGTCCGCAGCCTGATAGTTGATCAGTCCCAGGAAATAGTTCACTACAACACCGGCTGCAACACCGAGAACCAGAACGCAAACGACGAAGCTGATCAGGGACTTTTTCCACAGAGGCATTCCGGCGGGTTCATCATCCTCGTCCTCCGGTTCCTCGTCCTCATCTCCGTCTGTATCTTCAGCAGTCTCTGCCTCCGGCAGCTTGTGCTCTTCCATTTCAGCATCCATGGGTTCAGCGGATTCCGCTTCCTCCCCTGTCTCCTGAATCTCATCCCCCCCGGAAGGAGCCGTTTCCTCCGGCTGATCTCCTGTCAGCCAGACCTCCACCGCTTCCTGACCGCTGTGGACACCCAGATCACGGAGGAGTACGCCCCCCTGGGCGTCATCACTCATTTCTTCCCCCCGATGAAGGGACTTGTCCTGAAGCACAGGCAGTTCCTCTTCCACGGGAATCTCCCGGGCACCATGTTTATTTCCAAACAATTTCATGTTATCAAGTCCTAAATCTTCAGATTAAATAATTATAAAATTACTGCTTTGGAAAGTCAACAAAAAAGACGTTTATCCCCGGATTTTCTCCAAAAGTCCGCTACCTTTCAGCATCCACCCTGCAATATCGATCTGTTCCGGGCACAGGGAATTGCACTGCCCGCAGCCCACACACGCCTTTGGTTGCTGATCCCCCGGCAGCTGCCGGATCGGATCCAGCTTCTCCGTCGCTCCCGAGGCAAAATACGCATTTAAATGTACAAAAATCTCCGGGATTCTGATCTCCATGGGGCATCCCCTGCAGCTGCCACAGCCCGTGCAAGGAATTCCGGGCATAGAACCGTGATTCATAATAACCGTCCTCTTTTTCGATAAATTTGTCCACAGATAGAATACCGAAAAAGTCTGCAATGTCAAGAACAAAACCGTATCATATTGTATCAAAGCCGTATCAAACGGCCACATTTTCAAATTGCGGACAGGGCCTCCAGCAGTTCGTCCATGGTGTCGGCCAGGACAACTGCCCCCGCCTCCAGCATCTCTTTTCCGGAGCCGTAGCCCCACGTTACACCGATGGTGTCGATTCCCAGTGCCCGGGCACCCAGCACATCGTAAATCGTGTCGCCCACCATAATGGCCTCCCGGGGATCTCCCCCGGTCTGTTCCAGCAGATAGCGGATCACCGACTCTTTGGTGGATCTTTCCCCGTCCAGAGACGCACCGTAAATTCCTTCAAAGTAAATGTCCAGTTCAAACTTTTTCATGATCTCTCTGGCCATGATCTCCGGCTTGGAGGTGGCTACAAACAGCCGGTTCCCCCGGGCTTTCAGTTCTTCCAGAAGCTTTCCGATCCCCGGATACGGCGTATTTTCAAACTTGCCCACCGTTGTATATCGGCTGCGGAACACCTCCACCGCCTTTTCTACCCCCTCCGGCGCTACACCGAATTTTGGGAAGCTCTCCCACAGGGGTGGCCCCACAAACACCCGGAGTTCGTTCCGGTCGGGAACATCAATGCCGAAATGCTTCAGCGCCAGCTGGGCGCATTTGGTGATTCCTTCACCGGAATCTGTCAACGTCCCGTCAAGGTCAAAAAAGATAGATCTCATAATACATAACGTCCTTCAGTTTTTCTCCCATTATACCCGTTTCCGGCAAGGGTTGCAAGGCAAAAAAAACGAGGTCAGATTTCTCTGACCTCGTTTCATTGTGCGATTAGGCAGTGTCTTTATTCAGACTTTCTGCGCTTCTTGAAAGTGAAGCCTGCCACAACTGCAAGACCTGCAAAGGCAGCAGCCATGATCATGGCCCAGAGACCCGTATGCATCTGGTCACCGGTTGCAGGGGACTGTCCGTCCGTCTGACCCGGAGTAGGTGTGACGCTGGGGTTGGGGCTGGGATTCACGCTGGGCTCGGGCTTTACTTCATCACTGGGCGTAGGCTTGGGCTCTTCAGAGGGCTTGGGCTCCTCAGTGGGCTCAGGCTTCTCGCTGGGCTTGGGCTCCTCGGAGGGCTTGGGCTCCTCAGTGGGCTTGGGCTCTTCGGTGGGCTTGGGCTCTTCGGTGGGCTTGGGCTGCTCACTGGGCTCAGGCTGCTCGCTGGGCTTGGGC
>CAZFGL010000029.1:2118-5795 GCA_964518645.1 uncultured Oscillospiraceae bacterium | reverse complement strand
TCCTCGGTGGGCTTGGGCTCCTCGGTGGGCTTGGGCTCCTCGGTGGGCTTGGGCTCCTCGGTGGGCTTGGGCTGCTCGCTGGGAGTAGGCGTGGGTGTAGGATTAGGACTGGGATCAGGCTCAACAGGGCCGGAGCAATCCGGCTTGATGATCAGCAGACCGCAGTTCACAGAGGGCAGATATTCAGAATTACCTGCAAATGTTGCAGTAACCTTGTAAACGCCCACTTCTGTAGGCTCCTCAGTGGAGTTGTAGCAGTCACCCTTTGCGGTAACACCAACATAGCGGAGCTTTGCCTCTGCGCCGGGGATCTCAACACAGTTGCAGTCCACCACAGTGGCGTTCAGGCCGTGAGGATCGCCGTCATAGGTCACGCAGACCCAGGACTCGTCAAAGAGGATACGGCTCTCGTTGGTGCCGGTGGGTGCGATCACCAGGCAGCCCACGTTGGCAGCAGGACGATAGGTGCTGTCACCGGCGAATGTTGCGGTTACGGTGTAAACACCCTTGGCGCTGGGTGCCTCGGTGGAGTTGTAGAACTCGATTCCGGTGTCTGCATCAACGCCTACATAGCGCAGGGTTACCTCTGCTCCTTCGATCTCTTCGCCTGCACCGTCAATGACCTTTGCAGCGAGGGCATGGGGCTCACCATCATAGACAACCAGATGGTGTGCGCCGCCGGTAAAGACCACATAAGCGTCTTCCATTGCGGAGGGAACGATTGCCAGCGCGCCTACATTTGCAGCAGGACGATAGGTTCTGTCACCGGCGAAGGTGGCATAAACAGTATATGCGCCGACTTCAACAGGCTTCTCCTGGGAGTTGTAGGGTGCGCCTGCGGAGGTTACGCCCACATAGGTAAGCTTTACCTCTGCATCGGCAATTTCCTTGCCGTTGCCGTCAACCAGCTGTGCTTCAAGGCCGTGAGGATCGCCGTCATAAACCACCTTGACGGGGTTCTCGGCAAATACGATCTCGGACTTCTTCATCTCGGAGACAAGGATCACCAGAGTGCCCACATTGGCTGCGGGACGGTAGGTTCTGTCACCGGCGAAGGCAGCGGTTACGGTATATACGCCGGGTGCGGAGGGTGCTTCCGTGGAGTTGTAGAGTTCCAGACCGGTGTCTGCATCTACGCCCACATAGCGGATCACGATCTCTGCATCCTCGATCACGTTGTCATTTGCATCAAGCAGCTTTGCGGTGAGGCCGTGAGGCTCGCCATCACAAACCACGATGTGATGGGGGCCACCCTCAAATTCAACACGGGCTTCCTTCAGCTCGGAAGGAACGATTGCCAGAGCACCCACATTGACTGCAGGGCGGTAGGTTCTGTTGCCTGCAAAGACAGCCTGAACCGTATAAGCGCCCACCTCGGAGGGTGCATCGGTGGAATGATAACGGGCACCTTCAGCGGTCACACCGGTGTAGGTAAGGGTCACTTCAGCTCCATCAACCTTGTTGCCGTCGCCGTCAACCAGATAAGCCTCAAGACCGTGAGGATCACCGTCGTAGACCACCTTTACAGGGTTCTCTTCAAAGACCACAGCGGACTTCTTCATTTCGGAAATCAGAATGGTCAGTGCGCCTACGTTTGCTGCGGGACGGTATACTTCGTCGCCCTCCCAGGTAGCGTAGACGGTGTAGATACCAGCCTCAGAGGGAGCCACGGTATCCTTGTAGCTCTCACCGGCAGAGGTAATGCCCACATAGGTCAGGGTCACTACTGCGCCGTCGATCTTGTCGCCGTTGCCATCTACAACGTATGCCTCAAGGCCGTGGGGATTTCCGTCATAGACCACTGCAACTGCGGGATCTTCAAATACAATGGCGCTCTCCTCCATGGTAGAGGATGCGATCACATAGGTACGGTAAATGGGAGATGCAACATAGTTGCCGCCCAGACCGTATGCCATCTGGATGTATGCGCCATATTCCATGCTGGGAGTGCTGCCAACGTACAGGTCTACAGCCTTCTCCTTGGAGGAAGCCACAGCCATGTACAGGTAATTCACATACTTGTCGCCTACATTCTTGCCCTCATGATACATGGAGGCAGAGAAATCAAAGCTTTCGGGATCGGTAATGATGCAGTTAGCGGGAAGCTCCTGATCAAATGCCAGATTCACGTTGGTGGTCTCAGGCAGAATTACCAGATAGCCTGCACCATAAGCGGTCTCATAGTTGCCGTCGATGGTGGTTGCAGCAACCGCATACACACCTGCATCGGTGGGCAAGGTCATACGGAAACGAACCGTTGCATCCAGGGGGATCTGATCCAGAATCTTGCACAAGGCATTGATGGCGGAGGAGTCCACAGAGGAATCCCATGCGCCGATGATCCCGGCAATATTGGAGATCACACCGCTGAGCTCGGAAAGGGATACATCCCCTTCAACGCTGCCCAGAATGGCATTGAAAATATCATTGTTTACGATACGCTCCGGCAGCAGCAGACTTACAAAGCCGGCGCCGTCACCGTCAATACCTGCAACCAGAGTTACGGTATCAATCCCTGCGGGGTCGGTGCCAACACCCAGAGAGTAGGGTGTGCCGTAGGTAACGGTCTGAGAGGCCACGGAAATGGAAGCCGGTGCCTTCTCAATTGTGAACTCCACCTGTGCGGAGCTGGCTGCATGGGTGTCATCACCGTCAAACTTTACAGTAACGGTGTGTGTGCCTGCATCCATATCGTCGATCTCCAGGGACATGTTATCCCCGAAGACAGCCTCAATCTTCTCGGCCTCTTCGCCCTCTTCGGGAACGGTGGTCAGAGACTGGAACACTGCATTGTAGATGTCCTCTTCGGTCATCTCGGAATCATAGGTCAGGCTCTCCCCCTCCTTCAGGGTGATCTCAGTGGGAACACGGCCGTCCACCACAGTGAGCTTTGCCTTGGCGCTGGTGCCCATGTACTCGGCGGTCTCGCCCAGTTCGATGGTAACCTCATACACGCCGAATTCCTTGATCTCGGGGGTACCGGACAGGCCGGAATATACAGGAATTACAGAGCCTTCCTTGCTGATGAAGGAAATGGACAGTTCGCCCTCACCGGTATGCTCCACATGGAGCAGATCAATGATTGCGGCCTCATCCAGCACTGCATTGCCAAGATCGGTGACCTCATGGGTAGCATCCTGGAGCACCAGAGATGCCTCTTCCCGTCCGTCCACCACTTCAAAGACGATCTCCACTTCCTCGGAAGCAAGGTTCTTATCATCTCCGGGGTACTTTGCGAAGATTCTGTAAGTACCGGTGGCATCGGTGAGTAGGCCTTTCTCAATGGCATCCCCATTGGGGATCCAGCCCAGACCGGTTTTCTTTGCGATGGAATAGGAAACTCCCGCAAAGCTCTTCTTTACGATCTGAACATCAGATACATTGTCGGTAACGACCTCACCGTCGGCGGTCACGGAGATAAATGCCTGTGCAAGCACGTCCTCCGCAGAGATGGCCTTACCCTTGTAGTCCACCTGCACGACGCTCTTCACATTGACCACAGTTTCCTGTCTTTCCACTGCGGTGAAGATCAGTGCGTAGTTTTCCTTCACACCTACATTAAAGGTGTAGGTGTTGTCCTTCTTCAGCTCAATGTCGCTGCCGTTCAGGGTAGCCTTGCTGAGGAAGCAGTTTTCGTTCAGGGTCACCGCAACAGTGACTTCACTGTTGATGTCCGC
>CAZFGL010000029.1:0-2018 GCA_964518645.1 uncultured Oscillospiraceae bacterium | reverse complement strand
CTTGGCATTGTATGTAATGGTATTGCCTGTTGCGGGGGTCGCCACAGTGGCTTCCACCGCAGGATCCCAACCATCAAATACAAAGCCGGACTCGCCGGTGGGATCCGTGATCACCGGGGTCTCGTCCCCCAGCTTCAGATCCGTAAAGGACTTCAGAGGGGTTTCGCCATCGGTGTAGATAACGGTGTAGCTCTCATTCTCGTCAGGAGTACCGTTGCCGTTCACATCTGCATGAAGTACCCACGCATAGGTTGTCTCATAGCACTCAGGCTTATGTTCATGCTCCGTGAGCAGGCAGAGCTTAGTGTAGCAGCTGCCGTCATAATCAGTGCACACATGGGTACACAGATTCGGTTCCGCAGACTCGTTGACGGTATAGCAATACGTCTTAGTAGTTACAGCGGCGCTGCCTGCCGTTTTACCAGCAAGATCTTTGAGGTATTTAGCAGACGCATATGCTTCGTCGTAAGCCTCTTTGTAGATACCGTACACCAGCGGATACGCATCATGCTCGGTCTTCCACTTTAATGTAGTCCCTTCAATCTCGACAACATCAGAGATATTGACCGTGCCGGTGTGCGCATGATTCAGGGGATCCGTGCAAACCTGATACTCAGTCTTGGTGTCGTAGCAGGAAGACAGGTGACCATTTTTATGGTCGCAGGTCTTTCGATAGCACTTTTCCCCATGGGTATGCTCATACAGATTTCCACAAATGGTCTTTGTTTCAGGTGTCTGAGCCACCCACACGGCGCCGGCAACATCCGCCGGTGCCTCACCAGTGGTGTTTGTGACCGTTTCTCCAATGTCATAGCCGAATACCGTTGTAGGCATGAGCCCCAACAGCAGGGCAAAGCAGAGGAACAAACAGGTCAGTCGTTTTGCTCGCATGTGATTCTTCTCCTCTCTTACATGGACAACTTGCCCATATTATTATGCCAATATATTCTAGCTCCCGCTCCTGCATTATTCAAGATTACCACCTTTTTTTCAGCCACCTTTTTGTGTCCAAAACTTTGTCCAATTTCCCGTCTATCTGATTTCCGGGCAAAAACAGGCAAAAAACAAGCAAAAAGAGCACACTTTTTCCGCCCCTTTCAACTTATACCAGACGTTTGATATACCCAAAAATCTAAAATCCATAAAAATCTGAGATTTTTGCGAAAACATGTGAAAATTCCGAATTTTTCGCTTGAATTTCAGATACGTTTGCATTACAATGGATGCGGAATGTGGGGTATGAACCACGACCCAGGAGGGATACTATGCTAAACATCGTTCTGGTCTCTCCGGAGATCCATCAGAATACCGGGAATATCGCCCGCACCTGCGCTGCCACCGGCGCCCGGCTCCATCTTATCCGGCCGCTGGGCTTTGAAATTACGGACAAAGCACTCCGCCGTGCAGGACTGGACTACTGGTATCTGCTGGACGTCAACATCTATGACAGTCTGGAGGACTTTTTCGAGAAGGTCAAACCGGAGCGCTTCTGGCTGCTTTCCACAAAAGCTCCCCAAAAATACACGGATGCCCTGTTTCAGGACGAGGATTATCTTTTCTTCGGCCGGGAGAGCGCCGGTCTGCCGGAACCCTTTCTGGAGCAGCACCGGGATCGCTGCCTGAAGATCCCCATGTCCGGGGAGGCCCGCAGTCTCAATCTCTCCAATTCCGTGGCCATCACTGTTTATGAGGCTCTGCGACAGCTGGATTTCCCCGGCCTGCAGGACTTTGGTAAAATGAAGACACATACATTAGATAGAAATTACTAAACGGAGGTTTGATTATGAATTACAAAAAGAAAACCATCCTGGATGCAGATCTGAAGGGCAAAAAAGTCCTCTGTCGCTGTGACTTCAACGTCCCCACCAATGACGAGGGCGTTATTACAGACGACAGCCGCATCGTCAAGACCCTCCCCACCATCCGCTACATGCTGGAGCAGGGCGCCGCTGTGATTCTCTGTTCCCACAAGGGCCGTCCCAAGAACGGCTACGAGGAGAAGTATTCTCTGAAGGTGG
>CAZFGL010000028.1:0-20166 GCA_964518645.1 uncultured Oscillospiraceae bacterium | reverse complement strand
TCACCCGCCAGACCGCATTGCGGCACCATGGGGGCAATCCTTGGGTGTGTGTGGTACTCTGTCTGCGCAGAGCCTTTAGATTATACTATATTTTGTGTTTGATTGCAAGGGAAAATCACAATATTTTTCTTCTTTTTTTACAGGGCTGCTGAACTTTTTTCAAATCCACCTCAACCAAGATGATGTCACACCCGAATCTACGGATACACCCCCAGGGGATCACATAGTCATGCTCCCTTCCTAACAGGCCGAAGAGCCTTGCTCTTCCCGGAACGATCAGGGCGCATACAGTCCCCCCTGCACGATCCATCTCTAGGTCGGATACAAATCCGATCCTGCATCCGTCACAAATATCGATAACCTCCTGACAGCGCAGCTCCGAAAACCGCAGCATTTTTGAACCACCCCTCTCAGGGCAGTATATGCCCGATTCCTCCATCACTGTACAGAAATTGCCTTGCGGATCTGACTGATAGCCCCTTTCTCAAGGCGGGACACCTGCGCCTGAGAGATTCCCACCTCACCGGCCACCTCCATCTGGGTTCTGCCGTCATAGAACCGGAGGAAAAGGATTTTCTTTTCCCGTTCATTCAGCTGTCCCATAGCCTCCCGCAATGCAATATGCTCGATCCACTTTTCATCCGTATTTTTGGTATCCTTCACCTGATCCATCACCGTCAGGGGATCTCCCCCGTCAGAATACACCGGA
Organism: uncultured Oscillospiraceae bacterium; assembly: GCA_964518645.1. Lineage (GTDB taxonomy): Bacteria > Bacillota > Clostridia > Oscillospirales > Oscillospiraceae > HGM13006. Next base: position 19,457 of record CAZFGL010000028.1, on the reverse strand, counting down.
TCATAAAGGCTCACAGGTGAGGCAATGGCATCCATGGCATAATTCACTTCCTCCACAGGAAGCTCCAGCTTTTTCGCTATTTCCTCCATGGTGGGCTCCTTCTGGTTCTCACGGATCATCCCCTCCCGGGCCTGAAGCACTCGATATGCCGTATCCCTCAGGCTTCTGCTTACCCGGATCGCACTGTTATCCCGGAGATACCGCCGGATCTCCCCGGAGATCATAGGAACTCCGTATGTGGAGAATCTCACATTCAGGCTGGGATCAAAATTTTCAATTGCCTTCAGCAGGCCGATACACCCCACCTGAAACAGATCATCCGGATTTTCCCCACTGCGGTCAAACCGCTGGATCACACTGAGAACCAGTCTGAGATTCCCCTCCACCAGAGCATTTCTTGCCGCTCTGTCCCCTGCTTTGCACTTTGCCATCAGTGTCATCATTTCTTCATTTTTCAGCACCTTCAGCTTTGATGTGTTTACGCCGCAAATTTCAACCTTCCCAAGCATGAAAAAACCTCCCGGTAAATACCTGTAAGCATTTTTCCCGGAAGGTCTTTTTTCATTCTGACGAAAAAGAGAATATTTGGTTCAGTGACATCTCAGGCTCAATTTTCCTGAGGTACGACAATTTTCACACCGTATTCCCCATTGCCGTTATACTGGGTAGTCTCCCACCGAAGTTTTATCACATAGATGACCTCGCTGCCATCCAGCAGTTCAATGGTGCCATCCTCCCCGACAGGAACAGATACGGCCTCCTCCCCACCGTCCACATAAGCAACAACCTCAATGGAAGCATACTGAACGCCGCAGGAGAATCTCACAGTATCGAAGCCCATACGCTTACAGGTGTTGTTGTCGTCATATGTCCAGTTTCTGGGGTCATCTCCGCAGGAAACTTTCCCCACGGATTTACCGTCTTTCAGATAGTTCCACTCTCCCTGACCGCTGAGAAATACAGCGGTTGCAAAATCCGGGGTGGTGTACTCCATCACAATGCCCGGGAGTTCTGTCTGCATCTCCGGCTCCCACCACTTGGGGCCGCCGTTCACCGGCTGGATCTCATCCTCGGCAGGAACTGCGGGATCAGGCTCATCGCTGATCATTTCCACTTTCTCCGCTGCAATCTGTCCCGGATAGCTCTCCATAACCATACCGGGCCATGTGATCCGGATGGGGCAGCCTCTGGTCAGTTTCTCCAGAGGAATGCTCTGGCCGGCGGTGTTATAAATCTCCGCTTCGCCCACATGGATCACATAGTAATCGTTCCCCATGACCGCAATTCCCTCATCGGTGTAGCAGGCCGCCATAATAGAGCCACCGCCCAGATCCAGATAGTAAAGCATATCCACGGATTCACTCACCACACCGATCTCCGACGTATTTTCCACGGATTCGCCCGTTTCAGAAGAAAGACCACTGCCGGTTTCCTGTGCCTGACCACATGCGGTGCAGGTCATAAAAATTAATGCAAGCAGCAGATAAATTACTGATTTTTTCAAAGCTAACGCCTCCTTTTGCTTATTCAGACGGTGAAATATCGAAAAAGTTCCATAAAAATCGCCGTAAAAATAAATTTACGGCGATTTTTCAGAATTATTTGCAATAATGGGACACAGAAGCCTCCTGAATCTCCAGATAGGCCCAGAATTCCCGGTTTACATCTGCGAACCGTTGCAGGTCTTTCAGAGAATCTGGCAGTTCCTCTCCCCGGTCAAACAGCCGGGTAAACATGGCCACCGCTTCCGCCCGGGAGATCTCCGCCTGAGCCCGGAAGGTTCCATCGGTAAAGCCTCGGATCACACCGCAGTCCGCCAGTGCATAGGCAGCTTCACTGTACCAGAATTCATCCCGCCCCATATCCAGAAAGGATGCGTTTGTGGACGGGGTCAGGGTAATGTTTTCCGCCACTGCATACTGATACAGCATGGTCACAAACTCACCCCGTGTCATATTCCGTTCTCCCTGAAATGTTCCGTCATCACAGCCGAATATATATTCCTGCTGATATGCCAGTGCCACATAATCTCTGGCCCAGGGTGCAACATCCCCGAAGGGGCATTCCATACCCTCCGTGACATCCTGCTGGGTAAACATAATCAGCATTTTTGCTGCCTGTTCCCGGGTAATCAGGTCAAGGGGCTGGAACAGGGTCCAGGATACGCCATTGATGCACCATCGATGGATCTGGCCATAGTCATGGGGCTCCGCAGTATAGGTGCATGTATAATCGCCCCAGATTTCAAACTGACGGAGCCAGGGATAATATACCCCGGTCACAGTCGCATCTGTGATCCCCGAAACTGTATACGGAGACAGATCCGTCACAAAATTACTTTCTGTAAAGCTGTCCAGCAGTTTTTGAATATGAACCTGCATCTGCTGCCCCAGCTGACTGTTGATTTTCGCAATCTGGGCATCGGTCACATTTTTCATGGGATCCGACTGTCCCATATCCGCAATAAACTGATACATATTCTGGAGCATGGGGCCGGTGTCATAGACCTCCTCCACCAGAGCACCCAGAAGATTTTCAAGATGAGCCTCGTGTGCTTTTTCACTGAGCGGAGTCTCATGGTTCAGAGAAAAATATCGGGCAAGCCCCTGATTCAGCGCCATGTGTACCTGACCGGGACTCTCTGTTTTTCCGCTGTACGCCAGCAGAGAACCGATATGCACCGTGTCCAGAGGCAGTTCTGCCATCAGGCAGTCCGAGGAGTTGGACACATCCACCAGAATGGTTGGAATTCCATCTGCTTCGTTCTCGTTCAGCTTGCTGATCACCTTACCAAGGTTCGCATTGCGTACTTCCTCTGTGGTGTCACCGCTGTAAAGCAGCAGGGAGATCTCCCCCGTGTCGCCGGTCTCATAGCAGCCGAAATAATTCAGCACCTGCGCAACATTTTCAGAGTTGGATTTATAGCTGAAGGCATTTACAGTATTCTTACAATCCCCGTAAAAGGTTACACTGACCCCCACTGCAGGGCTGCCGGTACAGGACTGATATGCCTTCGCCAGCGCCATCTGACCAAGGCCGTCCAGTGCCGCAAACATCTGGTCATCCCCGTCCATATAGCGCTCAAACAGTCTCAGTTCATTGCTCTGGATCTGCTCACCGTCTGCCGAATCGTCAACACCTAGAATGTAATGGACACCGGACAGGGGTGTCAGACTTTCCAGCGCATAGGCCGTCAGCGTCAGCTTTCTCTGCCGGACAGACAGATACACATCCAGAAGGGTCTGTTCCGGCTCAGGGGTGGGTTCCTCACTGGGCTCAGGACTGGGTTCTGCACTGGGTTCAGGGCTGGGCTCCCCGCCGGGCTCCGGTGTTGGTTCGGAACTGGGTTCCGGATCCGTTTCGCTGCCGGGGCCGGGATTTGGCTCCGGACTGATTTCCGGAGCAGGTTCCACACTGGGTTCAGGGCTGGGTTCCGGACTCGGTGTCGGTTCCGGGTTTACCGTAGGTTCAGGCTCAGGCTCTACTGCAAGCAGCGTTGGAGCAGGATTTGGTTCCGGACTTACCTCCCTGTAGGTTTCTGTCGCTGCTGTGGCATAATTCATTCCGGTTGCGCCGTTGTTCTCCGGAGCAAGCCCCTGCAAATATCCAAAGACGGCCTGGAGTTCATCCTCAGAAACCGCTTCCGTTTCAACGCCCATCGCCGGAACAACATTCCGAGGCGCAAGGAGATAAGCCAGATCCGCCTCTGAAAGCTCTGCCGACAGGTACGCAGGCGCACCGTTTGCGTCAAGGCGATAGGATTCCACAATATTCTCAATGGTCAACTGATCCCCTGTCAGCATCGGACGCTGTACGAGACCATACATACGGGTAACGTTATAGTCCCGGATGGTAAACCCGCCAAATCCGAAGCTGGCCGCAAGGCGCTGTACCGAGTCCACAATATAAACGGTTTTTCTTTCCGCCAGCTCTGCAATATAATCAATGATCTCCAATTCAGTCATGGTGGAACCATCCGCCAGAACAACCGGTGTCATTTCGGTCATGCATCGGGAATTCACCAGACCCCCGGACAGAAGCTGATCAAGAGAAAGGATCAAAACCTCTCCCCGGTTCTGGTTTTCCATCAGCCAGTCCATCAACGCTCCCCGATCGCCACAGGTTCCCGCTTCGGAAACCTGTCCATCCAGAGTGGTATCATAGAGGGATTTGTCCGGCATGATCAGTTCGACCCCAAGGGACTGAGCCATCAGACGCATGCGCTCGTCATTATAGGGGCGGTCGTCGATGGGGATATAGACCACCCGGAGCGCCTCCCCGGGATCATCCGCTGCAAGGCCGTGGGGCGCAAGACAGCCCACAAAGACAGCCATCGCAAGAAGAATCAAGAGAAATCGTTTCATTGCTCCTCCTCAGGAAAAAATCAAAGGGAAATACCGCACTGAAGCTTGCAGGCGGTCAGCGTATTTTCAAGCAGCATCACTCGGGTCATGGGGCCAACTCCCCCGGGGACGGGGGTGATATAGCTGGCCTTTTCAAAGACCTGGGGGTAGTCCACGTCTCCGCAGAGCTTCCCCTGATCGTTCCGGTTCATTGCCACGTCGATGACGACAGCCCCGTCACGCACCATATCAGCGGTGATGAAACCAACCTTCCCCACTGCGGAAATCAGAATGTCCGCCTGAAGGGTCTGTTCCTTCAGATCCTTCGTGCCGGAATGACACACGGTGACAGTGCCGTTTCTGTGAAGCAGCAACATCGCCATGGGCTTACCCACGATATTGCTTCTTCCCACCACCACACAGTGTTTACCGCTGGGATCGATCCCATACGCCTCCATGAGCTTTACGATACCAGCCGGAGTACAGGGTGCAAACCGGGGCATTCCAGCGGTGAGGTAACCCACATTGGTGGGATGGAACGCATCCACATCCTTAATGGGATCAATGGCCTCGATCACCTTCTGAGAGTCAATCTGAGGAGGCAGAGGTAACTGTACCAGAATGCCATGGATCTTTTCATCATGATTCAGCACATCCAGCAGCTCCAGCAGTTCCTGCTCACTGGTCTCCTCAGGCAGGGTATACATGGCGCTGAAAATGCCACATTCCTGGCAGTCTTTCTCTTTGTTCCGCACATAAACCTGAGACGCAGGATTATTTCCCACCAGAACCACAGCCATACCGGGCTGATGCCCCATCTGGGCAAGCTTCTTCGCTTCCTCACAGATTTTTTCCTTACACTGGGCAGAAAAGCCCTTTCCGTCTAATACGATTGCCATATTTATGCCTCCGGGATCAAAATTTATTCCTCTTAGTTTACCACAGGATTCACGCGCATGCAAGGCATTTCGCCCTGAAATACAGCAATTCCCACCGCCGGAACAGCGGTGGGAATTGGATCAGCCCAGAATCATCCGGTCTGTGGCGACCCCATCGCCTCCGGATGCAACATTAAACCTTTCAAGAAGATTTTCAACTGTCAGGTTCTTTTTCTCCTGACCGGAAATATCCAGAATTACCTGACCATCCTTCATCATGATCAGACGGTTGCCGTGGGCAATGGCATCCTTCATGTTATGGGTGATCATCAAAGTAGTCAGATTATCCCGTGCAACGATTCTTTCTGTGGCATCCAGAACCTTTGCTGCGGTTTTCGGGTCAAGTGCTGCAGTGTGCTCATCCAGAAGCAGAAGTTTCGGCTTCACAAGGCTGGCCATCAGCAGCGTCAGCGCCTGTCTCTGACCGCCGGAAAGGAGTCCAACCTTGGAAGTGAGTCTGTCCTCCAGTCCCAGATCCAGAATTTTCAGCAGCTCCCGGTATTCCTCCCGTTCAGCCTGGGTGATTCCCTGACGCAGAGACCGTCTCTTGCCTCTCCGTTTTGCAAGGGCCAGATTTTCCTCGATCTGCATGGTGGCAGCAGTACCGGTCATGGGATCCTGGAATACCCGGCCGATATACTTTGCACGCTTATGCTCCGGAAGACGGGTCACATCCACTCCGTCAATGAAAATACTGCCCTCATCCACATAGAACACACCTGCAACCGCATTCAAAAGTGTGGATTTACCTGCACCATTGCCGCCGATCACCGTACAGAAATCTCCGTCATTCAGATGGAGGCTTGCGCCGTTTAGTGCCACCTTTTCGTTCACAGTGCCCTTGTTGAACACCTTGACAATATTATTTACCTGCAACATATCAAGCGCCTCCCTTCTTCTTGCCGGAAAACCATTTTCCGTTCCAATAGGGCACTGCAAGGAACAGTGCCACCACCAGTGCTGTCAAAAGCTTCAGGTCGTCCGTAGAGAGTCCCAAACGGAGTACGAACTGGATCACAACATAGTAGATAATTGCGCCGATCACGCAGGAAAACAGCTTCAGTGCAAAATTGATGAATACCTTGCTGAAAATAACTTCACCGATAATTACAGCGGCCAGACCAATGACAATGGCACCACGACCCATGTTAATATCCGCAAAGCCCTGATACTGGGCAAGGAGTGCACCGGAAAGAGCTACAAAGCCGTTGGAGATCATCAGTCCCAGCACCTTGGTAACGTTGGTGTTGATGCCCTGGGCACGGGCCATGTTCTGATTGGCACCGGTAGCCCGGAGACCGCAGCCGACCTCTGTACCAAAGAACCAGTAGAGCAGTGCAATGGTAACAACCATGAGAATCAGCAGCATGACAATGGGATTGTTCAGTCCCACTTCCCGAACATAACGGGCAGAGAGCAGCAGGTCATACTTGTCCACACTGACGGGAAGGTTTGCCTTACCGCCGCCGGTTCCCCAGCCCATGATTCGAAGATTCACAGAATAAAGTGCCAGCTGGGTCAGAATACCAGACAGAATTGCGGGAATTCCGCATACTGTGTGAAAAAGTCCGGTCACTAAGCCGGCCAGCATGCCCACCAGTACAGCGACCAGCAATGCAGCCCATGCAGGGACACCGTTAACGGTCAGAATTACACATACTGCACCGCCTGTGGCAATGGAACCATCCACAGTCAGATCGGCCACGTCCAGAATACGGTATGTAATATAGACACCGATGGCCATGATGCCCCAAATCATCCCCTGCGCCACAGCGCCAGGCATGGAGTTCAGCAGGGACATAAGAAAATCCATAGGAACTACCTCCAAATTTATGTTTATATAATATAGCGAAACGCAGCGGAAAAGGGAAAACCTTTTCCGCTGCCCATCTCATGGGAGATTACTCGATTACAACATAATCCTCGGGAACGGTAATATTCAGTGTTTCGCAGTTGGCTGCATTGTACTTCTTGGTGACGTTTGCTGCAAATGCAACAGGAGTTTTCGTTACGTCGCCACCATTTGCCAGAATTTCGTATGCCATCTGGCCGGTGGTGTATCCAAGATCGTAGTAGCTGATGGACAGTGTCACAACGCCACAGCCCTTGCAGATGCCTTCCTCGCCGGTCACAACAGGAACGCCTGCCGGAATGACCACATTTGCGATTGCCTCAGTGTTGGATGCAGCGGTATTGTCAGTGGGGATATAGATCACATCGCTGCTGTCGCAGGCGGACTGGGTAACAGACTGAACGTCGTTGGTATCTGTGAAGGGGAAGCGCTCCACGGTATATCCCTCATCCTTCAGATAACCTTCGATCACATCACACTGATAGCCGGAGTTAGGCTCAGCGGAGCAGTACAGGAGACCAACGGTCTTGGCATCCGGGAACAGTTCCTTCACCATTGCAGCCTGCTGATCCAGGGGTGCAAGGTCGGAGGTACCGGAAATGTTGTTGCCAACGGTGCCGGTCCAGTTCTCGATTTCAAGAGCGGTTGCATAGTCGGTAACGGAGGTGCCGAGAATGGGAATCTCTGCGGTTGCGGCAGCGGCTGCCTGAAGAGGTGCAGTTGCGTTTGCCATAATCAGATCCACCCCGTCGGATACAAAGCCGTTCACGATGGTTGCACAGTTTGCGCTGTCACCGGAAGCATTCTGCTCGTCAAAGGTGACCTTATCTCCCAGCTTTTCCGTAAGTGCATCCTTAAAGCCCTGAGTAGCGGCATCCAGTGCATCATGCTGTACCAGCTGGCAGATGCCGATCTTATAAGTTTCACCGGAAGCAGTCTCACTGGCAGAAGCGGTGGGCTCTGCTGCATCAGAACCGCATGCGGTCATTGCCACAAGCATTGCTGCTGCGGTAATCAGCGAAAGAATTTTTTTCATTTTCATAAATAAGACCTCCAAATGACATTTAACTTTAGGAGTTAAACGCTTTACCGTGTTACAGTGATGATTATACTCCGATTTCTTCATTTGTCAACCAACATATTGCCCAAATGAAGAAAAATAATTTATCGCTTTTTCGTATAAAAGTGTCACAGTGAAACAAGATTCCCGGCCACGTCCTGTCTGGACATGGCCGGGAACATGGATTAAAGTGCAATTTCCAGAGTTACCGGGCAATGATCTGATCCATATACATCACTGCGGATCGCGGCTTCCTGAATCCGCCCCTGAACACGATCAGAGGTGAGCCAGTAGTCGATTCGCCACCCCGCGTTGTTCTTACGGGCATTGAAGCGATAGCTCCACCAGCTGTATGCCCCTGTGGTATCCGGATAGAGATGCCGGAAAGAATCTGTAAAGCCGCTTTCCAGCAGCTGTTCAATTTTCTCCCGTTCCCGATCCGAGAATCCTGCGTTGCCCCGGTTGGGGCCCGGATTTTTCAGATCAATGTCCGTTCTGGCCACATTCAGGTCCCCACAGATCAGCACCGGCTTTTTTCGGTCCAGTTCCGTCAGCCAGCCGCGGAAGGCATCCTCCCACGCCATCCGGTGTTCGATCCGTTTCAGTCCGTCCTGCGCATTGGGTGTATAGCAGGTCACCACATAGTATCCCTCATACTCCAGCGTGATCAGTCGTCCCTCTGTATCAAGCTCCGGAACCCCCACGCCGTAATAGACATTCAGAGGCTTCTCCTTTGCGAAAATAGCCGTGCCGGAATAACCTTTCTTCTCCGCATAATTCCAGAACTGATGGTAGCCTTCCAGGTTAAGGTCCACCTGTCCCTCCTGAAGCTTTGTCTCCTGCAGACAGAAGAAATCTGCGTTCTCCTGCACAAAGAAGTCCATAAAGCCCTTCTGGAGGCAGGCCCGCAATCCGTTCACATTCCAGGAAATCAGTTTCATTTCTCTTTCTCCTCCTGTGCAGCCTTCCATTTTGCCAGTGCCGCAGCCATGGCAGTGTTTCCGCCACCTGTATCCTGATTTTTCAGATATTTCTGAACATCCCGCTTATTGGCACCCGCAGAGGAACGACGCTTTTTAAAGTCCGACAGCTTCTCCCGGTACCCGCAGACGCAAGCAAACATCTGCTTCTCCCCTTCTCCCCGAAGTTCCATCTTCTTGTGGCAGTTGGGGCATCTTGCATTGGTGGTCTGGGTGAGGCTTCGTCTGTAGCCACACTCCCGATCCGGGCATACCAGCATCTGTCCCCGTTTGCCATTCACCTTTAGCAGATATTTCCCGCAGTCCGGGCAGGGAGTTCTGGTCTGATTGTCGTGTCTGTAAACCTCATCGCTGGCCTTCACCTGATTCACCAGCTGGGAGGCATACTCCCGCATCCCAGCCACAAAATCAGAATCCTTCACCGTACCTTTTGCAATGGCGGAAAGCTTATCCTCCCACCGTGCCGTCATTTCCGCCGAACGCAGTTCCTCGGGAACCAGCGATACCAGCTGCGCGCCCTTGGAGGTGGGAACCAGTTCCTTCCCCCGCCGTTCCACATAGAAGGTGGAGAACAGTTTCTCAATAATATCCGCTCTTGTGGCCGGAGTACCGAGACCGGATGTCTCTTCCAGAATTCTGGACAGATTTTTATCGCTGACCTGCCCCGCAGGATGCTCCATGGCAGAAAGCAGGGTTGCCTCCGTATACCGTGCCGGGGGCGAAGTTTCCCCCGGGCGCAGTTCAGCAGAAAGCACCTTCAGTTTCTGTCCCTCCTGAAGTTCCGGCAGGCTCTGATCCGCCTCGTCACTCTCTTCTTCCTCAAGGTTAAAGGTCTTGTTATAGGCCGCCTTCCAGCCCTGCTCCAGTACGCGTCTGCCCTTTGCGGTAAAGACCTCCCCACCGATGGTCATGGTAAGCCGAACTTCCTCGTAGGTATACGGCTCCATCAGCACCGCAAGGAAACGGCGCACCACCAGATCATAAATGTTCCGTTCCGGGCCAGTCAGAGCATAAAGATCCGGCTGTTCCTCTGTGGGAATAATGGCATGATGATCGGTTACCTTGCTGTCGTTCACCAGATACCGGGTTTTCAATGGCTTCGCCCGGTAGATGCTCTGGGCGAGGGGTTTATATTCCTCCACCATACAACTGCGCAGACGTTCCGGCAGGGTAGGAACCACATCCTCAGAGATATACCGGGAATCAGTTCTGGGGTAAGTCAGAAGCTTATGCCGCTCATAGAGGCTCTGCATCAGTGACAGGGTCTCCTTGGCGGAGTATGCGTATTTTTTATTGGCATCCCGCTGCAATTCTGTAAGATCATATGCCGCCGGCGGTGGGGTCTGCTTTTTCACAGTCTCTACCCGGGTAAGCACTGCCTCGCCCCCGGAGATCTTTTTCAGAATTTCCTCGGCTCTGTCCCGGTCAAAGGTCTGGGCCTGTTTCCCCTCTTCCCGCCAGGTGGCGTGAAAGCCAGGAAGCTTTGCGGTGACACCCCAGAACTCTCTGGGGGTAAACTTTTTAATCTCTTCCTCCCGCTTTACGATCAGCGCAAGGGTGGGTGTCTGAACCCGCCCCGCTGACAGCTGGGCATTATATTTACAGGTCAGGGCTCTTGTCACGTTCAGCCCCACCAGCCAATCTGCTTCACTCCGGGCCTGTGCGGAACGGAAAAGGTTATCATACTCCGATGCCGGCTTCAGATTTGCAAAACCATCCCGGATGGCCTTATCTGTCTGAGATGAGATCCACAGGCGCTTTGCGCTGCCCTTCCAGCCCGCTTTCATCATGATCCACCGGGCGACAAGCTCGCCTTCCCGTCCCGCATCCGTGGGGATCACAAGATCAGATACATCTCCCCGCTTCATAAGGGAGGACACAGTCTGAAACTGCTTCCGGGACTCTGGGATCACCACCAGCTTCATATTCTGGGGCAGCATGGGAAGATCCTGCATATCCCATTTCTCATAGCGTTTGTCATACACATCCGGATCCGCCAGAGTCACAAGATGCCCCAGCGCCCAGGTCACAATATATTTTTCCCCTTCGATATATCCGCCGGAATTCTTTGTGCATCCAAGAACCCGCGCAAGCTCCCGGCCAACAGAGGGCTTTTCTGCCAACACCAGTGTTTTACCCATAATCACATACCTCGTTTATATTATCATCAGGGTTAGTTTAGCACAAAGCCTTTAAAAAAGATAGTAAAAAGGCGTGCTGCAAAATCAATTGCAGCACGCCCATTCATAATCAAACACAAATCTGTCCGCTGAGGATCCCACGGGCTGTCTGAACCATTTTCGCACCCATGTCCATGCTCCGCTTCTGGATGAAGCGATAAGCCTGTTCCTCAGAGAGGGTATTCTGTTCCATCAGCATCTGCTTGGCCTGAGCGATCAAAGCTCTGTCCTCGTCAGACCGCTGTGCCGCTCTGGGCTTCTCCTGCCCGGTAAACAGCTTCTGAACCGTGTCCAGCAACTCGGACTGACGCACAGGGGCTTCCAGCTTTGTCACACGGCCCGTCTCAATTGCACCAAGCTGTGCTTTCTCCGCGAGAACAACCAGATCAAATCCCCCCGGCAGGCTTTCGCCCAACTCATCCGCAGTCATGTCGCAAAGGGAATATCCGCTGAGAACAACACCGTTCTGCACCCCGCGGCACTTGTCCAAAAGTTCCATCCCGGTGCTGCACACTGCGGTCACTGTAATGTCCGTGGAAGAAAACACGTCCGCCATGTATTTTCGGGTCTTTTCCCCTGTAAATACAACGAAAATATGTTTCATTTCCACCAACTCCGTTCAATCAGAATTTGATGGTGGGATTATAGCACCCCCGTTTTTCCATGTCAATCACGTTTTGACACAGAAACATTAATTTCTTGCAGATTTTATTATTTTTTACCCAGAGCATACATGTTTTTTGTGAAATCTGCAACTTAGTTATTTAGAGTTGCAATTTTACTTTGACACAGCAATGTGTTACTCCTCTTCCAGATGGAGGGATTCCAGCCTCAGCTTGGAATGGATAAACTCCTGTGAATGATACAGGCTGGTATAGCCGGAAATCATAAAACTGACCGCACAGCAGAGCGCATACATGGTCAGTCCCTGTCCTCCAAACAGCTCCAGACTTAGAAGGATCGCAGTCAGCGGACAGTTTGTTACACCGCAGAACACCGCAGTCATTCCAAGTGCGCCTGCAAAGGACGCAGGAAGTCCCAGCAGGGCCCCAAAGACACACCCGAAGGTGGCGCCGCAGAAGAAGGAGGGTACGATCTCGCCCCCTTTAAATCCTGCTGCCAGGGTAAGACCGGTAAACACCATTTTCAGCAGGAATGCTTCCGGCTTTGCATCGCCCTGCAATGCCTTTTCAATCACCCCAACGCCGGCACCGTTATAATCCCTGCCGAAAACAAGAGACAGCAGCACTACCACGGCACCGCCGATCACCACTTTGACATAGGGACTGGTTGTTATTTTTCCGTACAATCCGGGGGTACGCTGCATAACCGCGCAGAAAAGGATGGATACCACCGCACACAGAATTCCCAACACCGCAACCTGTCCGATCACCAACGGAGTCACCTCCGGCACCCCCGACACCGTAAAAGCCGTGGGCATTACCCCCACCGCCCCGGCCACAGTCTGAGCAATAATCGATGCAAGAACGCAGGGTACGATCGCAGAGTAATACATGACCCCCACGCTGACCACCTCCATGGCCATTACCGAAGCCGCCAGCGGGGTACCGAACAGAGCAGAAAACCCGGCCGCCATACCGCACATGGTGATGATCCGTTCATCCTTTTTGTCCAGATGCACGATTCTGCCCAGCCAGTTGGAGATACAGCCCCCAAGCTGAAGGGCAGCACCCTCACGTCCGGCACTGCCACCGGCAAAATGGGTCAGTACCGTGGAGATCACAATAAGCGGTGCTGTACGGATCCGGAGGTTTTTCCCGTCCCGGGCTGCACGAATGATATACTCCGTTCCCAGATCGTCCCCCATTCCGGTGACCCGGTATGATAACACAATCAGAAGTCCAACCACGGGCAAAAGATACAGGATCCACGGATGCTCCATCCGCAGTTCCGTGCCGTAATCAATCGCCATATGGAACCCGGCCCCCACCAGACCGACCACAAGGCCCACAACTACCGCAAACACAGTCCATTTCAGCAGGGAAAGTGAAAAATCCCGCCAGTACCGAAATATCTGCTTTCCCGTCTCTTTCATTTGATTCATCCTCTCCTGTAACATCCACTGCGAAAAAAATGCTGCTGCAGATCAGCGACCGGCAGCAGCACTCTCTTTACCTGTTACTTTTCTTCCTTGGGATTGCTGATTCCGCAGATGGAAACGTCCACGGCAGAGACCTTCAGACCGGCCATAGACTCAACTGCGTTGATCACATTCTCCTGCACATTTGCAGCCACCGCAGGGATCTCATATCCATAGGTCACAACCACAAAGCACTCAACTCTCACAGTCTCGTCCTCAGTAATCAGCTTCACGCCCTTGGACATATTCTTCTTGCCCAGCATCTCAGCAATTCCGGCGGTAAAACCGGCAGCCAGACCGTAAACACCCTCCACCTCGCTGGCAGCCAGCGCAGCAATGGCGGTAACTACTTCATCGGAAATATTGACGGTGCCGTTTTCAACAGGCTGCACCAGATAATCCTTTGTGTCACTCATAATAATGCCTCCTGACTCAGGCGATATATCCGCCTGTCTTTCGTCCATTGTACCATATTTTCAGGAAAATACAATCACCTGACCTCAATTATTTTAAGCTCCGAGGGTGTAAAATCACTTTGTGTGGTTACAATGTCGCAGATTTGCGCCACTGCATCCGCCTCCAGTCCCGCTTCCGGAGCTGCCACCGCCAGGGAAATCCCGTTGTCATTCATATAGGCCACGCAGTCTTCATAGCCCTTTGCGATCACAAGCCCCTCGATCTCCGCCTCACGCAGGGCGGTGGACACCATTTTCTCCAGCTGCACCGAGGCAGTGGATGCAGCCTCCTCATCCGCCCCGGTCTCATAGGCGATGGTCTCCTGAAGCAGTTCCACGGCACTGTCTCTGGACTCCTGCCGTGCAAGCCGGATGGATGCAAAATAATCGCTGACGGTGGTATCGGCGGTCGCTTCCGTGAGCAGGGCATCATAGTCCGCTTCATCGTTAATCACCACCACATCATCCGTAATGGCATCCACCGTGGTGACCGCTCCCGGGTCAGTCCCGGTCTCCTCCGCAGCTGCATCCAGCAGTCCTGCATCCAGGGTGTCGGCCAGTTCCGGTGTACCGGCAGTCTCACGAACTAAATCCTCCTGATTATAAGACCAGTTCAGGTATACTCCCACACAGATAAACAGAAGTACAACTGCCACCACTGCATTTCTCTTCCAGATTTTCGTTGTCATATGCTCCTCCTTCAATCCATCTTTAATACGGTGATTTTATCCATACCAAGCCCTGTCAGGCTGGAAATGGCCTCTTTGATCCCCAATATAACTTTGGGATCCCAGGCGCCCTGACACATTACCACAGCGCCCCGGAATTCAGGATAGTCCCTTGTCACAGGGATAGGCGTGTCGTTGCTGCCCTCCCGTCCCAGAACCGTCTGGGTCTGTGTGCGCAGGCTTTCCCCCTCTACGCTCTCCTGCCGGTCGGAAAGATAGGTCACATTCCCGTCACGCTCCAAAGTGAGCAGCAGTCGCACCTTTCCCGCCCCGCTGATACAGGACAGCAGCTTTTCAGTCTGGGCAGTAAACTCCGCCAGACTGAACTCCGTTTGCGCATCCTGTACCGTTATCACTTCCCCGGTTTTCGTATTATTTCCTGTGGGCAGCATCAGCAGGATCACCCCGGCCAACAGCACCCACACAGGATACCTGTATTTTTTAATAAAGCCGCCCAGCTTCTCCGGAATCACCCTTTTCATGTTTCTCTCCACTCCTGTCGCTCCCCAGGGATCCCCATACTGTCCTCAATCCAGCGGGAAAGGAGAGCTCTGCTTTCCTGAGACCATTCCCCCTCCAACACCACAGCCCATGGAATTGGATAGCCTGATGACTGCTCCGTTTGCACCTGAACCACCAGTTCCATCCCCATGGTCTGTGCCTTGTCCAATATATATGACTCTGAGGTATCCCTTATGAGTTCCTCCATCAGTGTGTTTGCCCCCCTGTCCACAGGAACTGTAGTCAGCACATCTCCATATCCCCGCTGAACGATTCCTGCCACTGCCGCCGGAACATCCAGATTTCCCAGCGGGGACAGCGCTGTGATCAGCACCAGCAGCCCCGCACCGAACCGGGCTGCTTTCCCGCCACCGGAATCCGGTGCACTCCGGCGGATCAGTGCCGCAAGGACAGAGGCCGCCGTAAGCCGAATCAGATAATCTCTCATATTTCACACACCGCCTCCCCGGATAAAGCAGACACAGGACAGCATCAAAAGCAGGGTACACACCCCGGTCAGGGCCGTAATCAGCCCCATCGCCCCTGCCATGGCGGAAATAAATCCCGACAGCCGTTTCTCACCGGATACTGCCGCAGCAGCAGCCGTACACTTCAGGCACAGATATGCTCCGCCTGTTTCAAGAAAGGGGCCGACGCTGATAGCCAAAACCCCCAGCAGACCAAAAATCCCCACGCTGCTCCGGATCACCCCAGCGGACACCAGCAGGGTCTCCGAGGCATCTGCAAGCATACTCCCCACCACCGGCACCGCCGTGGAGATAGTCAGTTTTGCCGCCCGTACTGCTGCCACATCCGCACTGCCGCTGACAACCCCGGTTATGGAAAGATATGCAGTTAACCCCAGCACGGCAAATTTCAGTCCTGTGGTAATCAGCTGCTTCAGGGTATCCGCTGCCATGGAAAGCCCTCCGTCCCCAACTGCATGATCCCCCAGCATCAGAGCCATATAACAGGCCACACCCGGGAGAAACACCATTTGCAGCCCCCGGGACATAAGCGCACAGAGAGCCGATGTGACCCCATACAGCGCCCCGGAGGTCCCCACCGCTCCGTTGGCCGCAGATGCAGCAGCCAGCACAGAAAACAAAAATCCGGAAAAGGCCGTCATGCTGTCCACTGTAGTGGATATTTTCGCAAAAAACCCGGAGATCTGATCCACGCAGCACACCCCGATCGCCAGAATTGCCGCCAGTTCCATCACCTGTCCGGTTTTTTCCTCCCCAAATCCCTTCAATGCAGCACTGAGAAGCACGATGCCCATGATCTGCACACAGAGCATCACAGAGGCTCTCAATGTCCCCTTTTCTTCGGTCAGTGCCCCTTCCAGAATTCTCGTCACGCCGTCAGAAAAGGATGCAGGGGACTGGGGATCCAGAGGCTCCACAAGGGTTCGTGCCGGCTCCGGCAGCGCCTGTTCCAGTTCCTCTGTCCCAAAAATCTCCGCAGCATGATCCAGATCCAGTCCAATGGCGTTCCCGGACAGCACCAGAACCAGGACACTCATCAGTATCAGTTTTCTCATACCCCTCACAACAGCTGTTCCAGAAGCTCCAGCAGACTCTCCATCAGTGGCAACAGCATGTACACCGCTGCCACATTTCCCACAAGGGTCAGAGTCTGTCCCAGCGTACTCTCCCCTGCCTCCTGACATATGCTTTTCCCTGCCTGCGTCAAATATCCCACCGCCAGTGTACGCAGCACCGGCCGAACCAGCATTGTACTCAGCTCCGCCCGTCGCGCCAGCTCCCGCAAAAATGACACAAGGGGTTTTATAAACGTCAAAGCCATCGTGCTGATAATCAGCACCCCAGCTACTGCCGCCAGCACCCCGAATTCGGCAGAGGTTTTTTTCGTGGTCAGGATCAGAAGTGCACCCACCACAGCAATTCCCGTACATTTATAAACCGTATCCATCAGAATGCAAACAGGGTCTTGACCAGTTCAAACAAATCTGCAATTTTCTCCACCAGAATCATCAGCACCACCACAAGCCCTGCCAACGTGGTCATGGTGGCCTGCTCCTCCCGCCCGGATCTTGTGAGCACCTGATTCAAAATGGAAACAATGATTCCCACTGCCGCGATCTTAAATACCAGATCTATCTCCATATGTTATCCTCACAGCATCAGCAGGATCAGCATCAGGCCGGAACAGACCGAGGCCGTCATCCATGCCTTTGCCTTCTGCTTCCGCTCTCCCTCTGCTGCTTCGATCAGGCTGTCCAGACGGGTTTTATACAAACCGATGGCTCGTCCCTGACCGATCAGATCGTATCTGCCCAATGCGCCCCCCAGTTCAAACAGCATGCCCTTTTCTTCCCGGTTCAGGGACAAGGTGACTTCCTCCAGAGCAAGCCGCATGGCCATCACCGGCGGTCTCCCCGGGGACTGTGTCATTTTGACTCCCACCTGCTGAAAAAAGCTTCCAGCCTCGCCACCTGTCCGTTCTCCCACGGTTTCAAAAAGCCTGTTCAAATGGGGCATATTCAGTTCCATCTCCCCCTGCATGATCTCCAGCGCCAGACGGATTTGCCGCAGTAGATGAATATGACTATTCAGCCCCTGCCGACTCATCCCGCCGATCATCAGGGAGGCTGTCCCAACACAGATGGCACCAAACAGCTTCATCATCCGGAATCAATCCTTTCCATAGTGGGCTTTCTGTCCTTCCCCAGTGTGATACACCAGCGAAAGGCCCCTGAGCCGATCATGCGGGCATACAGTGGCCGCTGCATCAGCGACCCAAGGCTATCCCCATGGGCAGTAGCCAACACCCCAATGCCGGAAAAAGCCGCATACTGCACCCCCTCCAGTTCGGCCTCCCCGCTGACCTCATCCACAGCCAGCACCTGTGGATTCATTCCTCGGATCAACAGAGGAATTCCCTGTGCCTTGCTGCACCCCACCAGAACATCAGTGCATGGCCCCAGATCCAGCTGTACTACACCCTCACGCATTCCGCTCAGCTCCCGCCGTTCATCTGCGACGGAGACCCGGAACCCCTTTTCCGACAGTACCCGGATCAGATCCCGCAAAAATGTGGTTTTCCCCCATCCCGGTGGAGAGACGATCAATGCAGAATCCACCTGTCCGTCTCTGACCAACCTCTCTCCCGTCTCCCGGGCAACTCCAACGATCTGTCTCGAAAGCCGAATACAGACCGAAGAAAGCCACTGAAGGCCACAGAGCTTTCCGTCCTTTACCACAGCTTCTCCGCATAATCCCATGCGACAGCCGTCTTCCATAGGCAGAAACAGGCCGGACTCCTCCGGCTTCATGGAATAGAGAGAAAATCCGCTGACCCGGTTGAGCATTTCCTCCAGAAGCCTGTCCGTAACCATAATTCCTCCGGGCAGAGGCTCCTCTCCCGCCGGAAGCAGCACAGAGGCAGGGTGTCCCATCCGAAAACGGAGTTCCATAGCCTGTTTCCGCTTGTCCTCCGGTATGTGTAAAAAGCCGCGCTGTATTTCCGGGGGCAAAATATTGATATTCATTCTTCTCCCCTCCTGCCCTAAAACCTATGTCCCCAAGGTTCTCCCTAGAACCGGAAGAAAACAGGATAAATCTGCACGGGAACTCTTGCATGGCCATGGAAAATGTGTTACACTTCCCTTGACTGCAAGTACGCAGCAAAATAATGCGTTGCATCCGCTGTGCGGAGCGACAGCAGGAGGAATTTCATATGGCAAAAAAGAAAACCAACCTGAAGTACTGGGTTGAACTGGCTATGCTGGTGGGCATTCTTCTGATGATGGAAGTCACCGGACTGGCCATGATCCCGCTGCCCGGTCAGGAGCTTTCCATTATGACCGTGCCTGTGGCTGTTGGCGCAATGATTCTTGGCCCCACCGCCGGCGGTATTCTGGGTGGCGTTATGGGTCTGATCAGCTTTTACACAGCATTCAAAACCGGCTTTCCGGAGTTGGCGCTCATTGGTTACGGGGACGTGGCAAGAATTCTGCTGAGTTTCCTGAACACCATTCCCACCCGTATTCTCATGGGCATTCTCACAGGCTTTATTTTCAAGCTGCTGAAAAAGGTAGACCGCACCAACACCATCTGCTATTATGTGGGTGGTATTGTAGCCCCTCTGCTGAACACTCTGTTCTACATGGCCGTACTGGTCTTTGTTTTCCGGGGCGCACCTCTGCTTGAAAACATGGCAACCAGTGATTTTCCTCTGGAAACCGTAAATCTGGTTCGTGATAACGTTTTCCTGTTTGTGGCCGCTTATGTGGGCATTCAGGCTGTGATTGAGGCCGTTGCCGGGCTGGTTATCGGTGGCAGTGTGGGTAAGGC
>CAZFGL010000027.1:19447-20166 GCA_964518645.1 uncultured Oscillospiraceae bacterium | reverse complement strand
TGGCTTACGGCCTGAACCAGATCGAGTACGCTCTGGACACCGACGACAAGAACATCCGTGAGGAGCGTCTGAACAACATCCGCCTGGACTTCGCTGCCAAGTTCGCAGAGAAGTACGAGGATTACGACCAGCACATTGAGGTCTGCCTCTACAAGATGCAGAAGAAGGTCATCAAGAAGTGGCTCATGGAAGGCAAGCGTGTTGACGGCCGTCAGCCCGACGAGATCCGTCCTCTGGCTGCTGAGGTTTCCGTACTGCCCAGAGTTCATGGTTCCGGTCTGTTCACCCGTGGTCAGACTCAGGTTCTGTCTGTTGCTACTCTGGCTTCCCTGTCCGCAATGCAGAAGCTGGATACCATCTTCCCCGAGGAAGGCAAGCGCTGGATGCACCACTACAACATGCCCGCTTACTCCACCGGTGAAGCCCGTGGCAGCCGTTCCACCTCCCGCCGTGAATATGGTCATGGTGCTCTGGTAGAGAAGGCTCTGGCTCCTGTGCTCCCCTCTGTTGAGGAGTTCCCCTATGCCATCCGCGTAGTCTCTGATGTACTGTCCTCCAACGGCTCCACCTCTCAGGGTTCTATCTGTGGCACCACTCTGGCACTGATGGATGCCGGTGTGCCCATTAAGCGTCCCGTAGCCGGCATCTCCTGTGGCCTGATCTCCGAGGGTGACAACTTCCGCACTTTCATCGACATTCAGGGCGTCGAGGACTTCCAC
>CAZFGL010000027.1:0-19437 GCA_964518645.1 uncultured Oscillospiraceae bacterium | reverse complement strand
GTGTTACCGCCATCCAGATGGACCTGAAGAACGACGGCCTCACCATGGAGATCATTGAGAACGCTCTCGAGATCTGCCGCAAGGCTCGTCTTGAGATTCTGGACGAGATCATCCTCCCCTGCATTGCTGAGCCCAGAAAGGAAGTCAGCGAGTACGCACCCAAGATGATCTCCATGAAGATCCCCGTGGAGAAGATCCGTGAGGTAATCGGTTCTGGCGGCAAGACCATCCAGAAGATCACCGCTGAGTCCGGCGCAAAGATCGACATCGACGACGATGGCTCCGTATTCATCTCCGCTGTAGATGCTTCCTCCTGCAAGGCTGCTAAGGCTGCCATCGACAACATCTGCTTCGTTCCCGAAGTTGGCAAGCTGTACTACGGCAAGGTTGTCCGCATCATTCCCATCGGCGCTTTTGTGGAGCTGGTTCCCGGTAAGGACGGCATGATCCACATTTCCAAGCTGGAAAACCGCCGTGTTGAGAAGGTTGAGGATGTACTCAACGTGGGCGATATGACCTGGGTCAAGGTTACTGACATCGACGAAAAGGGTCGTGTAAACCTCTCCCGTAAGGACGCCCTCAAGGAAATGGCAAAGAATCAGTAATGATACCCGCAGCGACAGGATTCTCCTGTCGCTGCTTTTACATCATCATAGACAAATCCCCCTTCCTTCGCCCAAAGCAAAGGAAGGGGGATCATATTTAATTCAGGGAAATCAGGCCTCTGTGCAGAGGGTAATGATAGCATCTGCAAAGATTTTCACAGATGTAACCAGTTCTTCCACCACAGCAAATTCGTCATTGCCGTGCATATGATTATCTGTACCGGGGAAGGTGCATCCGAAGGCAACACCGTTTTTCAAGTCATGGCAATAGGTACCGCCACCGATGGCGATGGGCTTGGAATTGGTCGCACCAGTGTATTTTTCATATGCGCCGATCAGGGTACGGATAAAGTCACTGTCTCCATCCACATGATGGGGGGCACGCATGGGATCATCTGCAAGAACAAGTCCCTTTTCTGCGCACTTCTTCATGGCAACATACTTCATGTTGTCATCATTGGCGCACACAGGGCAGCGGGAATCAAAGTCCGCAGTAAGCTCTGTCGTGGTCACATGGATCACATTCAGGCTCAGGGTTAGCTTACCGGAGATCTCGTCCTCCAGATCGACCCCAAAGCCCTTGCCGTAATAATCCCCGTGGGGTGCCAATTCCACAAGGCCACACAGTGCCTCAAACTGCTTGCAGGGCATCAGATGCATGGTGGAAACCAGATAAAGGGTTGCAGTGATGGCATTATTTCCGTCCTCAGGGCCAGCTGCATGGGCACCAACACCCTGCGTATCAATAGCGATGGTGTTTTCATCCACCTGAGATACGGTAAATTTCGCACCGGTCTTTTCACTGGCACCTGCACAGTAGATTTCAGCAACCCCCGCACGCATTCCTTCAATTTCCAGATGGCACTTATCAGGAACCACATTGATCTTCATACCTGCGTCCAGCTTGGTCAGTCTGGGCAGCTGGGTGCTTTCAGGGAACTGTCCGGTGATATGTCCCCGGAACATGCCCTTTTCAATGTTGATCACAGGGTAGTCTGCATCGGGAGAGAAGGTGTACTTTGCCTCCGGCTCCCGGTCATAATAATAGGCAATATCCTCACTGCCGCATTCCTCGTCGGTGCCCCAGATCAGGCGCACATTGTGATTCAGAGGGATTCCTAGTTCCTTCACGCAGCGGGCTGCATACAGTGCTGCAACGCCCGGGCCCTTATCGTCAGAAGCACCACGACCGTAGAGCTTTCCATCCACAACCACCGGATCAAAGGGGCCGGTAACCGTCCATCCATCCGCAACAGGCACACAGTCCATGTGGCTGAGAATATCCAGATGATGATCGTTATCATCCTTAAAGTCAACCGTACCCACATAACCATCGTAATTGGTGGTTTTAAAGCCGTAACCGGCAGCGATCTCCAATGCTTTCTGAAGGGCATTGTCAGGGCCTTCGCCGAAGGGCTGTCCGGGTTTCGCCTCTCCCTTATCGGAGGGGATCCGGATGAGGGTTTTCATATCCTCGATCATTTCGTCTCTGTGTTCTTCGACCCACTGAGAGATTTTCTCTTTATACATATTTCTTTCCGTCCTTTCCATAGGCATAGACAATTTCCGTGAGAACCTTGGGCATGGTCTCCAGAGACCGCACGGGAATAAACTCATAAATACCGTGGAACTGATAACCGCCGGTGGAGAGATTAGGGCAGGGCAAGCCCATAAAGCTCAGTCTTGCACCATCGGTACCGCCCCGAATGGCCACGGTTCTGGGGGTTACACCCACAGATTCAAAAGCCTTCGCCGCAGTCTCCACCAGATGCATATGGGGTTCGATCTTTTCCCGCATATTCCGGTAATTATCCTTCAGCTTGACCTCCACAGTGCCGCTTCCGTACTTGCAGTTCAGGAAACGGGCAGCTTCCTCCATGATCTTCTTTTTCTCCTCCAGCTTTTTCAGATCATGATCCCGCAGAATATAGGCAAGCCGTGCCTCGACCACATCGCCCTTCATATCCGTCAGGTGGATAAAGCCCTCATACCCTTCTGTATGCTCCGGCACCTGGGCTGCGGGGAGCATTTTCTGATACTCGCAGGCAATGGATGCTGCATTCACCATCAGATCCTTTGCATCCCCGGGATGAACCCCCATGCCGTGGAACAGCACTTCCGCAGAGGCTGCGTTGAAGTTCTCATATTCCAGTTCACCCAGAGGGCCGCCGTCTACGGTATAAGCAAAATCACATCCGAACTTTTCAACATCAAACAGTTCCGGGCCTTCTCCGATCTCCTCGTCGGTGCTAAATGCCACCTTCACCGTTCCGTGGGGAACATCGGTATGAAGCAGGATCTCAGCCATGGTCATGATTTCAGCTACGCCGGCCTTATCATCAGCACCCAGCAGGGTGGTTCCGTCGGTGACAATCAGATCCTCCCCTACCACATGGTTCAGGCATTCAAAGCCTTTCCCCGGCTGCATGGACACAGTATCATTCAGGTGGATCACACCACCGTCATAGTTCTCCACGATTCTAGCCTTCACATGCCTGCCGGATGCGTCAGGGGCGGTATCCATATGCGCCAGGAAGCCCAGAACAGGAAGCTTCTCCGTGGTATTTGCGGGAATAGTACCGAAAACGGCACCGTCAGCCTCCGCAATATATACGTCCTTCATCCCCAGTTCCTTCATTTCCTTTTCCAGCATTCTTGCCAGATCCAGCTGTGTGGCAGTGGAAGGGCGGGTATTGCTCTCCTCGCTGGAAGTGGTTTCAACCTTGATATACTCTAAAAACCGTTTTGTTGCAGTCATAATTAATTGCACCTCCTGAATATATATTCTAACACGTTAAACAGCGAAGTCAAGAAGTCTATTCTTGACCTTTTCTCTCCTCCACGGTATACTATATTTCAGTATATGCAGAAAAGAGCGATAAACCATGATATATTTGAAAAACGACTACTCAGAAGGCTGCCATCCCCGGATTCTGGAGGCGCTTACCCGAACCAATCTGGAGGCAACAACCGGCTACGGACTGGATGAATACTCCGCCGATGCTGCAAGCCTGATCCGGGAAAAATTCCTTTGTCCCGATGCTGACGTGCATTTCCTTGTGGGCGGAACACAGACCAACATGACCATGATCGCCCACATGCTCCGCCCTTACGAGGCGGTCATTGCCGCCACCACTGGACACATCAATGTGCATGAATCCGGCGCTGTGGAGGGCACAGGTCACAAGGTAGTCTCCTACCCCAATGAGCAGGGTAAAGTAACCCCCGAAATGATCCGTCAGGCGCTGGAGGACAACCCGGATGAACACACGGTAACTCCGGCCATGGTCTATATCTCCAACGCCACGGAAATCGGAACCATTTATACAAAGAACGAGCTGAATGCCCTGTCTGCCTGCTGCAAGGAAAACGGTCTTTATCTTTATATGGACGGCGCAAGACTCGGAACTGCGCTGACCAGCACCGAAAATGACCTCACACCCGAGGATATCGCTACCTGCTGTGACGCATTTTATGTAGGCGGAACCAAAAACGGCGCCCTGTTCGGTGAGGCCATGGTGATTACCAACGATGCCCTGAAAAAGGGCTTCCGCACCTCCATAAAGCATCAGGGTGCCATGCTTGCCAAGGGCCGTCTGCTGGGCATTCAGTTTCAGGAACTGTTCCGGGATGACCTGTGGTTTTCTTTGGCCAAGCACGCCAACACATTGGCTGAGCAGCTTCAGACCGGTTTGATGGAAAAGGGTGTCCCCATGATGGTGCAGTCCCCTACCAATCAGATCTTCCCCGTTTTCTCCAATCAGGAAGTTGCACGGCTGTCTGAGAAATTTGCCTTTGAGATCTGGGGCAAAGCTGACGAGACCCACAGCGTCATTCGTCTTGTAACCTCCTGGGCAACAGAGCCTGAGGCTGTAACTGCTTTTCTCAGCGATATCTGAAAAAACGAAATCCCCGGCCAAGCCGGGGATTTTAGTTTGTACAGCACTTACGCCTGTGTCAGGTTATTGATCCAGATACCCTTTTTCACCAGTACCAGACCCGCAACAGCCTTCAGGGCGTCAAAAATCTGCACGATCAGGTACACCTCCAGCAGATGAAGATCTGTGAAATAGGCCAGCACCAGAGCAATGGGCAGATTCACGATCCACATGGAGACGCTGTCGAAGAAGAAGGTAAGCAGAGCTTTGCCACCGGAACGAAGGGTGAAGTAGCAGTTGTTATAGATTCCACGGAACACAAGGAAGATTGCATCCATCCAAAGCAGTCTTGTTGCCTGCTGACGAACCATATCTGTGGTATTATAGATTTCCGGGAACAGAGGCGCAGCCAGTGCCAGAAGCGCCGCAGCACCAAGGCAGAGGACCACACCAAATGCCATCATCTTGCGGTTGGTATCCACAGCCCGCTGAAACTCTCCGGCCCCCAGTTCCTGACCAACCAGAATGGAAATGGCACTGCCCATGGCCAGAACCGCCATGGAGAAGAACTGGCTTACCGTCGAAGAGATGTTATAGGCAGCAACTGCATCAAGGCCCCGGGTGGAGTAGCACTGCACCACCATGGTGGTGCCAAGAGACCAGAGAAGCTCATTAAACAGCAGAGGCATTCCCTTCTTGGTGATCTCCTTTGTCAGATCCATGGGCACCTTCAGGGTTTTATACATGCCGGTAAAATAAGGATACTTCTCTCTGTGGCGCTTGGTATAATACAGGATCAGTCCCAGCTCTGCGATTCTGGAAATCAGGGTAGCAATGGCTGCACCGGAAACACCCAGTGCCGGAATGCCAAGCTTGCCGAAAATCAGAATATAGTTCAGAACCATATTCACCAGAACCGCCAGTGTACTTGCATACATGGGGATCTTGGTCTCCCCTGTTTCACGCATGGTGGAGGAATACAGCTGCACCACTGCAAAGGGGATCACACCGATCAACATAATGCTCAGATATTCCTTACCGTAGCGCAGGGTAGCCTCCACGTCACCGGTACCGTTGTCCGTCAGAAACGCCCGGATCAGGGGCTCCTGGAAGAACCAGAGGATTCCCATAGCAAGGGCCGTAATCAGTGCGGTGCTGATGACCTTATAGCGGAATACGCTCTGGATCTTCTTCTGATCCCCTTTTCCAAAATACTGGGCACAGAAAATACCTGCACCGGAGAGGGAGCCGAAAATACAGAGCTGGAAAATAAACTGAAGCTGGTTTGCAATGGCAACACCGGACATCTGTTCTGTACCGATCTGGCCAACCATGATATTATCCAGCAGACCCACAAAGTTTGTAATTCCCTGCTGAATAACAATTGGGAGCATTACAGCCAGCACCCGTTTATAAAACGCCTTATCGCCGATAAATTTACTCACAAAATAACTCCTTTCCCTGAAAAACAAAGAAAATGCCCCAGTAGGGCGAAGTTATTATATCACAATCATTGACAATGTCAACGAAAAGAAAATGAACTGTTTCAATTGTTCCCTCAGGTTTCATTTTAAACTTTGAGTTCTAAAGGATTGACGTTTACCCGGTTCTCCGGTTATAATATATAGTATCTGGTATTATACTGAAAGGGGATATACACCATGGAAAAACTTATTACTTATATTCTTAATGGCGTTGAGGTACCCGCCGGCACTGCCGGAGCAGTGGCCTACGAAACCGCCCCCATCGCTCCGGAAACCGGTCTTTACGCCGGCGGAATGACCAAGGGCAGCGCCGACTACCGCACCGCCCTGTTTATTGACGGCGGCAAAGTCTCCGAAACTCAGAGCGTCCCCGCTGCAATCACCGGTGGCGCATTCGACGGCACCAAACTGGAAGGTGGCGTAATCGATTCCGATGCCCCCCTGTTCAACGGCGTTATGGTCAACGATACCGACTACACCGTTAAAGATCTGACCATGACCGCTGACGGCTCCGGCGGTAACGACTTC
Source organism: uncultured Oscillospiraceae bacterium (assembly GCA_964518645.1). Lineage (GTDB taxonomy): Bacteria > Bacillota > Clostridia > Oscillospirales > Oscillospiraceae > HGM13006. Next base: position 12,942 of record CAZFGL010000027.1, on the reverse strand, counting down.
AAGGGCTATGGCGCAGGCGTGGCCTGCTATGGCAAGTCCAATGTCGAGGTTGACGGTCTTGTTTATAACGCAGCCGGACAGATCCGCCACGGCGTTTTCGCAGGTGGCACCAATCCCGATGCACTTATCGTAAAGGTGAAGAATTCCTTTATCAAGGCAAACGGCTCCAAGTATGAGTCCAAGGCCGAAGGCATGTCCTCCTGCCCCTGGATGCTGGGTATCAGCCCCGACGGACACGCCCGTGCCACCATGATCGACGGTTATGCTGACGTTACTTACGAAAACGACATTCTCCTCTCTGACGGCTGGGGCGTGCTCTCCATTGACGACACCGGCAACACTGTGGACTTTGGCGCATACTCCATTGACCTGAAGGTCAAGGATTCTGTAGTTGACGTTACCACCGAGGGCTGTGATGATCCCAGCTGCTATGCTACCTATTCCATCGGCGGCTGCTTCAACAAGTTCTACGGCTCCACTATCGGTGACGCAGCCGGTTCCCCGGCACACAAGGCTCTCAGTGAGAAGCTCCGTGATACCGGAATTTCCTATGACTACAACACAAAGAAGTATGGCATGACCTATGCAGCCGTTGTTGCAAACGAGCACGCTTCCGCAGGCTGGTATGACAGCTGTAATGTAACCACCAAGTACGGCGTTATGTATCACAAGACCAACAACGTCCGTTATGTCCCCGGCGCTCAGGGCGACACCTCCGCCACTCTCCCCGCCTGCGGTATTACAGAAGTTGCTGACTCCACCTTCAACACCCAGGGTGCTGCCTTCCTGATCAAGGCCTGCACCCCTGTGATCGACGTTAAGAACACCAAGTTCAACTCCGAAAAGGGTGTGATCGTCCAGCTTATGACCTGCGACGACCCCGGCATGGGTACCCCCGCATTCTCCGAGATACTGGACACCTCCGCTCCTGTGGAGAAGGATCCCAAGTATGATCCCTACAACTACAACGTTAAGGATCAGAAGCTGTTCCGGAAGTTCGACGTAAAGGGCATGATCGCAGATCCTCAGGTTTCCTTCAAGGACTGCTGCGAAGCCAACGGCACCGCACTCAACGGCGACTTCTTCAACTCCATCTCCGTGGCTACCAACGGCGAGGGCATGATCTGGTGGGGCCAGAACCTAGTGCTCAACTTTGATCACTGTGACGTAAAGGGCGCATGCTCCTCCTCTCTGGCACTCCACGACCAGTATTCCTACTATGTTGCTCCCGCTGACAACCAGTTCGGCGGCATCGCAGTGAACAAGGACGGCTATGAGATCGCCGGTAAGTGGGAACAGCCCAAGATGAAGATGCCTCCCATGCCCGCCCCCGGCGAAGAGATGCCCGGCATGCCTCCCATGGGCGATATGGGTGACAAGCCTCCCATGGAGATGCCTCCCATGGCTGCGCCTAAGTTCTATTTCACTCCTGACAAGGACGAAAACGGCAACCTGATCGTCATCGGCAAGGAACCGCTGAAGGCTACAGAGGGTTACATCTACTCCGCAGATGCCACCATGCTGGGCGGTCTCACCAACACCGCTGCTCCCACCGTGAACAACGGCGTTTGGGTCAAGCTGGAAGGTGGCTCCACCTGGACCCCCGTGGACACCAGCTATCTGACCCGTCTGGAGGTTTCCGCTGACTCCGCAGTTAAGGGAACCGTTACCGTTAACGGCGAAGCAGTCACCCCTGAGGCCGGCAAGGTCTACACCGGTGCAATCGTTGTTACCGCATAAGAAAACCATTTATCCCGCCGCATTTGCGGCGGGATATTTTATTGTCCTTGCCCCTTGTAATGAAACAAAATTTATGTCATAATTAGTAGATGAGGGCAGTCTGAGCTGCCAGCAGCAAAGGAGTCAACCACATATGCAGAAGAAACGTTCCCCGTCCAAACTTCGTAAGATCTATATCACCCGGCTGATTGGCCGCTGCATTGCCCTTGTGCTGTGCATCGGGCTTTATCTGTTTCAGGAAGCCCAATTTGATGTCATTCAGGGACTGAACTTCTTCCGAAAATTTTCCTTGCTGCATATTCTCTGGGCACTCTGGTGTGTGGATATGCTTTTGCAGCTGATTCCGGTCAAGGCTCAAATTGCACTGGGCTCCCAGAAGCACTTTTCCTTCCGCTTTCGTCCCATCCGGGAGAAAATCAATATGGAGGCTCTGAAAAAGCATGTGATTGCAACCACAAAAAGTGCCTATCGGGTGCTGATCCTGTGGATCGCTCTGACTGTGGTATTGGGCGTGCTTCATCTGCTCGGGGTAATCAACAGCAGTGTTATGGTACTGATCTCCGTGGTGTTCTATGTATGTGACCTGATTTGTGTACTGATCTGGTGTCCCTTCCGTCTCATGATGGGCAACCGGTGCTGCACCACCTGTCGCATCTTCAACTGGGATCATCTGATGATGTTCTCTCCCCTAATCTTCGTAGGGGGCTTCTACTGTCTCAGTCTGGTGGCACTCTCCCTGATCGTCTTTGCCGTGTGGGAGCTTTGCATCATCATTTTCCCGGAACGTTTCTGGGAAATCTCCAATACCGCCCTTCGCTGCTCGGAATGTACCGACAAACTATGTACCCAATACTGTCAGAAGCTTCGAAAATAAAAGATTTGCCCCACAGAACAGCCGTTCTGTGGGGCTTGTTATTTTACTGTGTGTTATCCATAGAGTACATACATGCCTGAAGTACGTCACCGGCAATGGAAGCACATACCGCACTGCCGCTGCCTGCATCCTCCACAATCACGATAAAGGCCAGAGGGTACTGGCTGTCCTGAACGAACCCGGCAAACATGGCGTTGGGATTCTGCCCCTCCACCTCTGCCGTACCGGACTTTGCACAGACATATACATCCGGGAAATTATATATGCCGTAGTTATAGAGCACGTCATCCCGCATCATTTCCGCGAGGGTCGCCGCTGTACCGGCGGACATGGTCGGCTCAAGCATTTCTGTGCCGGCACGATAAACCATCGCCCCGGAGGTGTTCTCCACACTGGAGACCACATAGGGCTTTGCAGCCTGTCCGCCGTTAGCGATGGAACCTACAAAGGTCATAAACTGACAGGGATTGATCAGATCCGTATACTGTCCGATTCCTGCCCAGGCAAGGGATGCATAGTTTGCCTCAGTGAGATCAAAATGCCCCGGGGCAGTCGCGGTACCGTCAAAAGAAACCGAGCTGGTAATTCCCGCCTTCCGTGCATATTCCGTCATGGTTTCCGAACCCAGCTCTACCGCAAGCTCACCGAACACAATGTTGCAGGACTTGACCAGACCGTTTCCGAAGGATATGTCCCCGTGATAATCGTCACAGATGATATATTCTCCGTCAATCACCGTCTCCCTTTCACAGCGGAACAGGCGACTGGATACATCCGGAATATTATCAATGGCCGCAGCCGCAGTGACCAGCTTGAAAATAGATCCCGGAACATATGTCACATCGGTAAACCGGTTCATGAAAACACCGTTGTAGTAATCATAGCTCTCAATGGTCTCATATTCCGGGGGTTCATCCGGATCATAGGTACCAGAGGACACCATGCACAGGATTTCGCCGGTCTGGTAATTGTATACGCCCACGGTGCCTCTGCGCTCCCCGAGGTCACACAGCGCCGTTACACAGGCATTTGTGGACAGGGAGAGATTGAGCACGTTACCGGTCTCCGAATTATTATACAGGCCGGTGATCACGTTATAGTCCAGCATTTTTTCCGCATAGGCATTGATAAGAGGTGCCTCCACATTGCCGTACCGGTCGCCCAGAAGGTGCAGCGTTGCCTTTCTCACAAGGGGATCCTCCGCATACACACGTCTGCTGCCGTTGGTCAGGACCATCACGCCGTCCCGGTCACGGATAGAGCCGGTGGAAATATTGCCGCCGGAATATACATGGGGACTTCCGGGGAAGGTAACCCACTCCTTGGCATTGAAGAAATACTGCAAAACAAACAGACCCATGCCGATCAGAACCATCACAGCAAGCAGCGCCGTAATTACAGAGCGTCTGGATATTTTTTTCATGCTTCACGCCTCCTTTTTGCATTGGAGGGAAGTGACGTGGCGAAGCTGGCGTTTTGTCTCGTATCCGCCGCTTTTACAAAGGCCAGAAGCCCCCATACGCTCATCATACTGGAACCGCCGTTACTGAGGAACGGGAATGTTACGCCGGTAAAAGGCAGGAAATCCACAGTGCCAAATACATTGAGAATCATCTGGAATACCAGAATCGTCATAGCTGCACAGGCAGAGATCGCATAGAAGGAGCTGCGACACAGGGATGCGGAACGAACCGCAAACATTGCCATAATAATTACGGACAGAACACACAGCACACCCAGAATCAATCCCCATTCCTCGCAGACCGTGCAGAACACAATATCACTGTCTGCCGCAAACACATATTTACACTGGCCGTTTCCGGCGCCCAGACCGAACAGACCGCCTGCCGCCAGACACATCAGCGCCTGAGTCTGCTGGAAGCCACCATCGGCGGGGTATTCCCAGATATGCCGCCAGGAGGCAAAACGAGCCGCCACATGAGGTCTGAGCTTCAGTGCCATAAATCCGGCAAAGCCCGTTCCCGCACAGATCAGGGAGATGGTAGCAAAGTCGCCGGATCTGAGGAATGCAATCACAAGGAAGGCAACGAAATAGACCATTGCGGAACCGAAGTCGTTGCACAGTGCCAGCAGCAGACAGCAGATACCGGAATAAACAATAAACAGGAACAGATTTCGCTTGGTCATCAGACGATCCAGCGTAGATGCACCGGCGAATACAAAGGAGATCTTCGCCAGCTCCGAGGGCTGAATGGTCATGGGGCCCAGATCGACCCACCCCTTTGTGCCGTTGGTCAGGCTGGGATCAATACCAAACAGCAAAACAAAGATCAGCATCAGCGGCCCCAGCGCCGCCGCAATATACCGGAGTTTTTTTGCGGTATTCAGTTCCCGCATGCAGAAACCGATCACCATAAAAATGATAATGCCCAAAATCATACTGATCAGGGTCTTAATCAATTCTTCCGGCGCAACCGAAGCGATCACGCTCAGTCCCATGGTACACAGGAAGAACGCTATGGTCTCCACTTCATACCCGCTGCGTCGCATAATCTTGTTGAAAAAGAACAGGCCCCACATTAGTAGTGCCGTACCAAAAAAGGCAACATAAATATTGCCCCAGTATTCACCATCGCTGGCGATCAGCAACTGCACCACGGTAAAGAACTGGAAGAGGGTCAACAGCAGCAGCGTAACCGCAGGGCTCATCACATGCTTGGGATCTGTGCGGCAGGATGCCACATACTCAGCCTCCTCATCGCTGATGGGTACCAGAGTCACCTCAAGGCCATTGAGGGAGATCAGATCACCGAAGCCGATCTCGGTCAATCCCTCGATCTCTCTGCCGTTAACCGCAATGCCACCCTTGCCACCTACATCACCGATGGTCCAGCTGCCGTCATCATAGCGGGTAAGAACGGCATGCTGTTTGAAAATATTCTCAAAGTTCATTTGAATATCATTGCGCCGGCTGCGTCCAACGGTATTCTCCCAGTGGGTCACAGGCAGTCGGGATCCATCCTCGAAGGCAATATGCCCCCAGATCTCAGGCTCTTTCCGAAACCGAAGCAAGCTTGTGGCACATCGTGCAAGAATGATTATCGCAAGGACAGGAAACACAAAACGCAGCACCGTTGTCACCGCAGTTCCCCTGCTGATAAGATCAAAAAACGAATCTCCAATGGTGCCAAGAAACTCCATAAAATCATTGCCTCCCCTCTGAAGGATTTATTATTGGATGTTATTTTATCATATGTTCCGATTAAAGGCAAGAAACTGACAGCGCAGTTCATAAAGACTTTAAATTTCCACTATCAAAATCGAAACTGAAAGATCACTTTTATTATTTGCAATGCGAAAGGATTGACGAATTTTCTTCCGTCTGCTAACATATATTTGTATCCGAATTACGGAAGGAGACATATTATGGCAAATCTGAATGATAAGACCAATTTCATTATCGGCCGAAACCCGCTGGCCGTCAACAACCGCCCCTCCTTTGCCCATCCTGAACAGACCGAAGCTGTGCTCTGGATCACGGACGATCAGATAAACGGAGAACGCACCAACGGCGTTCCCTACAGCGGTGGCGTATCCAAAGGCTGTATTCAAAACTTCGCAGTGGATTCTGACCGGGACGAACTGAACGCGGTTGTTCTGGAAGGGGGCACCCATGTAATGCTCTCTCCCGAGATCCACCTGTCCGGCTGTGGATGCAGTGACTTTACCTGTAAGGGCACAGGCGTTCTCGCCTGCTCCGGTGCCACCGCAGATGTGCGCAACGCAAAAATCATCACCCATGGCTGTACCCGTGCCGCAACCATCGCCACCACCGGCGCAACCCTGAAGGTGTTTGATTCCACCCTGGAAACCTACGGCGGTCCCTTCCCCGAGGGCTATGTTCCTGTGATTGGCCCCGGAATGATGGAGCCTCCCGCTCCTCTGGGTCTTGGCGGAAACTGCCGTACCCATCTGAGCATGGACAACTCCGAATCCTACTTCTACAACTGCCGTATTTACGGTGAGGCATGGGCATCCCTGTCCACGGACTCCTCCGGCGGTTATGCATATCTGGAGGCCAATGACTCTGATGTAATTATGAACGGCAACGGATATTGCATTTATGCAGACAACGGCTGTCATGTGGTTCTGAACCATTGCCATCTCTCCTCCGGCAATGTATTTGGTATTCAGGACGGCAATTCCTCTGTGGTATTCCGGAACGTGGATGGTTCCTGTCAGGGCTACGGCTTCCTGATCCACGGCGGCATGCACGATCTGGAGGACATCGGTACCATCCGTCTTAAGGACTGTGACCTCACCTCCCATGGCCCCATGTTCCGCTGCAAGAGTACCAATGCAGATATTTATCTGAAAAATTGCAGAATCACAGCAACTGACGGGGTGATTCTGGAAACCATGCTCACAGATGATGCCCATTACTATCAGACCCGTACCCACAGCGAAAACGAATACGGAGTTCAGGTCACCATGGAAGAGATGGAGCTGTTTGGTGATTTTAATTGTCTGGATCCGGAAAGAAACACCTGTCTCAATCTGGTAAACACCCAGATCACCGGCGGGATCTCCGGCTATCCCCGCTTCCGCCTCACCGAGGGCAGCACCTTCACCGCCACCAGAGATTCCGAGATTACCCTGCTGGGATTCTCTGAGGGTCTGGATGCCGCTGCCGGCATTACCATCACCGCAAAGGGTACCGGCGAGACCGTCTCTCTCCCCTCCGGTGGCACCCTGAAATTCATCTGATTCTGTCTATGCAAGAAGCACACCGCTGCAATCCACGGACTGCAAGCGGTGTGTTTTTTAATAGTATTGTTCAATTACTATAATCTCTCCATCGGTTTCATCCCGGAAACGGTATCTGCGGAGATCCCCTTCGCTCTTCCCTTTTCCGATATAAGTCGCCGGTTTTCCCGTCTTATCCATAGGCCATTGACAGTTCTGTGCCCAGGCGGGGTATCCCTTCTCACTGGGGAAAGCAGCCTTGATTGCGGCCTTTACGCCCTTTTTCCGTTCGGTCTTTTTCATAGTTTCCGGAAACCTGGGAAGTATCTCCCGCTGAATATAGTGCTCTGCCTCTCCACCAGTCAGATACTGGGGGATCACATCCAGGGCAAAACCATAGGCATTTTCATACCGATAACAGAAGGGGACGCTCTGATCCTCCTGATAGAATATCTCATAGACCTCACTGTAAAATGCACTCGCACCGTCAGCGGTCTCCACATCATGGGTAAACATGCGAAATTCATAGGTCAGGCATTGCCGCACATTGTCATATCGATTCTGATACGCCAAACCGACGGCCTCTTTTGTTCCGAGAAGGTACGGCACCGCCTCGGAATACAAGGTCTCAGAGTCCAGAATCACAAGAGGGTATGGCTTCGCCTGTTCCCCGGCCGCTTTCATACGGTCAATGATCCCCTGAAGGTAATCATTAATCTCCGGGTTCTCGTCGTATAACCGCCGGAATTCCGTAATCTCCATCTCCCCGGACAGAAACCGGATCAGCAGCTGTTTCACCTGCGCATTATCATATGTTGGCATATCTCCCGTCCCCTTTCCCTGTGCGTTTGGGGTCATTGGGTTCATGATAACACATCAGATAACAAAGCACAACACCACTTTCTGATTTATCCTATCCTGATATTGAAACACCCACAGGTGATTGCCCTGTGGGTGTAAATCATATAAAAGGGTCATTTCATCAGTTCATCGGTCAGTTTGAGGATCTGAGGTGCCACCTTTGCCCGCTCCTTTTTCAGGGTGCGATTATAGATGGGGTAAGCACAGGCAAGGATCCCCATGCCCAGTATCCCCACAACGATCCCCACGGGTAGCGCCAAAGCACCCAGAAGCAGTCCGAAATCAGACATTACAAGACTCATTCCAAGTCCCATAATAATTGCGCCAACCACGCCCACCACAATGGAGACCATAGAGGCTTTTTTATTCACAGATGCATCCAGCGCCTGAAGCTGCTCCATCTTGCTTGCCTCTTTGGGCAGATACTTCTGGCGGATGGACGCAATCTCCTCCTGCTGCTGTGCCGAATAAGTCATCTTAAAGGTTTCCTTGTTATCCATAGTTTAAGTCTCCATTATCAGTTTCATTTTCTTATTGCTCTGGACGATCATATAGACCGCCATGATTATAATCATTATGGAAATTGCTCCTCCACTCAGCCCCAGAAAAAGGGTTCTGGATCGTGGCAGCATCTCATCTCCGCTGAAGGTTGCCAGCATGGTGTTTTCCAGCGTCAGCATGGACACACAGGCAGAGGCCAGGGATATGGCCTTGGAAGCGGAAAATGCAGGGCTTTTATACTTCCGGTATCGCACCACATTCACAATGGCCACCGTCAGCGTTGTAAAGGTATATGCTGCCATGGCAATGGTGGTAATTTCATGGTGATGCATGACACGCTCCTCCCGGATCATGTAAAACATCATTCCGGAGAGCGCCAGATTCATAAACAGGAAAATCCACCCGCACCCCCGATAGCGGATCAGTTCCTGACGCAGGTTTTCCCCGGGATCATGTCGCCGGGTGTGACGTACAAGATACAGTCGCATAATGGCAAGCGATGCATAATAGGCAGTCAGAGAATCATACCACAGAGATCTGTGATAGATTCCCAGCCCCAGCTGCATGACCGCATATGCGCCGTTCCACAGCACATTTATCGTCAGGGATACGTTCACCCGCAGTCTCGGATCACTCACCCAGCGCTGAATGTAGGGATTGTTTTTTCTGATATGCCGGAACCGTCCGGTCAACTCCGGGATTCTGGCACACCACACCGTCAGGGTGTAAAAGGCCAGAACATAGGAAGCGATACGCACCGGCTCCCTGTCCCCAAGACGCAGCATGGAATAAACCAGAAAAACAGTCCCAGCAGGGAGCAGCAGAATCAGCAGGATCCAATGGGGAAACAGGATCTCTTTTCCGATCTTTCTCCAGTTCATGCCCGGCCCCTCCGTATTCTCACGGTAAAGGTGGTTCCAACACCCAGTGTACTCTCTACGGATATTTCTCCACGGAGTATATCCACCACCCGTTTTACCAGTGCCAGTCCAAGTCCGTTGCCCTGTGTAGCCCGGGAGGCATCGCCCTGATAGAACTTCTCAAAAATATGGCTTCCCACTTCCGCAGTCATTCCGCACCCGGTATCCTGAACCTGCACCGTGGCGTACAGATCATCCGACAGCAGTCTGACAGACACCTGTCCCCCCGGCTCCGTAAATTTAAACGCATTGGAAAACAGGTTATTCCAGACCAGACTCAGAAGCTCGCTGTCTGCCTGAACCAACACATCCTCCTCAATCTGGGTATCCAGATCAATTTCAGCCGTTTCCCAGACGCTTTCATATTGAAGCAGGCATTCACACAGCTGTTCACTCAGGTTGAAGGTCGTGGCCTGAGGAAATATCTGCTGGTTCTCCAGCCGGTTCAGCTTCAGAATATTGGTCATCATGTCTGCCATCCGCTTTGCCCCGTCTGTTACACCTCTGGCATATTCCATCCGTTTGTCATCAGGCAGATCAGGGGTCTGCAAAAGGGTTCCATAATTCTGCATCACTGCCAGAGGGGTTTTCATCTCATGGGACACATTTGCAATAAAATCAGTTCGCAGGGTCTCAAGACCGCCAAGTTCCTGGGCCATCTTGTTAAAGCAGTCAATGATCTCATTATAATTGTCATCGGTCATCAGCTGGGCAGCCGGTTCAATCCGTGTTTGGAAATTCCCCTGCACCAGTTCCCGGGTCGCCGCAACGATATGCTTTGTTGTTTTCTCCGTGGTCAGTTTTCTGCGAATCACGTCAATCACTGTAAACAGCACACTGAGCAGGATCACGCTCAAAAATGTCAGTTTGGCCGCCCGGTTCAGATTGCTGCCCGTGAGGACGATCCCAAGATCTTTTGAAAGCGTTCCCACAAACAGAGACATGGTACAGGTTACAAGAAATGCAACCAGCAGGAAGAAAATCAGATAATGATAGATCCACCGAAGTACCTTCTGGATGACCTTCTGCCGGTTCATTTGACCACCGCCTTGTACCCAAGACCATGGACGGTTTTCAGTTCAAAATCATCACAATCTGCCAGCTTTGCCCGGAGCTTGGTCATATAAACGTCCACTGCTCTCGGAGCCGTCTCTGTATCCGTATCCCAGAACTCATCCATCAGTTGGGTTCTGGTAAATGTTTTCTTGGGATAGCTGAGCAGCTTATACAGAATGGAAAACTCACGGTTTGTCAGATTGATCTCCTCGTCCCCCAGATATGCAGAACGCTCATCGGCATCCATCACAAAGCTTCCGATCTGAATCTTCCGGGATGCAGCAATTTTGGCACGGCGCAGAAGCGCACCGATCCGCAGGAACAGTTCGTCCAGATCAATAGGCTTTACCATATAATCATCCACCCCGATCCGGAAGCCCCGCTGCTTGGAGGCAATGTCGTCACGGGCTGTCATAAAGAGAATGGGAACCTCCTGATTGGTCTCCCGGACAGTCTGCGCAAATTCAAACCCGTCCACACCGGGCATCATAATATCTGAAACGATCAGGTCAAACATATGCTCATACAATGCGTCATAGGCCTCATTTGCGTCCAGACACCCCACTGCCTCATAGCCACTGTGGTTTAAAAACGAGCACACGGTACGGTTCAGTTCTCTGTCATCTTCCACAACCAGAATTTTAAACACAGCATTCCCTCCAGATCAAACCAGCTTATAGTGGGATTATACCATGGAAATGTTAAAGTTTTGTTTATGAACAGCCTGTCACTTTTCAAAGAATAAGGCAGTCCCCTCCGGTTAACGGGTGGGCACTGCCTCCGGGCTGTATAATTCAGTATTACCTTCTGGCTGCTTCATACCGTGCGTTTGCAGCAGCAATTCTGGCCTCAGCTGCTTCAAGCTGATCATGCCGTTCTTTCTGCATCTGGGAATTTCTTTCTTCAGCGCGCATATGCGCCTCATCCCAGTGCTGTCTGCTTTCCGCTTTGGCCCGTGCAAAGGTGTTATGGCCTCTGTTCTCCTCGAAATGAGCCCAGCTCTCCGCTTTTACCGCTTCGAACTGTGACTTGTCCACCTGATGCTGTGCAGCAGCGGAGGCTTTCATATCAGAGAACGCTTTCTTTAAAAAACCAAACACATTCATCACCTCAGCCCTTCATGATCCGGTCGCTGAGGGCAACCACCTTCTGGGCATACTTTTTCCGCCGACTGCCCAGAATCTTCTTATAAACAGGATAATTGACGATTGCCATGACCATCCCCACAAGGCCGATCACGATTCCCGGAATCATGGGATTCTGCACGCCAATGGTCTCACCGATGTCAGTCATCACAAGGCTCATCCCCGCTCCCATGACCAGTGCGGCCACGGATCCAAAAATATACGCAAAGGTATTTGCCGGTGCCTTCACCTTGCTGTCCAAGCGTTTCAGTTCATCCAGTTCGGTGTGCTGCTTTTCAGTGTACTGTGTGCGGATCTTATGTACCAGATATTCCTGATCGTTTTTATTCATATTCATAGTTATCGTCCCCTTCGGTTTTATGGCCATATCATACTCCGGGGATGTTTTGAAATGTTTTGCGAAATGTTTATGTTTTATTAAACATGAAAATTATTGCCTCCGGGAGGATCAAATCCCGCAGATGGTAAAGCACTTGTGTTTTTCAAGGCTCTCCTTTACCCAGGGCGTCAGCTCTTCCACAACTTCCTTCCACATTTGGCTTTCTCTGGATTTTTGAATGATGCCCTCCCACTGTTTTTCATTCACTTCACTGGTTCCATAATAATCGAATTCTTCCATAGATTCAGAAAACAGACGGAACAGCATCAGCTCGTCAAATTTATCTCCATGGAGATACAAAGAATCCTGAAGCCAGAACTTCCCCTTGAATTTCCCCTTTTGAAACTCAAAATAACATGTGCCTTTTCGTTTCTCTTCGGTTATAAAGTATTTCATATTATCACCCTGTTTTGTTCAAATGTTTTAACAAACTCAACGTTACTGCTGTGTCAGAAAGTCATGTGCTTCGGTTATATAATGTGTTCTGAAAAGCAGTTCAAGCCAGTAACCCGTTTCATTTGCTTCCTTAAGTGCAATTTGCAGTTTCGCAATAAAATCGGCTTTTCCGTGAGCATATTGTGCTTCACAGATATTTGCACCAATAGATGTACCGCTACGTTCGAGTTGATTAGACAAGGAATAGTGCCCTTTGATGTTATCGGTCAGTTTTAATATCTGTATTGCAAATTCTGTAGAAATATCAGCAAGTTTATTTTCTGCCATTGTAATCACCTCTCCACAGTGATTGTAGCTCACTTC
>CAZFGL010000026.1:0-20886 GCA_964518645.1 uncultured Oscillospiraceae bacterium | reverse complement strand
GTATATGGCTGAGCATCCCGGTGATTTTGACCCACGTCAGTACCTGAAGCCCGCTCGCAACAACATTAAGGAGCTTGTGAAGCACAAGATCATTGATGTGCTGGGCTGCGATAATAAAATCTAAAAAAATTGCGTCAGGGTTTTTCCTGACGCAATTTTTTATCCATACAGAATTCCGGAGACACACAGGACATTGTCCAGTTCCATCAATTCAAAGGACCAGACGCCTGCCTGCTCATCCGCAAAGAACAGGGTAACCTCCATGAGATATCTGCCATTGGAAGAGAGCTTCATTTCTCCCATCTCAAGACGAACATCCCCGTAATTGCCCAACGTAAAAGCGTAATCTCCGTTCTCACGACGCTCGATCATACCCATATCAGGAAGCTCAGGCAGGCCTTCTGTCTCTGCAAAAAGCCGCTGTGCCAGCTGCTTCACCTGATCTTCAGTAAATTCCGCCCAGGAACCGTCCTCGCTGAGGGCATCCATATCATGGCACACGCTGGCAGCATAATAATTCAGCGCACGCCAGAAGAAGTTCCCATTGCCGGGATCATACTGCATACCGTCCATATAGTCGCACATAATCAGGGCCAGCAGAACCTTTGTCAGATCCTCCTGCTCGTCCTGGGTCAGAACGCGAGATTCATCTGTGACATTGGTCACAGTATTCACGATCTCAGGGGCTGCGGAAGTCTCAGTCCGGGTTTCAGATACGCTCTGTCCCCAGGAGCTGCCCGCCTGCGTCTGGTCTGACGATGCAACAGCAGTCTCACCGCAGGCCGTACAGGAGAAAATCAGCACCGCTCCAAGGATCAAAGCAAGTATTCGTTTCATAGAATTAATCACCTCACGGATGAGATTATAACGGAAAAACAGAAAAAGCACAAGGGGCGATTTGCATCACAGCTGGGGAGAGGTTCAAGTCCCTTGTGGATTCTATGTTTGGCTAAAAGGCACTTATAAAGGAGACCAGACAAGTCTGCACACATGTGTTTGTTTAATGCTCTTTCAGGCCAAAATCAGATAGGGGATTGGCATCTGCCGCAATTTTAAGCTCTGTGCTCTCGATATGTGTGTAGATCTCTGTGGTATTTAAGTGCTCGTGTCCCAGAACCTCCTGAACCGTTTTTACATCAATGCCCTGAGACAGCATCAAAGTAGCCGCCGTATGCCGGAGTTTATGAGTTGAATACTGAGTCGGGTCAAGTCCTGCTGCAGCAAGATGCTTTTTCACCAGCCGATGGATGGCATTTGTACTCATCCGGCCACCTTTTTGAGACAAAAACAGAGGCCGTTTGACATCATTCTGCAATGCTTCAGGCAATGTACCATTGTATCTTTGAATCGCCTGAATGCAGCCATCGCCCATGTACACCGTTCGTTCTTTGTTTCCTTTGCCTAAAACGCGCAGTCGATCTTGGTAAATATCACCAAGATTCAATCCTGCCAGCTCGGAAATACGAACGCCACAATTCAGAAAAACCATCAAAATCGCCAGATCACGCTCTGCATGGGTGCCTTTTACCGAGGACAGCAGTTCCTGCGCCTGGGCAAGGGTCAAATATTTCGGCAGTGCACGGCGAACTTTTGGATATTCCACATCCGCCACCGGATTTTCTTCCAGCTGCCGGGTTCGAACCGTGAGATACTTGTAAAAGGATTTGATTGCCGAAAGCTTTCGTGCACGGGCAGCGCTGTCGATTCCTTGACCGGGATGCTTTGTATCCGGGTGGTAGATCCGGTCAGACCCGAGATAAGAAAAGAAATCATAAATATCTTCCAGCGTGATCTTTTTTATAAAATCAATATTTACATGCCGGATAGACACTATATTTAGATCCGTCTCCAGAGGCAGTTTCTCCTGAAGGATCACCATGAATCTGAGGAACATACGAAGATCCAGATAGTACTCAGAGATGGTCTTGGCGGACTGACCTTTGATATTCTCGTGATACGCAAGAAAATCCTTTAAAATCCGCGGACAATCATTATCATACATAGTAAGCACCTGATTTCATTCAAGATAGACCTATTGTAACAGATAATAATCAAAAACGCAACAAAATTTTTATTTTGTTGCGTTTTATGTCAATATCTTCAAACCCGTTCCCCCGTACAAATCCCGCATGGTTAAACAATTTACAGATGGCCTATTGACATCCCCTAAGGGCATCATGCTATCATGGCAAGGAAGTATGTGAAAAAACCGGCCTGACCCAGAAAACCATTCGCTTTTACTTTGTATTTCTGCTCACCAGAAAACAATCCTACACAGAAACGTGGAATCACATACGCTGCTGGCTGATTCCACTGGATCTCATCGCCATAATACTCAGGCTTACAGTATCCAGCTTTCAGGCCATTGTCAGCGCCATCAAATCACATGTTCGACCAAATAAGGATTCTGTCATAAAATCCAGCATAGCTTCTCTCCTGATTATTCTTTCGATTTTAGGAGGCACATTTCTGGCATCATCCCCCGTCCCGGAAGAAGAAACGGAATACACTCTGGTCATATGCTGTGAGCAATCTTTTGATCAAAGCCTTCTTGAGGATTTTCAGCACATGCTTACAGAAACCGTTATGGAGGACGCTTCGGGCAGGCGGGCCACAATTACAACCCTGTCCCTGCAAAATTCCGATGACCTGATGACCCTGAAAAAGCAGCTTTCCACGGATGCATGCAGCTTATATCTTTTCGATCAGACTGACTATCAGATCTTTATCGAGAAGCTTGCTGTTCCATCAGAACTGGAATTTGTCCCACAGGATCTTTCTGATGCCCCATTTGTCACCCAGTTTGGAGTTGAGGATCTCCTCTTTTGGGGCTGTGTCATCGACACCGGCAATTCTACCGATGCCGCTGTCATGCTGGAAAGGCTCCAAACTGCACACTTTGCATTCTGGTATCCCCGTTGATTATCAAGAATCCCCATGCCCTGATCATCAAAGGCATGGGGATTCTTTTATTTAAAAAGCGAGATTAATTCTGAAAACCCGGAAATGGCCCAGTCATAGTCGGGAACACTGCCAAATCCATACCGACAGAACACAAAGGGAATCTCTGCATCCAGAGCTGACTGCCTGTCCCCTGCTGTGTCACCCACATAAATTGGATTTTCAAAGCCATTTCTCCGGATCACAATACGGTTATTCTCCCCTTTTGTAAGTCCGGTCTCACCAAAGGACAAATGGTCTGTAAAATACGGCGCCAAACCATGCGCCTGTAAAAACGCCTCGATATATCCTCTTTGACAATTGGACACAATGCAGAGCTTATGTGACGCAGAAAGCTGTTTCAATGTCTCGGAAACCCCGGGATAAAGAATGCCTCCGTGCTGTGCGAGATACTCGTTTTCTTCCTGCGCACACTGTTCCATCAAAGCAGTCTGCACTCTGCCGGGCTGATCCGGAAACAGTCGCCTTGCAATCTCGTCCATGGGAAGCCCCATAAGCTCCTCCAGTTCTGTTCTGGTAATGGGCGGACGGAATTGCCCGTTTTTAGTGATAACCCGATTCCAGGTCAGCAGGATACCTGCCACAGAGTCCCACAGTGTTCCGTCCAGATCAAACAATACGCCGTCTACCTTCATAAAAACTCCTTTAAAGGAATTTCCGAAGCGAAACGCTCCGGAAATTACCTGGTTTTAGAACAGATTTGTATCCCGCACAGGCTGTTCAGGCTGGGAAAGCTCCTCAGTTTCCTCTGCTTTCTCCTCTTCTTTGGCCTTTTCTGCGGCGAGCATTTCCTCAATGGGCTTTACCAGATACTTATCAACCATGGGATAGGTAGCACTGATGCTCAGGAAGCCGGTGAAGCTGTAAATAAACAGCCCCAGGAAAATGATCTCCATAAAGGGATGCACCAGCGCAATCAGCAAATACGCCAGCACCCAAATCAGCAGGTTTGCAAGGGCACTGAATGCGTTACGATAAATACCGATAAAGGCCAGAAGCCAGGAATTTTTCAGAATCGAACGCAGGTTCAGCTTTACCGTGACAATCATAACATAGAAATACTTGCGCATAAACACATAGAAGATCGCCAGCAGCAGAGTCGCATATTTGACCAACTTCATAATCGAAGCAAGTTCCGCAGTGGGTTGGAATGTCAGATTAAAGATCACCAGCCCCGCAATCAGACAGTCCAGCAGGCCAAACAGCATACCCTGTTTCCAGTTTTCCTTTGCTTTATCCCAGATATCACTGAGCCAGGAATGGGTCTCCCGGGAGAAATTCCGAAGTACATAGGTAACACCGCATTTTGCAGGGCCATAGCACAGCACGGAAAGGATCAGCAGGAACGCCTGAATCGGAACAGGAACGTTCGCATAATAGATCATGGTCAGATACAGCAGCGGGGTAAACAGGCTCATCATGCCGTCACCACCGGAGAGCTTGATTGCCCGTCCAGAGGTCAGCGGACCGCTTCCGGAAAATTCAACATAGTCGTTTTCGTAGGCAGCCAATTCGTCGATGGTGGAGATTCCCTCCAGAACAAACCATGTATCAATGGTGTTGTTGGCATCGGCAGCTGCCTCTCCCCGATCGGTATACAGCGTAACCGTATATGTACCATTTTTATCCGCATCAATATCCAGCTGATAATCATTGCCGCTGGCGCCGGGCATTTTAGATGTAATGGTAAAATCCCCAGTGTCATCCGTATAGGAGGCGTAGGTTCCGGTATACCCCAGCTTTTCAAACTGGGTATACATGACATCGTAAACCTGCGCATAAATCGCCATGAGCATAGGCAGAAGCACTACCAGAAAAATCAGGTTCACTTCAATAAAACGCCAGAACTTTCTTCCGTAAAGCTCAAAGAACTTGAAGAAGGCGTTCTTTTCAGGTGCATCTTTTTCTACACCTTTGCCAGGCTTATAGTATCGTTTGCTTGAAAATAATGCCATAGAGCAAGCTCCTTTATCATTGCGTTGTTAGATTATTATAACACCGAAGCGTCCCCGCCGCAACAGAAAAAGACGGGTTTCCCCGTCTTTTTACATTGCTTTGGGATGACTTTTATTGTAAACAGATTTCAGATGTTGCTTGACCAGCTGGGCATATACCTGAGTCGAGGAAATGTCACTGTGTCCCATCATTTCCTGAATGGAGTGAAGATCAGCCCCGTTTTCCAGCAGATGTGTTGCAAAGCTGTGCCGGAGAGTATGCGGCGTAATATCCTTATCAATATGCGCCTTCTCCTGATAGCTTTTAACGATCTTCCAGAATCCCTGCCGGCTCATCCGATCACCGCTTACGTTAACAAACAGCGCCTGCTCATCAATGTCAGCGATCATCTTCGGCCGGATATTCTGCATATAAACTGCCAGCGCATCCACAGCCGCAGGATACAGGGGGATCACACGTTCCTTCCCCTTGCTCTCGCAGCGAATGAAGCTTCCTGCCAGATTCACATCGGTAATGTTCAAAGAAATCAGTTCCGTGACCCGAATGCCGGTAGCATACAGAAGCTCCAGCATGGCCTTATCCCGATAGCCCTTCATGTCAGTACATTTGGGCTGAGCCAGAAGCCGTTCCACCTCTTTACCAGTCAGAACCTGAGGCAGCTTTTTCTCGCTCTTCTCCGTGGTAACATGGGCCGCAGGATTAGACTCCACGATTCCCTGAGAAACCAGATAATTAAAGAAGCCCTTCAGGGACGCCAGTCCTCTGGATACAGTTGCAGGAGACTTTCCCTGACCGGACAGATAACTGAGGTATGTACTGATATGCGTCTGGGTCACATCAACCGGCTTTAGCTGTCGCTCTCCTGCATATGACGCGAACTGACGAATATCCCGCATGTAGGAGGATACCGTATTGGCAGACGCGTTTTTTTCAGTTGTCAGGTAGCGCTCATAAGCGGCTAAATAGGTGACCATATTCTCATACTCCGAACCTAAAAAAATACATGCCTCCAAGCCAGCGGCTCAGGGAACAATCCAGAAAGGCGGTCAGGGCCATAACACACAAGGTCACGACCAGAACCCCGATCCGGTTTTTCCCGGAGTCAGAAGCAGAAAACTGCAAACTCTGCCGAACGGACCAGCCACCCAGCAAAAATCCAAAAGGAAGCATCAGAACGAGACGAAACAGCTGCAAAAGTATGGCCATGACCACACCACGTCCCCCCATCAGGTTGACCAGACTGGAAACCGTTCCGCCGAAATAAATTCCTTCCAGACCAAACACAGGGGGAACAAGTAGCGCTCCCCATTTTTGAAAACCCAGAAGATAGATCAGCACCAGAAACTTCCCGCAGGAGAGGAAAATCTGTAGAAAATCACGGTTAATAACCCCTTGAAGTTCCTCCTGATTTTGTACCCCCGGAAACACCGCAGCCAGAAAATCAAAATGACGAACCAGCGCCGTTCCCATCAGGATTCCCGTCAAAAACATCAGCAACAGCAGAATCGCAGAGTTGTCTTTTTCGGAAATCACGTTCCTTGCAGGAAAACGAACAGTCATATGTATCACCCCATAGATAGTATGTCCAGCGGGGATACACTATACCATATGTTGTGGAAATTATTTAATCCACAGAGTTTTGCACATCCGTTTTCATTCTTTGTACTGATAATATACCGCAGTTTTGCTGAAATATCAAGGTGTTTTTAGATTTTTGTTTATTATGCCAAAAAATTATGTAACTTACATTATGTAAACCTCGCAACTAAAATACGTTCTCCAGCCGTCATTTCCCTATATATTGTGCCATTTTTCTTTGCAACACCCCCGCATCTTGGATATGAAAGAAGCCCCACGCATTCCTGCGCGGGGCGTAAATTTTATTCATTTTTTGTTTTTCTTTCTATTTTCGAATTTGTTCCTTCATTTTGTCTCAACCATTCAGTCAGCGTCCACCGGCTTTTCTCCAAGCTCTGTCAGCTTTCCAAACACCACATACCGGGCACCGTTATAATCATAAGCGCATGTAGACAGGCACAGCAGCCTGTCCCCTGCCCTGGGGACAAAGGACGGCGTAAATGTGGAGCGGGCCACAAGGCCGTCAATAAAGTTTTCCTTATCCTCCGGCGTTGCAAAAGAGAACGTGTATACGTCGGATTCCAGATCCGTCAGGATCCCTGCAAACAGCTCCAGCTTGTAATCCTTCTCAGGGGTCAGCAGATACATTACAGGGTATTTATCATAGTATTCCTGCTTTTCATACTCCAACAGTGGCTGGAGCATGGTTCCGTTTTTCATATTATGGCCATAGATAAACGAAGCCTCGTCAGAAAAATCCGATTCATTCAGATAGTCCAGAAACAAACTGCCACCATAACTGTATTCTCCATCAGGCAGATGGGTCAGATAAAACTGATTATCCTCCCCCTGCACCACCGGCAGATTTATGGATCCGTCCACTGCGTAAAGCCAGCCAACTGTATCAGGCGCATCCTGTAAAAGAGCCGCAAAATCAATCGAGATCGGCGCCGTTTCAACATCCGCCTTTTCGACCGTTTTTTCTATCTCCGAGGTTTCGTCCGTTACCAGCGGTTTCGTTCCCTTGGGCGAAGGCGACGCAGACGGAGCCGATGAAACAACGTACTTCTGAACAGTATCGTTGTATTCCTCTATCACCTCATACCGGTGCAACCCCTGATACAGTTTAAATCCACTGACACCCATCACCGCAACCAGAGCCACCACGATCAATATATAGATTGTTTTCTTCATAGGCACCCATCCAAAATCGGGCAGAGCCGAAGCTCTGCCCATTCATTTAGTTAATTATAATGTCTTCTGTAAACCAGCGCATAGCCGAGACCGCTTGCCGCCACCATCACAAGAACCATCCAGAATACCAGCTGTGTTTCGTCGCCGGTAAGAGGAATATTCTTATAGGTGTTGGTAATGGTCACCGTAACAACATCGTCCTTTGTGGAGGAAGTGATCTTTGTCACATAATCCGTCACAGCGCCCTGCTTCACAGTGTAAGTAACAGCCTTACCATCCTTGTATGCAGGAAGATCCTCGAAGCTGCAAGTCCAGTTGCCGTTCTTATCCGCAAAAACCTTCACAGTCTTATACTGCACAGAATCCTGATAGAGATAAACCGTAATGGACGCAGGCCGCTTGGTATACTTGTTGTTGTTATCCACCCATTTCGCGGTAACATTAACGTCTACCTTTGCATAGTCGGTATAGTTGTTTTTCAGCTTAATGGTTCCCTGGGCAAAATCCCGGGTTACGGAATAGCCTTCCACGTCATAAACCAGCTTGAAGCGATAATCCGCTGCGTTACCCTGGTAGTTTTTATCCAGACCGGTAAAGGTATGGCTCCACTCGCCCTTATCATCAGCCTTGATCACAGCAGGCTCGCCCACATTAACACTGTTATTGTCCTCGATTACCTTGTAAAGCTGAACTGTAATAGAGGAAGGACGCTTCTTCAAAAGGTCATTTCCATCATCCCAGATCGCCTTGACCGTGTAATCCCGCTTATCCGTAGCATGGGTCTGGGTCACAGTGATCACGCCGTCAGTCACAGCAGAGATATCTGCGGTATAACCGGTGACGGTGCCAACCTCAGCAGTCCAGCTGCCCTCGGGAAGATCCGTAAAGGTGTAAATCCAGCCGGCATCTGCTTTCAGGGTTCCTTCCACCACATTGGTTCCATCAGTGAGCTTTACAGCCATCTCAGAAGGACGAATCCCATCCTGATTATCTCCGTCCACCCATGCAACATTCACCGTCAGGGACATCTTTTCGCCACCGGTGGGATTTGTGGGAGAAGTCTCCGGTGGAATCTCAGGAGGATTCTGAGATACTTCGGGAGAGGTTTCAGGAGAAACCACGGGAGAAGTCACAGGAGAGGTTTCAGGAGAAGCTTCCGGCTGAGGCTCCGTGGACGCAACCGGTGAGGTTACAGGGGAAGTCTCAGGGGACGTTTCCGATTTAACCTCAGACTGCTTCTTTTCAAAGGTCAGAATCAGGCCGTCATCATTGCGAGTAAGCTTCACTTCATAACCACCCAAAGCTTCAGGGGTTCCCTCAGCGAATTTAGGGGTATAAAGTGCGTTCTCTGCATCATACAGTGCGACACCCTCGTAAGAAACAGTCCACGTCCCATCTTCTTTCTTCAGAGTCAGGTACTTGTCAGCTTCGTTGACTTTGTTTTCGCCGGAGTACAGATCCAGACGAACTTCCGTCACACCTTCAGGTGCTTCACCCTTCCACTGAACCGTCAGTGCATCGCCTTCCAGTGCAAACACCGCAGTTGCACAAAGGCTAAACAGCATTGCAAGAACCAGAAGCCACGAAAGCTTACGGCTAATTGTTTTCATGTGAATACCTCCTTCTCAAATTCTTCCTTTGGTTACAAGTTGTAACCAGGATATATTTCAGTATAACACAGTGATTTATAATTGTCCATAGCTTTCACATCAGTTCTTTATAAAAAACTGTTAAAATTTCTTAAACACACCATCTGTTTTTCGTAAAAACATAAGCATAGACCACAAAAAAATTGGGAGCAGAGCCGAGGCCCTGCTCCCTGAAATTCAATCAGTTATGCTCTCTTGCGGCGGGCATGAACGCCAAGACCGGTAAGCACAGCACCTGCGCCAACGATCATAAGACCCCAGAACAGCAGGTTCATGGTATCGCCGGTGAGGGGAATATCAACATATGTGTTGGTGATCACAAAACCATCTTCAACATTGCCGGTAACCTTGCCAACGTAATACTTCACGCCAACTTCCTTGACCTCATACTTGATTTCAGCGCCATCCTCGTTTACAGGAAGGTTCTCAAACCATGCACTCCACTGATTCTTCTCGCTCAGTTCAGCAGAAGAGATCTCCCGACCATTTGCATACAGGATCACCTTGATGCTCTCAGGCCGCTTGTTCTCCTTGTTATTGTTATCCTTCCAAACCTTGCTTACAAAAATCGAGTCAATCTGAGAAACATGCTTATTGGTGATGGTTACGGTATCAGTTCCGTTTCCGGTGATCTCGGTGGAGTAACCTTCAACAGGCTTTTCAGTAACTACATACTCAATCTTTTCACCCTCAGCGAACTTGGGAAGATCCTCGAAGGTAAAGCTCCACTTGCCGTCCTTGTCAGCCTTCAGCTGTGCAGTCGCAATTGGCTCCTTCTCCCCCTTCACAGTCACATAGACGGTGATGGTCTCGGGACGGATGCCGTCCTGATCGTCGTTATCCTCCCAAACCTTGTTCACGGTAATGGCCGTGGTCTCGGGAGTATGGGTATTGGTGATGGTTACAACACCGTCTTTTTCGGCAATCTCAGTGGTGTAACCGGAAACAGCAGTCTCGGTAACCTCATATTCGATTGCTTCGCCACCCTTGAACTTAGGAAGGTCCTCGAAGGTATATGTCCACTTGCCGTCCTCATCTGCCTTCAGCTGTGCAGTGGCAGCAGCTTCCTTTGCGCCCTTGGCGGTCACGGAAACAGTGATGGTCTCGGGACGGACGCCGTCCTGATCGTCGTTATCCTCCCAAACCTTGTTCACGGTAATGGCCGTGGTCTCGGGAGTATGGGTATTGGTGATGGTTACAACACCGTCTTTTTCGGCAATCTCAGTGGTGTAACCGGAAACAGCAGTCTCGGTAACCTCATATTCGATTGCTTCGCCACCCTTGAACTTGGGAAGGTCCTCGAAGGTATATGTCCACTTGCCATCCTCGTCTGCCTTCAGCTGCGCAGTGGCAACCGCTTCCTTTGCGCCCTTGGCGGTCACGGAAACAGTAATGGTCTCGGGACGAATTCCATCCTGATCGTCGTTATCCTTCCAAACCTTGTTCACGGTAATGTCAGTGGTCTCGGGGGTATGGGTATTGGTAATGACCACAACGCCGTCCTTTTCGGCAATCTCAGTAGTATAACCGGAAACAGCAGTCTCGGTAACCTCATATTCGATTGCTTCGCCACCCTTGAACTTGGGAAGATCCTCGAAGGTATATGTCCACTTACCGTCCTCATCCGCCTTAAGCTGTGCAGTGGCAGCAGCTTCCTTGGCGCCCTTAGCGGTCACAGAAACAGTGATGGTCTCGGGACGGATGCCGTCCTGATCGTCGTTATCCTTCCAAACCTTGTTCACGGTAATGTCCATGGTCTCGGGGGTATGGGTGTTGGTGATAGTTACGCTGCCGGTACCATTACCGGTAACAGTCCCCTCGTATCCATCAACACCGGTCTCCACCACGGAGTACACGATCTTTTTGCCCTGATAGTTCAGAGGCAGATTATCAATGGTCAGAGTCCAGTTTTCGGACTTCTTAACCTCATATTCGCCAACCTTAACATCACCTGCATAAAGTGCCACTTCGATTTTCTCAGGACGGATTCCATCCTGATCGTTGCCGTCACTCCACGCCTTGCTAATGGTAACAGATGTAGTCTTGGGAGTATAGCTGTTGGTGATCACACCGCCGGAAACAGACTTTGTATAACCGGCCGGTACACAAGTCTCATCCACGGTGTATTTAATAGTCTTGCCACAGCTGTCCACAGAATCAAGATTTTCAAACTGGCCCTTCCAGTTGTTGTTCGCATTCAGGGTCAGTGTCTTTCCCTTGACAGCCTTTCCGTTGGCATAAAGCTGAACCGTTACACTGGCAGGACGATTGCCGTCCTGATTGTTTCCGTCGTCCCATTTCTTCTCTACAGGGAATACATAGGAAACACGGGTGACACCGGTAAGACCGACAGTCCCCTTTCCGGGATCAAAATCAATTCCGGAATATTTTTTCAGTGTGATACCTGGAATTACCCCAATAGACGGAAGAGTCATCGTAGTAAATCCATCGCAATGCTCCATAGCATAGACAATACCGGAGTAATCGTAGGAAAAAGACACATCCTTGTACACATTTCCTGTTCGATCTGCCAGATCAAGCACAAGTGTGGCAGTCGAAGATGTGCTCATATCATCTACATCGATTCCATCATGAAGGTTTTTTCTGAACTCATAATTATCCATCTTGTAGAAGCCGGTATACTTCGTGCCGTTAATGGTAACAGACTTTACACCGACAACAGATGCAGTAACGGTCTCCGTCGTGGAGGTACCGATCTGGGCTCCGGTAGTGACGTCCACTACTTTCTTAGCGATGTTCAGAGTTACATTCTGAATGCGGACATCAATATGATCCAGTTCCTGATCATCATAGCCTGCGATCTCATCAGCGCCTTTCGTTTCAGTCTCATCGACCTTTTCAGCATCAGTGACCGGCTCCTTGGGATCTACAGTGGTCTCCGGAACCTTTTCCCCAGTCTCAGTGCCGGGTTCTGTCGTTGCTTCAGGTACGCCGGAAACAGCGGGAGCAGCAGGGGCTGCGGGCTCCCGGTTTTCTCCTTCTGGAACAGCAGGTTCCTGCGTCTCAACAACGCCGAAAACAACCGGGGCAGCAGTTTCGTCCGCAGCATAAATACCGTTGCTGAACATGCTGAACAGCATGGCAACCAGCAGAAGCCAGGACAGCTTACGGGTTATTCTTTTCATATCAAAACCTCCTCAAAAGCGGGTTCTTACAGGGAACTCCTTCCCATATCCGGAGTATATCATACTTAAAATTCAAAGTCTATAGGTTCGGGACACTTTTTTGGTGTATATATCAATTTTTTCGTTTTATTCCGGAACAGGAGGCCGCACCGCATCCAGATCCAGCCAGGCAGGGGATAATCTCCCATAAATTGATGCTTCTAAAGCCTTTCAGAACCACCAATTGCAGGAAAGTCAAAACAAACAGATACAATATACAGGAGAGCACTGCTGTAGGAAGCAACGCCGAACCGGCATGTCCCGCAGCCAATCTGCCTCCCAGAAAACAGGCAACGATACCAATCGCCAGCGCAACCCATCCGATCCCGCCCGCAGGAATCACCCCGGCTGAAATCAGCCCGGCACTGATCATGGAAAAGACTACGCCAAGGGCAAGCATGCCTCCCGCCCCCAACAGAATACTGCCCGGTTTCAGTTTTGATTTCATAAAAAAACTCCTCTCGCAAGCTCTAAAAAAGAGTATGCGAAAGGAGTTTGATTATTCCGAAATCACTTGGTCTCGTCAGTCTGGGTACCGGTGGTGGAAATAGCCCAACGGGTAAACTGGATGCGGACACGATCCTCGCTGGTCTCGATGGTGATGAGATCGTCCTTAATGTGGACAACCTTGCCAACGATGCCGCCGATGGTGGTAACGTCGTCACCAACGGACAGAGCGTTGCGCATTTCGTTCAGAGCCTTTTTCTTCTTGTTCTCAGGACGGATCAGCAGGAAATAGAACACTGCGATCAGAACAACAAAGGGAAGCAGCATGGTAACCAGAGAGCCACCAGTGGAAGCCTCGGTAAGGATTGCAAAATTCATGGATTCATTCCTCCGTTTTAAATTGTGGGTTTATTATACGGGCAAAACCCGCAGATTTCAAGGATAAGTTATATTTTTCTCGCAAGTTTCTCAGAATACTCCTTACGGAAATCCTCAAAGCACCCCTGATCCAGAGCTTCCCGGATCCGTTCTGCCAGTTTATTGTAGAAATACAGGTTATGCATAACCGCAAGGCGCATTGCCAGCATCTCTTCCGCCTTAAACAGATGGTGGATATAGCTTCTGGTATACCGACGGCAAACCGGGCAGTCACAGTGGGAATCAATGGGCTTATCATCATAAATGTACTTGGCGTTTTTCATGTTGATAGCGCCTTCCCATGTAAACAGCCGACCATGACGGGCATTTCTTGCAGGCATAACGCAGTCAAAGAAATCAATACCTCTGGCCACACCCTCAATAATATTGCTGGGGGTGCCCACGCCCATCAGGTACCGGGGCTTATCCTCTGGTGTATGGGGTGCCAGCACATCCAGAATGTGATACATAGTCTCCGTAGGCTCACCTACCGCAAGACCACCGATGGCAATACCGGCAACAGGCATGTTCCGAAGCTGCTGCATATGCCAGATCCGGAGATCGTCATAGATACCACCCTGATTGATGCCAAAAAGCACCTGTCCGGGGTTTACTGTGTCCGGCAGCTGATTCAGCCGGTCAAGTTCACGGATACACCGTTCCAGCCATCGCTGTGTACGTTCTACAGAGGCCTTCACATAGGCTCTGGGAGCGGGATTTTCCACACATTCGTCAAAGGCCATGGCAATATCAGACCCAAGATTGGACTGGATCTGCATACTCTCCTCAGGCCCCATAAAGATTCTGTGGCCGTCCAGATGGGACGCAAAAGTGACGCCCTCTTCCTTGATTTTCCGAAGGCCCGCAAGGGAGAACACCTGAAATCCGCCGGAATCTGTCAGAATCGGCCCATCCCAGGTCATGAATTTATGGAGACCACCCATGGCCTTGACCACCTGATCGCCGGGACGGAGATGCAGGTGATAAGTGTTGCTCAGTTCCACCTGTGTGCCGATCTTCTCAAGATCCGCCGCACTGAGTGCGCCCTTAATGGCACCCTGCGTGCCCACATTCATAAATACAGGGGTCTGAACCGTGCCGTGGGGGCAGGTGAATTCACCACGTCGGGCAAGACCTTCTGTTTTTAATACTTTAAACATACTTCTACCTCTCTTTTCAGTACAGGAACATCGCATCTCCAAAGGAGAAGAAACGGTACCGCTCTTTCACTGCCTCTTCATATGCATGCATCACATGCTCCTTCCCCGCAAAGGCAGAGACCAGCATCAAAAGCGTACTTTCAGGCAGGTGGAAATTGGTCACCAGCGCATCCATGGCCTTAAACCGATAGCCGGGATAAATAAAGATCTCCGTCCATCCGGATTTCTCTTCAAAGGTGCCGTCATCATTGGCGAAGGACTCCAGTGTACGGCAGGAAGTGGTGCCCACACAGACAATTCTTCCCCCATTTTCCCGGGTTTTGTTCAGAATATCCGCAGTTTCCGCAGAAATCATACAG
Organism: uncultured Oscillospiraceae bacterium; assembly: GCA_964518645.1. GTDB lineage: Bacteria > Bacillota > Clostridia > Oscillospirales > Oscillospiraceae > HGM13006. The sequence goes on along the minus strand of CAZFGL010000026.1, from coordinate 5,980 downwards.
AATTCCGAGTGCATATGATGATTCTGAACATTCTCCACAGCAACAGGACGGAAAGTACCAAGCCCCACATGGAGGGTCACATAAGCAATCTGAACGCCCATATCAGAGATGGTTTTCAGAAGCTCCGGCGTAAAATGCAACCCGGCCGTAGGCGCAGCAGCGGAGCCAACCACCCGGGAATAAACCGTCTGATACCGCTCGCCGTTCTGAAGCTCTTCTTTAATATAAGGTGGCAGAGGCATCTTACCCAGACGCTCCAGAACCTCCAGAAATATTCCTTCATAATGGAACTGTACCAGCTTTTTGCCTTCCTGCAAATCCTCAACAATGGTTGCAGACAGTTCTCCGTCTCCAAATACAACCTCTGCCCCGGGCTTCAGCTTCCGACCGGGACGTGCAAGGCACTCCCAGTTTCCTCCGGTGCGTTCCTTCAGCAGTAGCAGCTCCACCGCACCGCCGGTGGGGTTTCGCCGACCATAGAGTCTTGCAGGGAGCACCCGGCTGTCATTAAGCACCAGTGTATCCCCCGGTTTTAAGAAGGACGGCAGGTCATAAAAATGCCGATGGGCAATCTCCCCTGTTTCCCGACTCAGAGTCATAAGCCGGGAGCCGTCCCGACGCTCCAGCGGAGTCTGTGCAATCAGCTCCTGTGGCAGATCATAATTAAAATCGCTTGTTTTCACGATGAATCCTCTTATCTTAAATATAATTAATTCGGCGCACACCAAATCCATAATATCATAGTACATTCCGCCCGCTTCCGCAACCTTTTTTGCAAAAATAGTCCAAAACCTTACAATGTTTAATGCATTTATTATAAATTAAACATTGTATATCTGGACGATTTTGTGTTCCTGTGCTATAATATCTCCGGTGATGAAAAATGGCTGAAAAGAAAAACTCTGATGCAAAGATCCGTGCCAACAATAAATACACTTCCGCCCACTATGACCGCATCAATATGGCGCTCCCTAAAGGAAGCCGGAGGCTTATCGAATATTGTGCGAAAAAGCACGGCGAGAGTATCAACCGATATGTCTGTCGTGTGGTGCTGGAAAAGATCCGTGACGAGCTGGAAACAGAGAAAACCATGGAGCAGGAATTCTTCGACATGTTCTGATTCAAGCCCCGACAAAATGCCCGAAAAACGCTGTCAAAACAGACAATTCTTATACGCCCCAGTCCCTTGACAGTGCCCGGGACTGTATGGTAGTATTACTTTAAAGTGGTAGTCGTTTTTTCTGTCTGCCGTACACCGGCGGACTCCCCTGCCGGCTTTTTTATAGGCACATTTTTTCGAAAATCTGCTATGCTATATCTGAGGAGCGATGCAATATGGAAAAATACAAAGTAGGTATTATCGGCGCAACCGGTATGGTAGGTCAGCGCTTTATTACCCTGATGGATAACCACCCCTGGTTTGAAACTGTGGTACTGGCCGCCTCTTCCCGTTCCGCCGGAAAGAAATATGAGGACGCTGTGGGCAAGAAATGGTGCATGAAGGTCGATATTCCCGGCTGGGCCAGGGAAATCGCCGTAATGGACGCAGAGAACGATGCTGAGAAGATCGCCGGTCTTGTGGACTTTGTATTCTGTGCTGTGGATATGGATAAAGAGAAAATCCGTGCGCTGGAGAACAGATACGCTCAGCTGGAATGCCCCGTTGTTTCCAACAACTCCGCACACCGTGGCACCCCTGATGTCCCCATGGTCATTCCCGAGATCAACAGCGACCATCTGAAGGTTATCGAAGCTCAGCGGAAGCGTCTTGGAACCCGCCGTGGCTTTGTGGCGGTGAAGTCTAATTGCAGCATCCAGAGCTATGTTCCCGCTCTGTCCATCATCAAGGAGAAATATGGACTGAATAAAGTCCTTGTGTGTACCTATCAGGCAATTTCCGGAGCGGGCAAGACCTTCGAGACCTGGCCGGAGATGGTGGATAACCTGATTCCGTACATCGGTGGCGAGGAAGAGAAGTCCGAGCAGGAGCCTATGAAGGTCTGGGGCAAGGTTGAGGACGGTGTGATCAAAAACGCCCTCTCCCCTGATGTTACCGCCCAGTGTCTCCGTGTTCCTGTATCTGACGGCCATATGGCTGCCGTGTTCGCTTCCTTTGACCGGAAACCTGATTTTGAAGATGTAAAGCAGATGTGGAAGGAATTCCAGGGACGTCCCCAGCAGCTGCAGCTCCCCCACGCCCCCAAGCAGTTCATTCACTATTTTGAAGAGGACAATATGCCACAGACCCGGCTACACCGGGAGCTGGAGGGTGGTATGGCCATTTCCGTTGGCCGTCTCCGCGAAGATTCCCAGTATGATATGAAATTTGTCTGCCTTTCCCACAACACCCTCCGTGGTGCAGCAGGTGGCGCAGTGCTTCTGGCTGAGCTGCTGTGTGCTGAAGGCTACATCGACCGGAAATAAGGGAGGTTATCACTGTGAAAACACCTGTTTTTACTGGTTCCAGCGTTGCCATCGTAACGCCCATGCATCCAGACGGATCGGTAAACTACGATAAGCTGACACAGCTGATCGAATTGCAGATCGCCGGCGGAACCTCCGCCATCACCATCTGCGGCACAACCGGTGAGTCCGCCACACTGAAAGATCCTGAACACATCGAGGCCATTGCACACACCGTCCGTGTTGTAAACGGACGCATTCCCGTAATTGCCGGTACCGGTAGCAACGAGACCGTTCATGCAGTGTATCTCACCAAAGAAGCGGAGCGGGTAGGTGCCGATGCCACCCTGCAGGTTACCCCCTACTATAATAAATGCTCCAGCAAGGGTCTTGTTCGCCATTTTCTGACTGTAGCTGACAGCGTTTCCATCCCCATGATTGTCTACAATGTCCCCTCCCGTACCGGTGTGGGCATGTCCGTCCCCGTATACAAGGAACTGTCAAAGCACCCCCTGATCAACGGCGTGAAGGAGGCCTCCGGCAGCACAGATATCGTTCTCCGGACGCTGGATGCCTGCGGTGACGACTTTAATATCTGGAGCGGTAACGACAATCAGATCGTCCCCTATATGGCCATGGGCTGCAAGGGCGTTATCTCCGTGCTGGCAAACATTTGCCCCAAGGAAACCGCACTGATGGCACAGGCCTGTCTGGAGGGCTGCTATGAAGCAGCTGCGAAAATGCAGGTTCAGTATATGGAGCTGATCGATGCCCTGTTCTGCGAAGTGAATCCCATCCCCGTAAAGACCGCTCTGAATCTGATGGGGCTGGAAGTGGGGCCTCTCCGTATGCCTCTGTGCGAAATGGAAGCTGCCACAAAGGAACGGCTCGCCAATGCGCTGCGGGAAAAGGGTCTGATCTAACACAAATCCCACAAAAGAAAGGATGCTGCATCCGTGACAAACGTGATCATCTCCGGCTGCAACGGAAAAATGGGTCAGGTCGTGACCCAAATGTGTGCTGCAAACCCGGATATTACAGTGGTTGCCGGATTCGATATGAACCCGGTGAAGAAAAACGATTATCCTGTTTACGCCGATCCCATGGAGTTTCCCGGCACTGCCGATTGTGTCATTGACTTTTCCCACCCCAATGCGCTCTCCGGGCTGCTGAATTTCTGCAAGAATAAGAATTGCGGCATTGTACTGGCCACCACCGGTTACAGTGAGTCACAGCTTGAGGATATCCAGGCGGCAGCAGAGTCCATACGGGTGTTCAAATCCGCAAATATGAGTCTGGGGATCAATGTGCTGCTGGCTTTGGTTCGTCAGGCCGCCCGGGTTCTCGGCGGTACCAGCGACATTGAGATTGTGGAAAAGCACCACAACCGGAAGCTGGATGCCCCCAGTGGCACCGCACTGATGATCGCGGATGCTGCTGCCGAGGTACTGGAGGAAAAGCCGGAGTATATCTACGAGCGTCACAGCACCCGCCGCGCAAGATCCAAAAACGAGATTGGCATCAGTGCCGTCCGGGGCGGTACCATCGTCGGGGAGCATGAGGTTATTTTCGCAGGCACCGATGAGGTGCTCGAGATTCGGCACACCGCTTATTCTCGGGAGATATTCGCAAACGGCGCTGTCAAGGCCGCCGCATTCATTGCAGGAAAAACCCAACCCGGTATTTACAACATGGAAGATCTGGTTTCGGAGGTAATTTAAAATGACGTCTATCACATACTGCCAGAATATCGCTCTGGTAACCCTTAGAAATGTCCCCTGCGAGTCTAACTGCATCAGTGAGATCTTCTCCGCCATTTCCGGGAGCGGCATCAACGTGGATATGATCTCCCAGACCGCCCCTCAGGGCAAGAACATCTCCATGGCCTTCACCATTCCCATGGAAGCCATGGGGCAACTCATGCCCCTGGTGAACAGCTTCAAGCCCAAATATCCTGAGCTTTCCATGGAACTGTCCCCCGGTATGACCAAGATCAATTTCTTTGATCAGAACATGGTCACCACTCCCGGTGTTGCAGCCGGCGTTTTCACCGCCTTTGCAGAGGCGAATCTGGTTATGACCATGATCACCACCTCCACCGTGGACATTTCCGTACTGATCTCCGCCGCCTTGGAGGATGCCGCACTGGATCAGTGCCGCAAAGTTTACGGCGTTGAACCGGAAGAAAGCCCCTTCGAATAAATGTCCCAGCTTCACACGGCGGTGGAATTGGTATATGATAAATCCGCATACACGGTACTTGCCAGAAGCTGTCGTGAAGCGTAAACGGATTCATGATGAATATAACAACCGCCCGGACAAACACGTTCGGGCGGTTGTTATTCAGAAAATCGAATTTGGAGAAGCAAAATGGAATTCAGAAACATAGACAAATCAAATTACTGGGATTGTATATCACTGAGTATCGATGCCAGCCAAACCGGGTTTGTCGCAGACAACAAGCAGTCGCTTGTAGAAGTGGCATACGAGGATGGATTATATACTTTGGGAATCTATCACGGTGAGACCATGGTGGGATTCCTGCTGTATGACTACGATGATACCCTGCCGGGCTGGTCACTGAGTCGGTTTATGATTGGCAAGCAGTTTATGAATAAGGGTTACGGCAAACAGGCGGCATTGGAATTTCTTGATTATTTCATGAAAAATCATGATGCCGATAAGCTGTATATCAGTGTATCTCTGAAAAACACTGTTGCACGCAAACTATATGCATCCATCGGCTTTGAACCGGTCAAAGAGGCGGAATATACATTTCTGGGTATGCATTTCAGAGAGATGCAGATGATCAAATATCTATAACATGCATTCTGATTTATTGAAATCAAAACACCCATCCAAAAACGACCGTCGCCAGAGTGAAATAACGTCAAAAAAATCCGGCCTGTGTGCATAAACAACAGGCCGGATCAACTATTTTACGAAGGGTTTAAAAAAGCGTGTGCGGCAGATAAATCCGCCACACACGCAATCACAGTTATCCCAGAATTGCCTTGTGGAAAACCTTCTTACCCTTACGGATTACAACGCCTTCCTTCAGCTCTTCGGCAGAAACGGTCTGCTTGGAATCCTCAACCATCTTGTTTGCCACAAACACACCCTTCTGTGCTACCAGATTTCTTGCCTCGCTGTTGGACTTGCACAGGCCACACTTGACCATCAGTCTCAGCACACCAATCTGTCCATCGGTCAGGTCATCCTCTGTCAGTGTGGTGGTGGGCATATTTGCGGAGTCTGCACCCGCACCAAAGATTGCCTTCGCAGCAGCCTGTGCCTTCTCAGCCTCTTCCTCACCATGGACCAGCTTAGTAAGCTCATAAGCCAGGATCTCCTTGGCAGTGTTCAGCTGGCTGCCTTCCCAGCTGTCCATCTTGTCGATCTCTTCCAGGGGCAGGAATGTGAGCATACGGATGCATTTAAGCACATCGTCATCCCCAACGTTCCGCCAGTACTGATAGAACTCATAGGGGGTAGTCTTGTTGGGATCCAGCCAGACAGCGCCGGACACGGTCTTGCCCATCTTCTTGCCCTCGGAGTTCAGCAACAGGGTGATCGT
>CAZFGL010000025.1:0-21414 GCA_964518645.1 uncultured Oscillospiraceae bacterium | reverse complement strand
TTATATTCCTCAATAGCTCAGTCGGTAGAGCATGCGACTGTTAATCGCAGGGTCGTTGGTTCGAGTCCAACTTGGGGAGCCAACCATGCTAAGGCCGTCACTATGGTGGCGGCCTTATGCGATGGTTTTGATATGGGCCTTTAGCTCAGTTGGTTAGAGCAACCGGCTCATAACCGGTCGGTCCAGGGTTCGAGTCCCTGAGGGCCCACCAAAATGAAGTTTATATAGGGGTGTAGCTCAGCTGGTAGAGCGGCGGTCTCCAAAACCGTAGGTCCAGGGTTCGATCCCTTGCGCCCCTGCCATAAACGGACATCAATTTATTTTGATGTCCGTTTTTTTATATTCTGATAATAAAAAAGGGCTTCCCAGAAGCATTACGCCTCTGGGGAGCTGTTGTTATGCGTTTCTGGAGGGAAGTTCGATGGAGCCGTAGCCTTCACACCAGATGCGTCCTTCGATATCTTCACACCAGCAGACCAGGTCTATGTAGTGTTTTCCGAATTTGGTATACTTATCGGATACATATCCCTTTGTGATAGAGGCCATACCATCGCAGCCGTGTACTTCCATAAAACGATCCTTCATGTAGGGAACCTTCTGAAGATAGCTGGGCCGGTCATAATCTGCCGGATAGGGATTCTTAACCAAATGAGGCCAGAATGCCAGACGCCAGCAGCAGGAGGCCACAAATCCGTCATCTCCGGCATAGTTGCTCAGGAACCGTGCGATTTCCATACGACCGGTGGTGTTGGACCAGGAGGAGCGTTTATATATCGGGGCAATATCTGCGGTTTCAGGGAGACCCTCGTCCTCTTTCAGCATCCAGATGCCGTGATTATCCCGTTTGAGTTTGTCATACGCACCGGAAAGCAGGTAATCTCTGACTGTGGGAATGAATTTGGGACCCTCGCCAAATCCACCGGGTGCACCAGGACCACCGGGTCCACCGGGTCCACCAGGACCGCCTAGTCCACCGGGACCACCGGGACCACCCGGGCCGAAGTTCATTGCGTCCGCAGGGGCACCGTCAGGATATCGCTCAGGATAGAACTGATATTCGACAGATGTAAAGGAACGGTCCTCTCGGCGTGCCATGGCCTCCATATCCTCTTTGGATGGAGCAAATTTGATTTGAGGTGCAAATCGATTCATAGGCTTCGAGCCGGGATATCTGGGGCCCTCGCAGGTGGGGGTGGGCTCGTCTCCGATATTGACATCCTCCCAGTAGAGGGTGTTTTTGCCCCGAACGTATTCGTTGCGCCAAAGATTCATCATTTTCTCATAATCCTGATCGGTGTACTGATGAACAGGTTCGAAGGCTTTGGCCTGAATGGTTTTGCCAAGATCGCTGGGATAGTCAGCTGCTTGTGTTTTGTCCTTGAGAATTCCATAGATCTCTACCGTGGAGTGACGGATTTTAACATATTCCTGTCCGAGTTCATCCACAAGAGCTCCATATCCTGCAATGCGGATTGGACGAACGGTGGAACCCTTGGGATCAGTAAGATCTTCTACGGTATCATAATAATTTACGTAATGATAGTGTTTTCCAGCAACCATGGGACGGACAAAATATACCTCATGATCCAGTCCCTTGCCGGGGACAAAGCGGGCAATACCATCCCAGATTCCTGTGTTATCCGGCAGAGAAGGGAACTGAATATCTGTACACTCCAGACAGGGAGCTGCAATGAGCTGTCCCCATTTGGTTTCCTTTGCGTAATCCGGATCTGTAAACAGGGGATTATACTGGTTATTCGCGTAAGCAAACCCACGAAGAATATCCTCGGTCATGGTAAAGTCCACCTGTGCGGGGCCAACGCCACTGTTGGGACGGACGCCGGATGCGCCCTCTGTCCGGTGATTATACAGATCATCGCGGATTGCCTTTAAAAGCTCGGCTTCTTCCGAACTGTATTCTCCGGGATAAAGAGTTTTGTAAACAGGATCCCCGATAGGGTCAGGACGTTCTGCTTGGCCCTGAGACATGTGCGGGGGACCACTGGGACCTCCGGGGCCACCGGGACCTCCGGGGCCACCGGGACCGCCGGGACCACCCGGGCCATCAGGAGGACCGGAGGGGCCTTCGGGATCTTCCGGCAGTTCGTCGGTTTTGACTTCCTCCATATCGGCTTCATAAGTTCCTACCGGATTTCCCTCCATAATGACGGTTCCCACCACATGGAGACCATCCTCTGTATATGTAGCTTCAAAATGATGTTTCCCCATGCCGGCGGGCATGTCTGCGGAGAATCCATTGTCCGTTGCAACAAAATCTGTCAGGGTGACCGGACCCATGCTGTTTGTGATTGTTCCGCTCTGGCCGTTGATGGCAAAGAGATGGTGTTTATCACCGCCGGGGGTAGCGAAGATGCCTAAGTAATAGGTCATTTACGATCTTCCTTTCTGAATCAATGTGCCTGTTTATATTTTGCTGCGGGCCGGTAGATTGACCCGCAGCAATGAATACGGTTATTTCATGCAGCGCTCATATGCGGACTGCTGGGCTGCGATGCATTCTTCAATGCTCATTTCCTTGAGCTGGGCAACAAAGTCATCCCAGTCGCTGAGGGGCTTATCTCCGGAGATAAACTGGGGGATCATCTGGGAGGCGTAAGTTACAATGTCTGCGATGTAATAAGAGGCGGTTTCGGTTTCCTCTGCGTTCATGGATACGTTGGAGGGAATGTAGTGTGCGCCGTCCATATTGGAACTCCAAACATCCCATGCTTCGTTCTTCAGGTCAGTATTAAACTCAGCGGTGCCATAGAGAATCATCAGAGAGGAGCAGAGGGAGTAGGGACGACGGATCCGGAGCATGTTGGGTACATCCACGCCATACTCGTTGTTAATTACGGTTTCGGTGAATCTGGGGGTGTTATTTTCGTCCAGTTCAAAGTCAATCCCTTCAAAGCCGTAGTTGTAGAAGAGAATGCCGTCCTCAGAGTAGAGATAGTCAAGGAAACGCATGGCGGTTTCCACATCCTCACAGCAGCTGGTGATGAAGGTGTTGGTGGAGTCGGTAACAAGAGAGGTGGAGGTCTGGTGATCCATGTCCCCTTCGTTTACCACCAGATTGGGAACGCAGGTAACAGGCTGCGTGATATTGCCGATGCCCTCGCCGGAGGTGCACCAGACGCCTACAGTGCCGTTGGCCTGAAGCTCGGCAAGCTCGCCACCCATGGGATCATATGCGATGCCACCGAAGCCTTTGTCGAAGAGCCCCTCATTGTACCACTTGTTCATCTCTGTGAGGTAATCACGATAGCCGTCTTCGATCAGGGTGCAATGGACTACGCCGTCTACTGCATAGTAGGGCAGAGCGGTTGCAGTGCCACCGGCGGAGAAGGAGGCAACGTCATAGCCTACCACAAGACCGTTGATCACACAGTCAGAGTTAAAGTAAATGGCTGTATCCGTGTTGTATGCGTCGCGGAAAACTTTCAGGGTATCGAACATCTGGGCATAGGTTTTGGGAACGTCCAGACCCTGCTCGTCAAGCCAGTCCTTCCGGATCACAAGCCCCTGATTCTGAACGAAGTTTTCATAGGGGCTCATGTAGCACAGTACCTTTCCATCGTTTCGGAAGATGGGGGCAACCTCCGGGTTGGAGTCGATCATGTACTGGTAGTTGGGAGAGAATTCACTCAGGTCGTCAGTCAGGTCTACAATGATTCCATCCTCCAGTGCCCCGGTATTGCCACCGGTGTAGGAGAGGTCGGAGATCAGGGCGGGATAGTCTCCGGAGGCAATGGCGATGTTCATTTTCTCCTGAGCAGTCCAGAAGTCCAGCTCGGTGTACTCAATGGTAACGCCGGTGCGCTTTTGAAGCTCCTGAATTGCGTCCAGATCCTGAAGGGTGCTCAGCCCAAGCTCACCCAAAGGTCCCATCAGGTTCAGCTGGTTGCGCATCCATGTGATGGTGGTACCCTCTTCGCTGATGGGGAGAGTATATTCGTTGCTGTAGTGAAGCCGGGCGGTGTCACTGCCGGGGAAGTTGACAGCGGGGGTATAACCCGGGGCCTCTTCGCCGGATGTGTCTACAGAGGATTCCGCAGCCATAGCTGATTCATCAGCAGCGGGAGCATCGGCATCCTGTACATCCGGAGCCTGGGCAGAGACAGCGGATGCGGGAGCCGAGACAGAGACATTGGTGGAAGCGTCTTCGGTTCCGCAGCCTGCGAACAGACCCAGAATCATGGCCAGTGCCAGAAGCAGTGCAGGGATTCTTTTCATTTCAAACACTCCTTTTTTATATTTGTCTCCATGTGGGGGACAAGTCCATTGTATCCATTGGGGTGAGAATTGAAAAGAGATGGTATTTGCCATGCGGGACGTTTACTGTAAAAATGGCTGAAAATGCAGGGATTGTTTTGTTGCGGGCAGGAGACTGAAAACTGTCACAGGGGGCTTTCAAAATCTGTATCCGGCGGACACCTGTTTCATATGGAAAAACCGCCCCCTCCGGAGATTGTCCGGAGGGGGCGGTACGGGATCAGCCGGCGTTGTATTGGAGCTGATAAGTTACACCGTCGATCAGAATGGTGTCCATATCCTCGAGGGGAATGGTCTGGGAGAACATATAGGTGTGGGTGACACTGCCGGAGGCATCTCCGCTGTCGTCACTGCACACAATGTGGCAGTCTGAAAGGGTATCATCCTCTGCGTCAGAGGCTGACAGCAAAGTAATACTGGTGCCGTCCTTCAGATTCAGAATGATCTCCGGATTGCGGAAGGCAAAATCCGCAGGGGCAAGTTCACCGGTATCGGTGTTGGGGTCGTAGGTGCCGGAGAGGAACAGTGTCATGGGGGTAAGCGTGACCTGGTCGAAGTGCACCAGATTATCCTGTTCCGGAGAGACCTGAACCGCATCCGTGGAGGTCTGGAGCGTCTGTTCCAGTGTAACGTCAAACAGACTGTAGCTGTGTTCAGCGGTATCGCCTTCCTCAATGATGGAGAGAATATTGAAGGTGATAATGTCTCCGGGCTGGAATGCGTCCTGCTTCCGGGACAGAGAATAGACCAGATAACGGCTCATTTCTTCTCGCGCTTCGATCAAGCGGCAGCTGGTAGTTCCGCCCCCGGAGGACGTGGTGTTGCTGCAAACGATGGACAGGGTACTTGCATCCAGATCCATGTGGGCGGCACTGTATTCGGTCACAGGCTCCATATCCACAATGGCACAGAGCAAGTTGCCGGTGGAGACCATGGATTCCAGGGTGAACCGGTAATCCTGGGTTTCGGCGGAATTGGTGAAGTTCGGGGTGAAATCCGAAGGTGCCTCTGCTTCTGAAGGTTCTGGTTCCGGCAATTCGTAGGTCACACCGGCCCATTCCAGCTTGCCGAACCCGGGGATCCCCTTGGTCATGGACCATTCCAGCGTAAACAGTCCGTCTTCGGTCACTTCACGACGGGTGAGGTATCCTTCCAGATCCTCATGAGCGCTTGCCGGATCGAATTCATCCATGTACTTGTCATAGAGGGGAAAGAAGAAACTGAGGCCATAGCTGCCGGAGGCATCCAGCTGTGCTGCATAATCTGCAAATTCCTTCTGGAAATGTCCCGTTATGGAGATGGAGTTCTGGGTCATGGAGATGGTGTCCGGAACATAGTCGGCGCTGGGATCCTGATCCGTCACCACAAGGGTGTTGGCATCGGATAGCACCACCGGAACAGCGTCCAGAATCAGTGCTTCTGTATCTTCGCCGGTTACCAGAAAATCTACCGTGGCACCTTCAGAAAGGGACGCGTCCAGAGTGGCATACAGGTTTACAATGGCGGGGTTGGAATCGCGAATGAAACAGGTTGTCTCATATCCGGCAAAGGCCATTTGCAGCCCGGTATCGGGAAAGGGTGTGATCTGATCACTGATTTGAGAAACCTGAAAACTGGCGTAAAGGGCGGTGTATGTGGCGGTTACCTCACCCCGGAGCAGATAATTATAGTCTCCTGCGGAAACATAACTGAGGTTCGAGAATGCGGAGGTGACTTCATCCGGGGCAGGGGCAAAGATGGTTGCGGTTTCCTCCAGCATGGCAGCATCCTGTCCGAACAGCTGCTTCAAATCAAACAGATCAAATTCATAGGCTGCGAAGGCGGTGCCGCAAAGCAGCACGGCAGCGGTGGCAACCCATGCGGCGATACGCAGTGGGCGGCGGGGTCGTGAGGTTTCTTTGATTTTTTTCATGGTCATCTTCAAGATCCTTTCCTGCCGCTGGGGGGGAAGGATTGGTGTGGAACACAGGGGTATGTCCATATATTCCATGAGATCGTCGATCTTTAAACTCATCTGATAAATCCCCCTTGGCAAAGTGTGTGCCTCAGTGCATCCCGTCCACGGCTCAGTCGGCTTCTCACCGTGGAGGATGGCATGTTTAAGGCGTTGGCTATCTGTTCGGTTGTTTCACAGAGGTCATAGAAACGATAGAAGATGATCTGATCTTCCGGTTTCAGCGTTTTCAGCGCCATACGGAGCTGTTCTGCCAGCTCCTTGCGGCTCAGGGTCTCCCACTGGAGATTGTCGATGATAATCAGATTCTCCTCCAATGGCAGGGTGAATCTCATCTGCCTGAGCCGGTCTGAAGTTTTGTTTCTGGCAACACTGCCCAGCCATGGCCTGATATGACCCGGCTGAATCGAACCGGCGTGCTGCCAGAGGGTGAGAAAAACGTCTGAGGCGATTTCCTCTTCGTCCTCCGGCGATAGGCATCCCCGGCTTCGGTTATGTACCACCGTGACCACATAGGCACTGAACTGGGAGATGACAGCTTCCAGTGCACGTTGACTGCCTCTGGATAACCGTTTCAGTATGGTGCGTTCGTCCATGGTTTCTGTGTCCTCCTTTGTCATGACGCCTATATAGTCGCAAAAATCTGAAAAACTGTCCCCGATATTCGGGAAATTAATTTGAGTATAGTATAACGGGGGAAAACAGGCAAGAAAAATGGATCCATGTTCTTTTATTTGTGCAGTTTTACAACGGCCATTCCGCTGCCACTGTGCTATAATATCGGGCGGAAAAAAGTAATAGGAGGTGTTAACCTGTGAGAACTGTCACAGAAAAAAAGGTGGATATGCTCCACGGATGTCTGTGGGATAAAATACTGCTGTTTGCAATGCCTGTGGCGTTCAGCAGTATTGTACAGCAGCTTTTCAATGCCGCCGATATTGCAGTGGTGGGCAGGTATGCCGGAACCAGTGCCATGGCTGCGGTGGGCAGCAACAGCTCCACCATCAGCCTGATCGTCAATCTGTTTGTGGGACTGTCTGTAGGTACCAACGTGGTGATCTCCAACTGTATTGGAAAGGGAGACGGGGAACGTACCCGGCGGGCGCTCCATACATCCATCGGTGTTGCGCTGATCAGCGGTCTGTTCCTGCTGGTGTTCGGACAACTGGTGATCCGGCCGTTGCTGCTGGTCATGGCGGTGCCGGAGGATGTGTTTGAGCAGGCGGTGCTGTACCTTCGGATCTACTTTTTGGGGATGCCCTTTACCATGGTGTATAATTTCGGATCGGCGGCCCTGAGGAGCAAGGGGGATACCCAAAGACCCATGGTGATACTGACCTGTGCCGGAGTGGTGAATATTCTTCTGAACCTGCTGTTTGTGTGTGTATGCAAGCTGGGGGTGGCCGGTGTTGCCATAGCAACGGTGATTTCTCAGATCGTCAGTGCCGGATGGCTGATGTTGCTTCTGGTCAGAGAGACGGGGGAGTTCCGTTTTAATATCCGGGAGATGCACATCGACTGGGGTATTCTGAAGGATATGGCCAGAATCGGCATTCCCTCCGGACTGCAGGGGTGCGTATTCTCCCTGTCCAATGTTTGTATCCAGTCTGCGATCAATGGGCTGGGGACGATCTCCATGGCGGCATGTACAGCGGTTATTAATTACGAGCTGTTCACCGTCTATGTGATCAACAGCTTTTCTCAGGCCTGTGTGACCTTTACAAGCCAGAATCTTGGGGCAGGGAATATGAAACGCTGCAACCGGGTATTTTATACCAGCATCGGTCTGGCAGCCCTGTTTATGTGTGTGATCTCCACGGTGATGGTGCTTTTCGGCAGACCGCTGATCCGGGTGTTTAATAATCAGCCAGAGGTGGTGGAGCTGGGGATGATCCGAATCCTGTATATCATGCCCTTTGAACTGCTGAATATGACCATTGATGTGGTGTCCGGTGCCCTCCGGGGGCTGGGACATTCCTTTGTGCCGACAGCCATATCCCTGGGAGGCATTTGCGGCGTGCGCCTTACATGGGTCTATACGGTCTTTCAGACCCAAAAGACACTGGGCTGTCTGATGGTTGCGTATCCCCTGAGCTGGACGGTTACAACGGTGGTGATCCTGGTGGCCTATTTTCTGGTGCGAAAGCGCATGAGCGAAAAAATGGGGGGCAGTTTTTCGGTACAGAATTGACAGCTTCGGATTCTTTGATATAATTTTTATAGAACTATATAAGGAGGCGCTTTTATGTCTGCAAAGGTTTATTTCTCCAAGACCATAACTCCGGAAAAGGTGCTGGAGTTGTACCAGCTGCTGGGGAAAGAATTGCCCGGTCGGGTGGCCATCAAGGTTCACTCCGGGGAAAAGGGCAATCAGAATTTCCTGCGACCTGATTTCTGGAAGCCGGTGATTGATCGGGTGGGCGGCACCGTGGTGGAATGCAATACCGCCTATGAAGGAGAGCGGAATACCACGGAAAAACACAAGCGGCTCATTGCGGATCATGGCTGGGACAGCTATTTCAAGGTGGATATTATGGATGGGGAAGGCCCCGATCTGAAGCTGGAGATCCCTGACGGCAAGGTGATCCATGAGAACTATGTGGGGCGGCATCTGGAAAACTATGACTCCATGCTGGTGCTTTCCCATTTTAAAGGTCATCCCATGGGCGGCTATGGCGGTGCGCTGAAGCAGCTGTCCATCGGTGTGGCATCCTCCTATGGTAAGCAATATATCCACGGTGCGGGTGTGCCGGAGGATTTCTGGACTGCCGACCATGATTCCTTCCTGGAGGCCATGGCGGATGCAGCAGGGAGTGTCGTGAAGTATTTCGGAGGAAATGTGGTCTACATCAACGTGATGAAGAACATGAGTGTAGACTGCGACTGTTGTGCTGTAGCTGAGGATCCCTGCATTGGGGATATTGGCATTCTGGTATCCACAGATCCCATTGCCATAGATCAGGCGTGTATTGATCTGGTATATGCCTGCTCCGATCCCGGCAAGCCCCATCTCATCGAACGGATCGAGAGCCGGAACGGTGTCCATACCATCGAGGCCGCTGCCCAGTTGGGATACGGCGAACGGGCCTATGAACTGATTCAGGTTGACTGATAGAATTCTTCTGCCCGGCAGAAAAAAGATACATGTCCGAAAGGCGTGCTGCAAGATTTTGCGGCACGCTTTTTTCTGCTTCATGGAGCGGGAAAATGGGGCGTGCTTTTGGGCAGCCCCGTTTTCTGTATCTGGACACAGGAAGGACACAGGAAAACCATAAAATAACGGTGTAAACTGGGGCTACAGTACTTGACAGAGCCCCAGGGGCTGAAGGTATATTGTGCGTAGAATATGGAATGAGGAGGAAATGATATGAAGCGACTGCTTGCGTTGTGCTGTGTCATTGGGGTGCTGGTGCTCATATGTGCCTGCGGAGGGACAGAGAAACAGGTTCAGGCGTCTGAAAGCGGGACTGCTGCCTCTGTGGAGGTTCAGAGCGTGGGGGATTATCTGATCCCCACGGAATGGCGGGAGGAAACGCTGGATGACGGTATCTGGGGATACACGACACAGGAAAGCGTCCTTTCAGGACAGGGGGAGAGAAGCATTGTGTATCCCTACGTTGTGGTGAAGGAGTCGGCGGAGGATACAATCACCCTGACACGTTATGAGTTTTCCGGGGAAGAGGCTGACCGGGTTACCGTCCCGCTGATACGGGAAGAGGGGAACGTTACCAGATACATCAGCCGGTACTGCTACGGAACGGACTGCCTGTGGGTCGTTGAGACCACATGGACCCTTGTGAACGAGGAAAACGGGGAGGTGGAGGAACACAGCTGCCTGAGAAGGAAACCCCGTAGCTGAGGGGGCAGGCAGCCCCGGGTACGCTTTCGCCAGAGATTCTGCCGGACGGGTCTACTGTCAGGATACCATTGAAGGAAAGCTGTACACCATGGACTGGGAGTTGTGCGGCCTGGGTGAAATGGTAATGGAACTGAGCGGAAACGCAAGTGTTTCCCCCGGTGCCGGGGAATATGACTTTCTGCTGAATACTGGTTCAGCGTTGCAGGGGGTCAGTCTCACAAAGGGCACAGTAACAGAATTTGTGCGCTGGTACGAGGCGGATCTGTCGGACATGGTCGGCGGGGTTGCCATGCTGGACGAGGAGCATTTTCTGGTCAGCGTCTATGATCTTCTGCTGAAACAGTCTCAAATGCTGACCATCGCCCGGGTACCGGCGGATGAGCTACCGGAAAAGACCCAGGTGACCATGGCGGTGGCCCTGAATCCGGCAACGGCAGAGTGGGGCGGCACATGGTCGGACAGTCTGGATGAGATGGTAGTCGCCCAGATGACGAATTTTAACCGGAGCAGTGAACAATACCGGGTGGAGTGCGTCACCTTTTCCTCTACAGAGGAATTGCAGCTGATGATGCTGTCCGGATCGGCCCCGGATATTATCTGCTGGAGAAATCTGCTGACAGAGAATCCGTCGATTGATTTGTTCGCGAAAAAGGGCTATCTCCGGGATCTGGAGCCTCTGTTCGAAGAGGACGGGGAACTGAGCCTTGATGATTTTATCCCCAGCGTGATTGAACTGGAAAAGGAGCGGGCAGATGGGCTGTATGCAATGCCCTTTCAGTTCTATTTAACAACGGTGACGGCACCTGTAGAATATGTGGGGGAGGATCCAGAGTGGTCTGTCAGTGCCATGCTGGATTTTGCCCAGAGAATGCCGGAGGATATGTCCTTGTGGCATTATATGACCCGAGATGATATTGTCCGGGTGGTGCTCCAGAACAATTCGGAGCGATTTGTTCAGCCCGGAGAAGGAACCTGTGACTTTCAGAATCAGGAGTTTTATGACCTTCTTACCCTGGCAAGGGACTATTTCCCCGCTTCAGTGGAGGATGATGCCTATCAGAATCCCCGGGGGGAGGCGATGCTGACAGGAGAACTGGTGCTGGGACGGATGGGACAATTTGCCTCGGACACCCTGCGCAATATGGAATCCGAAGGGAAAACCTTTGTGGGGTATCCCGGGGATACCGGAAACGGGTTTACCATGTGTTTTGCCAGTGAGTTTTCCATCTGCACCACAGGCTCTCAGCAGGAGGGAGCATGGGAGTTTTTGAGAACCCTCTATGAATATGACTTCCAGTATACCAGCGGAGTAGTAATGCACGCAGTGCGGGACGATGCATTTCATGCCCGGGAGGACTGGTATCTGGAGGTGAATGGATCCTGTACAGAGGAAGAGTCTCAGGCGGCAAGAGCGTTGGTGTACGATGTAAAATCCTTCTCCAATTACGCTACGCCTGTTGTCTCCATTGTTTTGGAGGAGGCGGGGGCCTTTTTCACAGGAGATAAAACGGCAGAAGCGGTGGCGGAGATCGTGGAGAGCCGGGTGAAGATCTATCTGTCGGAACAGTCATGAAAAATATGAAGCCGGGGAAAACTATGATAATTAAGTAAACTTTAAGACCTCTGTAATTTACAGTATGAATCGGCTATGGTATAATTAAACCAATATGTGACAGTCGCTGGCCGGGAAAGTTTTATCCCACAGGGAACCAAACGAAAGAAAATGCGTCTATATATTAAGACCGGCTCCCTGCGGGGAGCTACAGACGGAGAGGAGGCGCAGCATGAAGCACAGAAAAAAAGAAAAGAAGCCCCGGCTTACCCCCTCTGAAAGAAAACAGTTGCGCCGGGAACGGCTGGTCAGTCTGGCCTTTTTCTCTCCCAGCCTGCTGGGTCTGATGGTGTTCTTTGTGCTGCCCTTCTTCGTGGTGGTCTATTACGCCTTTGTGAACAATCCTGTACAGCACCAGTTTGTGGGTTTTGATAATTTCAAGTATCTGTTTCAAAACTATTCTTTTCAGCTGGCTGCAAAGAATACAGCCATATTTTCACTGATCTCTGTACCAGCGGCAGTGATCGGCTCCCTGCTGCTGGCCTGTCTTCTGAATCAGAAGATCCCGCTGCGCAGTCAGATACGAACCTTCCTGTTGTCGCCCATGATGGTTCCGGTGGCATCGGTGGTGCTGATCTGGCAGGTGATTTTCTCCAATAACGGCGCGCTGAATGAGTTTTTAGCCAATTTTGGCGTGGATAAAATCGACTGGATGAAATCAGAATATAACCGATATGTGGTGATTTTGCTGTTTCTGTGGAAGAATCTGGGGTATAACATGATCCTGTTTCTTACGGCCCTTTCCAATGTGCCACAGGATATTCAGGAGATGGCCATGCTGGAAGGGGCTGGCTCTGTGCGGATCTTTATGCAGATCAAACTCCGGTATATCTTCCCAACCATATTGTTTGTAACGATCCTGTCGCTGATCAACTCCATGAAAATTTTCCGGGAGGTCTATCTTCTGACAGGAAAATATCCCTACGACGGACTGTATCTGCTTCAGCACTTTATGAACAACACCTTTGAAAGCATGGACTATCAGAAGCTCTCCGCCGCGGCACTGGTGATGGCGTTTGTGATGGTCATTGTGATCGGGCTGCTGTTTCTGGTGGACGGAAAAATGGGGAAGGATGTGGAAGAGACATGAAAAAATACCCTTCTTCCAGATTAAAGCACAGTCCCCGGTACTACCGGAACCGGCAGATCCTTTTAAATGTGCTGATGACAGCTTTTGCTCTCAGCATGGCGCTGGTGTTTCTGGCACCCATTGTGCTGACCATTACCAATTCCTTTATGAAGGAGTCGGAGATCACCGCCAATTACGGTGTGATCTTTGGAGCGGGCAGCAGCGAAAGCTCCGGGGGAGCGGTCACTAACTATGTTTCCGATGCGGTGAACCTGAAGTTCATACCGGATATGGTGTCCTTCTCCCAATACTGGACGGTGCTGTTTAACAGCCCCTCTTATCTGCTGAAGTTCTGGAATTCTGTGTTCCTGACGGTGCCGGTGGTGGTGTTTCAGGTGATCCTGGCATCCTTGGCGGCATATGGCTTCTCCCGGTATCGGGGGAGAAAGCGGGAACTGCTGTTTTTCCTGTATATTATTCTGATGCTGATGCCCTATCAGGTAACGCTGGTACCCAACTATCTGGTGAGCAAGTGGCTGAGGCTGCTGGACACCCGCTGGGCGGTGATTTTGCCGGGAATTTTTGCTCCCTTCAGTGTGTTCCTGCTTACGAAGAATATGCGCCGGATTCCCAATTCCTATATTGAGGCGGCGCAGCTGGATGGTGCAGGGGAGTGGCAGATCTTTTCACGGGTATGTCTGCCCATGTGTAAAAATGCCCTTGTCAGTGTGGCAATGCTGGTGTTTATAGATTACTGGAATATGGTTGAACAGCCCCTGATCCTGTTTTCCGACGTGGAAATGTATCCCCTCAGCGTGTTCCTGAGTGAAATCAACAGCGGCGAGGTCGGCGTAGCCTTTGCTGTGGCCGTGATCTACATGGTGCCGACGCTGCTGATGTTCCTGTGGGGGGAGGAATATCTGGAGGAAGGTATTACCTACTCCGGCGGTATCAAGGGCTGAATGAGGTGAGAGCACATGAAAGAGAAAATGAAAAAAGGAAAAAGAGAATGGGTGAAAAACGCACTGATCGTGTTTCTGGCGCTGATGCTGGTGCTGACCTTCTTTTCCAATACCATTATGAATTATTCCCTGCCGGAGGTGGCGGCCCAATATCCAACATCCACTACCATCACCACGAAGATCCGTGGCAGCGGTACCGTGGAGGCGGCGCAGAGCTATAATGTGACCCTGAACGAAACCAGAACCGTGGCCTCGGTGTCCGTAAAGGCGGGGGATACCATCAAGGCCGGAGATGTACTGCTGACCCTGGATGAGACAGAGAGTCAGGAGCTTCAGGATGCCAGAGAGAATTATGCGGCGTTGAAGCTGGAATATGATAAGGCCACCCTGGACAAGGGGGATCAGAACAACGCCTCCAATGCGAATATGACCCAGCTTCAGCAGGCGGTCACCCAGGCGGAAACGGATCTTTATAATGCCAAACAGTATGAAGCGGATCTGGAATGGTACCAGACGCAGGTGAACAATGCTCAGAGTGCTCTGGACGCAAGACAGGCGGAAAAAGCCGCTGCGGACAGCTATGTGGCATCCCTGGAGGCACAGATCGAAGCCCTTCCAAACAGTAACGAGGCCTATATTGCGGCCCAGAAACGGCTGGAACTGTATCCGGATTCTGCGGATGCACAGAACGAAGTAGATCGAATCTACAGAACGGAGATCGCGCCGGTACTGGCCTCCCTGAATCAGCAGCTGGCCTCTGCAAGATCCTCTGCGCAGGATGCGGATGTGGCCGTGACTCAGGCCACGAGTACCCTTACCAGTGCCCAGAATGCCCTGAGCCAGTTCCAGTCCGGTGTCACCGGGGCTACCAGTGTTGAGGCAGCCCAGAATGCTCTGACAGCAGCCCAGAATGCCCTGTCCTCGGCACAGGCTGCTGAAAAGGATCAGCAGGCACAGGAAACCTATGATGCCGCAGTTGCGGATCTGGATCAGGCAGATCTGGAACGCCGTCTGAAAGAGGCGGAGGCGCGTGTGAAGGAACTGGAGGGTGAAACCGCAGCTGCACAGATTGTCAGCCGGTACGCAGGGGTGGTTCGGGAGGTCAATGTGGTCGCCGGAGACACCACAACGCCGGATGAAAATCTGATGGTGGTGGAGCTGACAGAGAAGGGGTATACCCTGACTGCCACGGTCACCAAGGAACAGGCCCGGATGCTCCGGGAGGGGCTGACCGCGGATATTACAAACCTCTGGAACAGCGGAATTACCATGACCCTTACCTCCATTGCCACAGACAAGACAAACCCCGGCTCCAGCTGTCAGCTGACATTCTCCCTTACCGGCGAGGATGTCACCGTGGGAGAGAGTATTTCCTTCTCTGTGGGGGATAAAAATGCAAGCTACGATGTGGTGTTGCCCTCTGCGGCCGTTCACACCGATGCAGACGGCAGTTTTGTGTATACCGTATCCGTTAAGCCAAGCCCTCTGGGAAACCGGTATACTGTGAAGAAAAAGACCGTGACGGTGCTTGCCTCCGACGAGGTGAACAGTGCTGTGTCCGGTGAAGTGAGTACCGCCGATTTTGTTATCACCACCTCTACGGTACCGATCGAAGTCGGAGATCAGGTGCGGATTGCGGAGTGAGGTGTGTGCCGATGAAGGGAAAGAAAGCCCTGTCCTGGCTCCTTCGCCGCTGTAAATGGTGCCTGTGGGTGCTGCTTGTGGTGGGAAGCCTTGTGGTGTTCGGCCTGCTGATACGGGGAGACTGTGCAACGGTGGATACCCTTACCTCCCAGCTGGCGGCACAGCGCTGGGAAACCCCGGACAAACAATATGCGCAGGGCTCCGTGTTTCTCTCTGAGGATCATGCCATCCCTCAGGATGCGGTATCCGGGATCCGGCTCAGCGTGGAAAACGCCATGCTGGCAGGGGGGACTGGGGCGGAGGAATATCCGTGGCTCTTTGCCTTTTCCAGAATGGAGCAGGCAACCCTGAAAAACGGAATCGCCAGCGCCGATGTGGAACTGACGCTGGTGGCCGGAGATTATTTTACCATCCATCCCATGCCGGTGAGAAACGGCTGGTATCTCAGTGAGACAGAGGTCATGCGAGACAGAATCATTCTGGATCGCCAGACTGCCTGGGATCTGTTTTATTCCGACAACGTGGTAGGGCAGTTCCTTGAGTGGAACGGCCAAAGGTATATGGTTGCTGCCGTGGTGGACACGGAGCAGGGGAAATACAGCCAGATGGCCGCCGGAGAGGGGCAGCGTGCGTGGGTCTTTGCGGACTCCCCCGGGGCGGATGCCCAGAAGGGGTTCACCTGCGTTGAGATGGTGCTGCCACAGCCCGTCAGTGGCTTTACAGTTTCCACAATGCAGTCTGTTCTGGAAAGTTACCTGCCCCAAAATACGGCGGCCTTGGACAATACAGGTCGGTTTTCGCTGGTCAATCGCTGGAATGCACTTCGGAATATTGCCACCAGATGGATCACCTCCCAGGCCATTGCATATCCCTATTATGAGAATGCCGCCCGGCTGGTGGAGAACCATCTGGCACTCCGGTTGATCCCGGAGGGAATATTTCTGGGATTTCCTGTACTCAGCGCAGTGATCTGGCTCTGGTTGCTGAATAAAAAGCGTACCTGGGGGCTTCACTCCATCACCGGGGCTATTGACCGGACGGTGGAAAGGAAGCGTACCCGGGACTATGAAGCAAAACTCCGGGGGGAAGTGCCGGAGAGCCGGAAACCTGTATTCAAAAGGAAAAAATCAGAGGGTGCGCCCAGACGCAAAGGACGCGGAAGCGACCGTGTGGATTTTTCCAGTTTGAAATATGGAACAACGAAACGAAGAAAATAGCACATGGGGGATAACCTGCCCCACAGCGAAGGCTGTGCCTTCGGGAAAGAAATGAGGTGCCATATGAAGAAATTAATGAGAAGCCTTTCTCTGGTGCTGATCGTGGCAATGTGTCTTGGTTTGACCGGCTGCGGTGAGAAGGAGACCGAGGTTAAAACACTGGCAGATGAACTGGGGTTTGGATATGTTTCTCAGTTCAGTGAGCTGGATCTGAATCTCAACTGGATCAATTCTGTATCTACCAGTCAGGGAAAGCTTTATTTTACGGCGGATTTTATTAACGAAACTACCCAGAGAAATGAGACAAAGCTCCATGAGATGGATCCTGCCACCGGCGCAATCGTCGAGATCCCGGTTCCCGAGCTGATGAATGAAACCAACGAATATGGAATGATGGTGAATGAGTTCCTCCAAACCGTAAGCATTTGCCCGGACGGCAGTGGTTACTGGGCGATTCTGAACCATTATGAGTACCAGATGTTCGAGGACACTGCGGAGCCGATGCCCATTGCAGAGGGAGAGTCTGTGATCCCCGCGGAGGAGCCTGTGGACGAACTGTATGAGGAGACCGGCGAGGAGCTCCCTGAGGAAGCAACAGACAGCGGAGAGGATGTGCCTGTGGAAGCAGAGGCTGGTATGGCCGGGCAGTATCAGGTGGATATGCTTTCTGCGGCTGTCGCTGAGCCCATCACAGTGAATACCATCGGAGAAGCACCCGCGGAAGAAGCTCCTGAGGGAGAGGAAATCCCGGAAGAACCCATGGATGAAGGCGTGCTGGTAGATGAATATACGGAACCTGTGGACGAGTACTATATCATGAAGATGGACATGTCCGGCAACGTACTGAAGGAGATCGAACTGACAGAAGCGGTTCAGGATCTGGACTACTTTTACCCCAATGCCCTTGTGGAGAACAGTGAAGGGGATCTTCTGATTTACTCCGATGCGGATATTTTGATTTTCGATCAGAATGGTACAAGAAAGGACCGGATTTCCCTTGAAAGCGGCTGGATTCAGAGCATGACAGCTACCGGAAGCGGCACTGTGCTGGTGTCCTACTATGATTACAGCGATGAAGAGCACTCCGGCAACAGAGTCAGCCGTGTTGAAAACGGTAAATTATCTGAGCCCCTTAACCTCACCGGCATTTCCGAGCTGAGTAACATGATGCTGACTCCCGGTGTGGGTGACACGGTGCTGATCAACGATGGCAGCTATCTCTATACGGTAGATGTTAACAGCGGTGCTGCAACAAAGATGCTGTCCTGGCTGGATTCCGATATTAACGGCAACAATCTTACCGGTGTTGCAGCGGCAGACGAGGATACCATCCTTGTTATGATGGTGGATTACGGAAAGACAGTGACCTATGAGGTCGCAACCCTCCGGAAAACTCCCGCAGAGGAACTTCCGGAACGGACCCTGCTGAGCTTGGGTACGGTCTATCTGGATGATATACTCAGTCGGGCTGTGATCGACTTTAACCGAAACAGTGACACCTACCGTGTTACCATGGTGGACTACAGCAGTTATAATACCTCTGAGGATTACTCCGCCGGTATGGAGCAGTTGGAGCGGGATGTTATTTCCGGTAACTGCCCGGACATTATCTACATGAACACCAGCAAGGAGGACAAATATATTGCCAAGGGGCTTCTGGCGGACATGAGTGCGCTGATGGAAAAAGACGGGGCCATTTCCATGGACGATCTGATGACAGGTGCACTGAGCCGGTTTGTGGTTGACGGCAAGCTGTACGCCATGCCGACAGGGTTCAATCTGGAAACTGTAATGGCCAGCTCGAAGATTGTGGGAGACCGGGACAGCTGGACCCTGGAAGAGATGACCGGGATTATTGAAAACCTGAACTCTGAGACGGAAATCAGCGACTACGACTCCCAGAGCAGCTTCCTGTCCCAGATGTTCGAATATAATCTGGATATGTTTGTGGACTACGGAACGGCCAAGTGTAATTTTGAGACCCAGGAATTCAAAACCCTTCTGGAAGCTGCGTCCCATCTGCCTACGGCGGAAGAGCTTGAGGCAGAACGGATGACAGTACAACAGGCAATGGAAAACGGAACCTATATGTGGACGGATTCGATGCAGCTGGTTCAGTCCGGTGAGCTGCTGATGTATGGCTATGGCATTTACAACGCCTACAATGTGCGGGAGCTGTACAGCATTTACACGCCGGAAAATGGATTCTCCATGGTCGGGTATCCTCAGAGTGAGGGAAATGGCATGACCCTGAGTGTTAGCAGTATCCTGGCGATTTCCTCCAAGAGCAGTCATCAGGAGGGGGCATGGGAATTTATTAAGACCACCCTCAGCGATAAGGTTCAGGAGTCCCGGTGGGACTTCCCGGTGACAGTTTCTGCCTTTGACAGCCTCATGGAAGAGGCTATGAAGCCCTCCTATTATATTGATGCGGATGGTAATGAAGTTGAGTGTGAGGAATATGGCTTTATCGGAGACACGGAATATGTGCTGGAGCCTGTGACTCAGGAACAGATGGACGACTTTAAAGACATGATCAATAATTCCACCTCCTGTGGTGGCTACGATGAGGACATTACAGAAATCATTTCTGAGGAAGCAGCGGCGTTTTTCGCAGGGGATAAATCCGCCGATGAAGTTGCGGCGCTGATTCAGAACCGGGTCACCATTTATCTGGGCGAGACCAGCTGATACAATCCGGAAGAAATACCCCGTATTTAATTGCAACCGATCGGGCGGGAGAGATCACGAAAAGGGTGGTCTCTCCCGCCTGCTTTTGCTCCTTTCGGAGGGATCCGGGTAAAATAGCTGACAAAACGGGAGTGGGTGTGATATAATACCGGGAGAATGATTTTGGGAGGCGATCCAATGAAAAAGTTGGGCTTTGGCTGTATGCGTCTGCCGAAGCTGGATGGGCCGGACAGCCCTGTGGATCAGCAGCATTTTAACCGTATGATCGACCGCTATATGGACGCAGGGTTTTGTTATTTCGACACTGCCCGGGTCTATGGAGACAGCGAAAAGGCACTGCGGGAGGGATTGGTAAAACGCTATCCCCGGGAAAGCTTTGTGCTGACGGATAAGCTCTCTGGCAGTCAGTTCCAGCAGGAATCGGACATTCGTCCCCTGTTTCAGGAGCAGCTGGAGGCCACCGGCGTGACATATTTTGATTATTATCTGATGCACTCCCAATCCAGTGAGGTATACCGGAAATTCCAGTCCTGTCGTGCCTATGAAATTGCGGCGGAACTGAAAGCGGAGGGGAAGATCCGGCATGTGGGGATCTCCTTCCATGATAAGCCCCAGGTACTGGAACAGATCCTTACAGAGCATCCGGAGATCGAGGTGGTTCAGATCCAGCTGAACTATCTGGACTACGACAACCCAAGCATCGAAAGTGGACAGGTTTATAAGGTGTGCCGGAAATTTCAAAAGCCCATTCTGGTGATGGAACCGGTGAAGGGCGGAAATCTGGCGGTGCTGCCCGGGGAGGCGGAAAATGTGTTTGCTCGTCTGGGAGAAGCCAGTCCCGCAAGCTATGCCATTCGATATGCGGCAGGGTTTGAAGGGGTGTTTATGGTTCTCAGCGGCATGAGCGACCTTGCCCAGCTGGAGGATAATATCAGCTATATGGATCCCCCGGTGCCACTCCGAAAGGATGAAATGGAGGCAGTGGAGCAGGTGCGGGAGATTTTAAAGCAGACCGATGCCATTGCCTGTACCGGGTGTCGGTATTGTACGGCTGGATGTCCGGAGAGTATTGCCATCCCCGATCTTTTTGCGGTGTACAACAGCAGAAAAAAGTACAGAGATTGGGGCAGCGATTATTATTATTCGGTACATACCCATCAGCGGGGGAAACCCACGGACTGTATCGGCTGCGGTCAATGCGAACATATCTGTCCCCAGCACCTTCCGGTACCGGAACTGCTGAAGTTGGTGGCAGAAGAATTTGAGAAAGTATAAGAGGTGCTGAACATGGAAACCACATTGTTATCTACAGAGCAGTGGCTCCGGGAGGAGCTGGTGTTTATCAACGAAAAAATGGCCCACACCCTCAACGGCAAACTCAAAGGAGAGTTTGTGTCCTGTGATGATGAGAAGCAGGAGATCACCCTGCGTTACCCGTTGGAGTCCTGGATGGTCAATGGCCTCGGAACCCTTCACGGGGGCATGGTGAACACCATGATGGATCTGGTTATGAGCATGGTGGTCTATGCATTCTCCCGTCAGACCATTCCGCCCACCGTATCCATGACCACCAATTATCTCCGCCCGGTTCCCATGGGGGATTATGTGGAGATCCGTGCAAGACTGACCTCTCTGGGGAAGCGGAATGCCACGGCATATTGTGAGGCTGTGGTTCCCACCAGCGGAAAGGTGGCCTGCACCGCCATCGGTACATACGCAATTATCGCAAAATAAATTTTCGCCCCCGGTACAAAACGTACCGGGGGCGAAAAATATACCGGGCCTGCTCCCAGACCCGGTATCATGTCTCAGTGCTCTGCTTTGCGGAAAACAGAGGGATATATACGGTTGATTACGGCACCCACAAAAATGATCCACATGCAGAAGTAAAGCCACAGCATGGCGAAGATCACAATACCAAGACTGCCATACAGGGTGGTGGTTCGCAGAACCCGTTCCAGATACAGAGAATACAGCTCGGAAAAAGCCAGCCATGCGACGGCGGTGAATACAGCGCCGGGGATCTGGAAAAAGAACCGCATTTTTTTGTGGGGGAAAAAGGTATAGATCAGGGTGATAATAAGAGCCAGGAACACAAACAGAGTGATGCCCCGGAAGCCCATAATAACGG
>CAZFGL010000024.1:0-21812 GCA_964518645.1 uncultured Oscillospiraceae bacterium | reverse complement strand
GCCTCAAAGCTGCTGATGGTCTTTTCCAGCGGCACATAGGCACCCTTGACACCGGTAAAGCCCTCTGCCACATGGAAGGGCTGGCTCATAAACCGCTGTACCCGGCGGGCACGGCGTACCAGCGTTTTCTCCTCGGGAGACAGCTCATCCATACCCAGAATTGCGATAATATCCTGAAGCTCATTATACCGCTGAAGCACCCGGGCCACTTCCTTTGCGGTCTTGTAGTGCCGCTGCCCAACAATATCCGCTGCCAGCATCCGGGAGCCGGATTCCAGAGGGGAAACTGCGGGATAAATGCCCAGCTCCACAATGGAACGGGAGAGTACCGTTGTGGCATCCAGATGGGAGAAGGTGGTGGCAGGGGCGGGGTCAGTCAGGTCATCCGCAGGCACATAGATGGCCTGAACAGATGTGATGGCACCTTCCTTGGTAGACACGATCCGCTCCTGAAGCTTGCCCATTTCTGTAGCCAGGGTGGGCTGATAGCCCACGGCCGAGGGCATACGGCCCAGAAGTGCGGACACCTCGGAACCGGCCTGCGTAAACCGGAAGATGTTGTCGATAAACAGGAGTACATCCTTCCGGGAGGTCTTTCGGAAATACTCTGCCATGGTAAGTCCCGCCAGAGGCACCCGGAGACGGGCACCGGCAGTTTCATTCATCTGACCGAACACCAGTGCTGTTTTATCCAGCACATGAGATTCCTTCATCTCCTGCCAGAGGTCATATCCCTCACGGGAGCGCTCGCCCACACCTGCAAATACGGAGTAACCGTCATGCTCAAAGGCAATATTCCGGATCAGCTCCATAATCAGCACGGTTTTGCCCACGCCTGCGCCACCGAACAGACCGATCTTGCCGCCCCGGGCAAAGGGGGTCATCAGGTCAATGACCTTGATACCGGTCTCCAGGATCTCATCCGATGTGGTGATCTCCGTAAAATCCGGGGCATCATGATGGATCGGCCAGCGTTTGTCCGTCTGGATCTCTCCACCCCGGTCAATGGGCTGTCCAGTTACGTTGATCATCCGTCCCAGCGTCTCGTTGCCCACAGGCACGGAAATAGGTGCGCCGGTATCAATGGCGGTCATACCCCGGCTCATACCGTCGGTGGGCTGCATGGCAATACAGCGCACCTCGCCCAATCCCAGATGCTGGAGCACCTCCATGGTGCACACGCCGCCTTCTCTGGGAACCTCCACTGCGTGGAGGATATCCGGCAGGTTGTTTTCATCAAAACGGATGTCCACAACGGGGCCGGTAATTCTTGTTATACGTCCTTTAGAACCTGCTGCCATAATGTTCTCCTTATTCTCCGTTGTCAGATGCGGTTTCCAGAACGCCTTCGGTCACTTCACTCTGTCTCCGTCGGCTGATCTGGGTTTCCAGCTTCAGAATAGACTCCTGAGCATTGTCATAGGCCGACCGCATTGCCACAAGGGTGGCCGTCTGCGCCCCAGCCGCCGCCTCCAGAACAGAGGCATGCAAAATCGCATCTACACAGGAACACGCTGCACGGTGAAGCACCGTAGGCCGGTCAGGGAGCAGCAAAGCTTCCTCCGATTCCGTCCCCGCTCCCGCCGGCAGAGGCAGAAGCTGCTTTTTCGTGGTTTCACGGGACAGCATATTGATAAATTTTTGATAGATCAGGTAAACCGCAGAATATTTGCCGTTGGTATATCCATCCCGCAGTTCCTCCAGTACAGGCTTTATCTGTTCAAACTCCGGTACATCCGGAATTTCAAAGGCCCGCTCAATGGGAAACTCTGCATCCGCAAAATACCGCTGCGCAGTTTTTCCCACGGTGATCAGCCGCCAGGGTTCAGGCGCACTGCGCAAAATCTCTGCCCCATAGCTCTGAATCTCTGTATTATATCCGCCGCAAAGCCCCCGGTTTCCGGAGATCACCACATAGCACGCCGGTGCCTCCGGGTCTCCGCAGGGCAGTGCCTGGGTAAGCGCTCCGCCGAAAACATCAATCAGAGACTGACAGCTCTGCGCATATGGCGCAAACCTTCCGCGGACGCTGCTGACCCGGGAATACTTGGCCGCAGACACTGTACGCATCGCTCCGGCCAGCTGCCCAACCGTATTGATACTGCTGAGCCTGTTTTTCAGTTCCCGCAATCCAGCCATGCGCACCCTACCTTTCTGTTAATGTCTGTTATGCGCTTCCAGCGCCTGTCGCAGCGCCTCCACAGTTTCAGCAGACATTTTTTCACCGGTCTGAAGGGTTTTCACCAGTTCAGGCTGCCGGTGCTCCATGTAACTGTAAAGCTGTGCTTCATACTGTTCCATATCGCCGGGATCCACATGATCCGCAAATCCCTCGGATACGGCGTAAATGATCAGTGCCTGTTTCCAGTCCGGAAGGGGTGCATATCTGCCCTGACGGATGGCCGCCATCATCCGGGCACCGGAATCCAGCACCTTTCTGGTGGACGCATCCAGATCAGAACCGAACTGGGAGAAGCTCGCCAGCTCACGATACTGCGCCAGATTCATACGAAGCCGTCCGGAAACCTGCTTCATCAGCTTGGTCTGAGCCGCACTGCCCACACGGGATACGGACAGGCCAACGTTGACTGCGGGTCGCTGTCCTTCGTTGAACAGATCGGACTCCAGGAATATCTGACCATCTGTAATAGAGATCACGTTGGTGGGGATGTACGAGGAGATATCCCCTGCCTGGGTTTCGATAATGGGAAGGGCCGTCATGGAACCGCCGCCCCGCTCCGGAGAGAGCTGTGCAGCCCGTTCCAGCAGTCTTGCATGCAGATAGAACACATCACCGGGATAAGCTTCCCGCCCGGAGGGACGATGAAGCAGCAGGGAAAGTTCACGGTATGCAACGGCGTGCTTGGAAAGATCATCGTAGACGATCAGCACGTCACGTCCCTGATACATGAAGTATTCACCCATTGCCGCACCGGCAAAGGGTGCAATATACTGAATGGATGCAGAACTGGATGCAGGGGCGCACACAATGGTGGTGTACTCCATGGCACCGTTCCGGGCAAGCTTCTCCCGAATGTCCGCCACCGTGGTATCCTTCTGGCCGATGGCCACATAGATACACACCACATTTTTCCCCTTCTGATTCAGGATCGCATCCACCGCAATGGCGGTTTTACCGGTCTGGCGGTCACCGATGATCAGCTCACGCTGACCCCGTCCAATGGGAATCAGTGCATCAATGGCCTTAATACCTGTATGCATGGGGCGGTTGACCGTGGAACGGTCAGGGATGGCCGGGGATGCACACTCGATGGGCCGGGTCTCCTCAGTCCAGATATGTCCCTTGCCGTCCATGGGATTGCCCATGGGATCCACCACCCGTCCCAGCAGTGCATCGCCCACAGGGACACTGGCAATCCGTCCAACACGGCGCACACGGCTGCCGCTTTCAATTTTCTGATAGTTTCCGTATACCACGCAGCCGATACGGTCATGGTCAATATCCAGCACCATGCCCTTTTCGCCGCAGGCAAACTCCACCACTTCTCCGTACATAATATCTGCCAGACCATCCAGCCAGCAGATACCGTCGGAAATGCTGATGGCACGTCCCAGCTGGAACTCCTCCGCCTCCATGGGTACAGTGAGTATGTTCTCCATGCACCGGCGTGTCAGCTCTTCTGCTGTTTCGTCTCCGTGTACCACACCCTCCAGCAGGGTATCACGAATAGCCCGGAGGCCGTCCCGCACGCTGCAATCATACACCGTGTCACCGATTCTCAGCTGAAGGCCGCCGATCAGCGTCGGCTCCACCTTTACCCAGTAGGAGGACTTGCCCCCCACGGAAGCAAGAAGCTCTGTGGTGCGCCGCTCGATCTCGTCCACAATGGACTGCTTCAGCGGATGCGCAGAGGTCAGGGTCACATACAATACGTCGTGCTTGGAGAGGTAGGCCATATCGCCGGGGGTCAGCTGGATCTTCTGAATGATCCGCTGTGCCAGTTCATCCTCCAGATCCCGGAGCATGGTCACATAGGGCTCCTCGGAGAGCATGGTTTCTGTCCGCTCCAGCAGCGCTTCCACGGCCGCATCCCGGGTCTCCATCACCATACTCCGGCGCATGCCCATCATGGTCTCCCGGGCAGCATCCTCCGCCGTGGCAAGCTTCCGCTTTGTCTCCGCCTCAATGGTGGCAAGCTGACCGGCAACCCCGGCTTCGGGGGCAATGGCCGGTACAGGATCCCCCTCCGGCAGATTGACCGGGGTGTTTTCAATGGCTTCCGCCTCGTCCAGTTCCCGGTTGATCCGCTCCCGGCGGGATCTAAAAATATTCAGGATCATCTTCCGTCCAAAGATCAGGACCACAAGCATCAGGATCAGGAAGTTGATCGCCGCATAGATAATATGCATAATAATCCCCTACTCAGGACGCCAGCCGATTTGCATATGCAATCGCAAGGGTATCCACACTGGCATCCAGTTTTGTTTTCAGTTCACTGCGCTCCTGCTCCAGCGTACGGGCATAGGCTGCGATCTCCTGCTCATGGGCCTCCCGAGCCTGAGCCAGCTGCTGCTCCGCCTTTTCCCGGGCCTGAGCCACCAGCTGTTCCTCCTGCCGGGTACGGAGCTTTTCCGCTTCCGCCTGTGCCTCCTGCAACGCCAGACGTGCCTCTTCACAGGCCGCCTGATCCTGCTGCTGCTTTTCCCTTGCCCGCTGGATCCGCTCCTGGCGGGCATCCATAAACCGGAGCATGGGGCCAAACAACAGCTTATTCAGAATCAGCATCAGGAGACAGAAACAGATAATTGTCCAAATCAGGACAGATAACTGAATCGTCATAAAACCAACCTCAAATCTTGGATACCAGCATAAATGCGATCAGCAGGCCGTAAATGGTCAGTGCTTCCATCAGTGCCATGGCAATGATCAGCGTGGAACGGATGTCCTTGGCAGCATCAGGCTGACGGGCAATGCTCTCCATGGCTGCCTTGGCGGTCATACCCTGTCCCAGTGCAGGGAAGAGGGTGGAAAAAGCGATGGCAATAGCTGCCGCAATGGCGATCAATCCGGAATTATTCATAATAAAACGCTCCTTTATGGTATATGGTTGATTGTTTACTCAAGGTTCTCTTCAAGATAGATGGACACCAGCATGGTGAACACCACCGCCTGAATCGCACAGAACAGGCAGCTCAGTCCCATCATGACCGCTGGGGCGCCGATGGGTAAAATATCAAACAGCTCGTGGGTCACGGTCTCCTCACCGAAGATGTTGCCGAACAGACGCAGTGCCAGAGACGCAGGCTTAATAAACTCGTCCAGAACCAGCAGTGGCAGCATCAGCGCAATGGGACTGACAAACCGTTTGAAATAGTGTTTTGCACCCCGGGACAGTCCTGCCAGCTGCAAAAACACAAAGCTGCATATGCCCAGTCCCAGTGTGACCGCCAGAGACGAGGTAGGTGCCTTAACATAGTCTGTAAGTCCCACCCCCGGGATCAGTCCCAGATAGTTGGAGAGAATGATGAACACAAACAGCGACGCGAGGAAATAGAAATACTTTCGGGCATTGGGCTTTCCCAACAGTCCGGTAAAGAAATTATCCATATACTCCACGCCGGTCTCCACCATGTTTTGGAACACGCCCGGGCGTTCCCTGAGATTTCGGGTAACAAGAAGTGATATCACCGTCACCAGCGCCAGTACGATCCACATGCCGATCACCTCGCCGGTAACATCCAGCACCCCAAACAGGGGAATTATCACTTCAGATGCTTCACCCATTCTCATCACCTCCGTTTTCTTTTCCAGGTTTTACGGGTTTGAGAAGCTTTCCGGTGAAATAGAACATGGCGCCTGTAAGCCCCACCGCACCGCCGATCAGCAGTTCCGCTACCCCCCAGGGGGTCACTGACGACAACAGATAAAGCGCCACAAAATAAACAACGTTCACCAGCTGTCTCGGTATGGACATTGCCGCCAGCAGTCCGGGCTTCTTCTCCATAATACGCCGGGACAGTGCATAGTTTCCTGCGGAGATCAGCACCCCCGCCAGCGCCGCCAGAAGAGCACCCACCAGCCAATGCTCCATTCTCTTCGCCTCCTTCCGGAAAAGAGTAATTGAAATTCACCTTTTCCGCCCATTTCCTAGTAATCTATGGATACTTGTATTATACGCTCTTTGTTCCGATTGTCAATAGAGCACCCATGGTCAAAATCATCAAATTCCGCAAAAAAGTTTCTGCCTCATAAGGGCATTTTTCTTGTGCCTCCCCGTTTCCTCCGAAAAAATCAAAAAACGCGGAACGGGCATTTGCCCGCTCCGCGCGAAAAAGCTTATTCCTGCTGAAGTACAGCGCCGTCCCGCACCTGCTGTATCAGGGACTTTGCCTGCTCCACCGTGTCATAATCCGGGATCATGACATATGCCTCTGTGGAAAGAGAATAGGGGATCTCATTGCCGTCCGTTCCGTTGACGCTGTATGTGACCACATTCCATTCTCCGCCCTCATCCAGCTGCTTCCGTACCAGTTCTGCGATCATATCGTAGGGGATGCTGGTCTCGAAGTTTCCGGAGATCTGATCCATGATCTGAGAATAATTGGTGAGGATCGCCGGGCTCATGGCCTGAGCCAGCACCGCCTTAATCAGGATCATCTGGTTTTTGCCCCGCTGACGGTCACCGTCCGCAAGGTATTTCCGTTCCCGGGCGAAGGTCAGCGCCTGGGCACCGTTAAAGTAGTTTTCGCCCTCATAGACGGTAAAATCATCCCGGGTGAAGGACACCGGAGAATCCACCGTGACACCGCCCAGGGCATCAATAATTCCCTCAAAGCCGCTGAAATTCACACGGAAATAATAATCAATGTTCATGTCATAGATCATCTCCATGGTGCCGATGGACACATCCACACCATAGATTCCCGCATGGGTCAGCTTATCCCGCTGACCGTCAGAAATGGGCAGGGGAACATAATAGTCTCTGGGGGTGGAGACCAGAAGAATCTGTTTGGTCTTGGTATTGACTGTAGCAAGAATGTTTACGTCACTGCGGCTCTTGGCGATCAGCCCGTCACGGGAATCAATGCCGCTGATATAAACGGTAAAGGAATTTCCGTCTCCCTCGCTGGCCTGATCCTGCTCATCCACCTGTCCATCAACAGCCGGAACGTTCTGTGCCACATGCTCAATCACTGTCTCTACCTGCTGGACATAGACCTCCCGGAGCTGTGCCTTGGCATCGGTATACGCCTCCATATCATCCAGCAGCTCCACAAAGGCGCTGTTGATGATAATCGCCCCGGTCTCCCCGGTGGTAAGCAGGCTGTCCACCAGCCCCTCCAGACCGTCGTACTCCCGGATATTCAGAGAGGCACCCAGTTCCTTTTCCAGTTCCCGAACCGCCTGATCCGTATTATCCCGGTCCCGGGTGGCCAGAATACCGAACACATAACCGCCTGCTTCGTTGATGGACTGTGCCGGGTCATCCTTTTTCACATAAACGGCCACATCGGCCACTTCCACTGTAACCTCGGTGATCTCATTGAGGGTATTCACGCCCTGGCTCAAATAACTGCTGCCCAGTCCCATAATGCCCACTACAAGCAGGGTGAACACTGCACCGAAAATCAGCCTGACCATACTGTATGGTTCCCACAGCAGATACAGGATCCACGCAACCAACACAAACAGCACCAGACATACCGCTAGGACATACTTTACAGGCAGCAGTCCGGTACTTATGAGCAGAGCCATGAACATTCCAACCAACACCAGCAGCGCCAGAGACAGAACAACGCTGGGAATATGTCTGGCAAAACTGCGTTCCATAGTCTTTCCTCCAAACCGTCAGCCCCAAAAGGGCACACTTTGCAAATTATATGTTCTACATTATACAACAATCCCTTTTTCTTTTCAAGATAATTCACATATCCAGCCATTTCCTCTCAAAAAACCATATATTTATAATTCTCCACAAGACAGTTCTTGCATTTACGACCGTCTGCGAATATAATGTAGATATCTATACACATAAGGAGTTGGTTTTTTCGTGGACCCTGCCAGTTGCATATTGTACTTATTCTTTTTACTATGTTCCGCCTATTTTGCCTGCTGCGAAACAGCGTATACCGCCGTTAACAAGGTGCGTCTGCGCACAATGGCCGACAAGGGCAGCAAACGGGCAAAGAAGGCACTATGGATCTGTGACCGCTTTGACAAGACACTGACCACCATTCTGATTGGAAACAACATTTTCCACGCCAGCTGTGCATCCCTGTCAGCCCTGCTTGTTATGCGGAAATTTGACGAGGCCCACGTCATTTACGGTACAATTGTCACCACCCTGATCGTTTATCTGTTTGCGGAAATGCTGCCGAAAAGTCTGGCCAAGGCCAGAAGCGAAGGTGTCGCCCTGCTGTTTTCCCCCAGCATGTCCCTGCTCATCAAGATTCTGACCCCCGTCTCCGCCCTGTTCTCCGGCATATCTGCCCTGCTCTCCCGGTTCCTTGCCCCGGCACAGTCCCAGACTGTCACCGAGGAGGATCTGATCAGCATTATCGAGACCATCGAGGACGAAGGCGTTCTGGAACCGGAAAAGCAGGCGCTGGTAAACTCCGCACTGGAGTTCCATGATAAGCGCGCAAAGGATATTATGATCCCCATGGAGCAGGTGGTATCCATCCCCAGCACCATCCCCCTTGCCACGCTGGCAGAGCAGATTCAGTCTCTGCCCTATTCCCGCATTCCCGTCTATGAGGGCAGCAAAAACAACATTGTGGGCATTCTGCCTGTGAATCAGTTTCTCAGCAGCTATGTTTCCGGCAAGGCTGTGCCTCTGCGGAAGCTTCTTATGAAGCCCTATGTATTTAATCAGGAAACCGAGATTTCTGTTCTCCTGCAAAAGCTCCGGCTGAACAAGCTCCACATGGTATTCCTTGTGGACGATCAGCGCAACAAGGTAGGCATCCTCACCATGGAGGACCTGCTGGAGGAGCTGGTCGGTGACATTCAGGACGAAAGCGACACAGGCGAAGGCCTGGAGCTTATGTAAGGAGGCAGAACAATGGAATATATTCTGATTGCGCTGTTGCTGCTTGCATCCGCATTCTTCTCCGGCACGGAGATCGCTTATACCTCTTTGAACAAGCTCCGGCTGAAAACCGACAATCCCACCCGCACCCAAAAGCTGGTGGCCTTCATCCACAGCCGATATGAATACGCCCTTTCCACCGTGCTGGTGGGCAACAATCTGGTGAACATCGCCGCAACCTCCCTGGCCACGGTGATCGCCGTCCGGGTCGCCGCTACCCTTTCTCTGACAGAGGACGCCGCTTCCAGTATTGTGACGGTGATCATGACCATTCTGATCCTCATCATCGGTGAGATCACCCCCAAGATGATCGCCCGGCGGTGCAGCGACCGTTTTTCCCAGCTGGCGGCCTATCCCCTGCTGGTGCTCATGATTCTCTTCTTCCCGGTGGTATTTCTCACTTCCTGCATTGTAAATCTTTTCAGCCGCCTGTGGCGGAAAAAGGAGCAGGAGGTCACCATCACCGAGGAGGAATTTGAAAATCTGCTGGACACCGCCGAGGATGAAGGCGTGATCGACGAAAGCGAAACAGAGCTGCTTCAGTCTGCGCTGGAGTTCACGGATCTGGACGCTGCCGACATTCTCACCCCCCGGATCGACGTGGTGGGATTTGAGATCGGTGACAGCATGGAACACATTCTCTCCGTGATTCAGGAGACCCAGTTCTCCCGCTTCCCGGTGTATGAACGCACCATCGACCATGTGGTAGGCATTCTCTATGTAAAGCATCTGCTGAAGGAACTGGCCGCCAACGAATCCGTCACCCTTCAGGATCTGCTGCTGGAACCCTGCTACATTCCCAAGACCATGCGTCTCCACGATATTATGAATCAGTTCCGCATCCATCAGACCCATATGGTCATTGTGGCGGACGAGTACGGCGGTATCATGGGCATCGTCACCATGGAGGATGTTCTGGAAGAGCTGGTCGGTGAGATCTGGGACGAAAATGATGACATCATCAACGACTGGCAGGAGCTTGGTCCCCAGCGCTGTGAGTGCTCCGGAGACATGAACCTGAGCGAATTCTTCAGCAAACTGGATGTGGACGATGAGGAGATCGTCACCGACTGCGCCACTGTGGGTGGCTGGGCCACCGAGAACATCGGCACCATGCCTCAGGTCTTTGACTCCTTTGATTTCCGGCAGTTCACCATCCTTGTGAAGCATGTGGACGAAAACCACCGGATCACAAGAATGCTGATTCTGGAACACAGGCTGGAACAGGAAACTGACTGATAACCCATTCCAAATACATATGAATCACAACGTGCCGTCCGGAGCATTGCTTCCCGGGCGGCACTTCTTTTCTCTGGGGCCACATTCATTTCATCTTCTCAACAATTGATATTGCACCTTAACTTTTGTTACTTTTTCTCCTTTTCGTTCCGTGTTAAGATGGGATTATCCAATATTGAGGGAGGTTATAAAATGAAACAGTCAACCCGTATTCTTGCCCTGCTTCTTTCCATGGTTCTGGTACTGGCACTGGTCGCCTGCGGCGGCGACACCGGGTCCCAGACCACTTCCGCCGGTTCTGAAGCAGTGTCCGTTCCGGAGGCTCCTGTTCAGGAAGCGCCCCCGGCTGAGGAGCCCTCTGTACAGGAGGCCGCTTCCGTTCAGGAGGCATCCCTGGCAGAGGAGTCTGACATTGTCATCGAGTATCCCCTTTTTGATGAGCTGCAAGCCTATACCATCTGGCTCGGCACTGCGCCGGACCTGACCGAGGTGGTCTACAACATGGATGAGTTCGTCATCTTCCGGGAACTCCAGAAGATCACCAATGTTGGCTGGGAAGCTAAGATGGTCTCCTTTATGGCAGAGGCCGAACAGTTCCAGCTGATGCTGGCCGGCGGCGAATACACCGATGTGGTGGTAAAGGCCGTGGATAACTACAATGGCACCGTAGACCAGGCCATTGAAGAGGAATTTCTGATCGACCTTGCGCCCCTGATCCCCGAAAACATGCCCAATCTCACCGACTGGTTTGAAAAATATCCCGAGCTGCCCCGTCAGCTGAAATCCGACAACGGTGCCATCGGCGCCTTCCCCAAGCTTTACGCTGCCCCCAGCGACATTTCCTCCGGCGGTATGATCCGTGCCGACTGGCTGGAGGATCTCGGTCTGGAGAACCCCAAGACCTTTGACGGGCTGTATAATACCCTGCTGGCCTTCCGGGACGAGAAGGGTGCAACTGCCCCCCTTGCCATCGCCGTTTCCACCGGTGTCCAGTCTGAGCTTATCAGTGGCTACAACATCTCCGCCGGCTTCTATCAGGTTGACGGTGAAGTCCGCTACGGCGCAGTGCAGCCGGAATTCAAGGAGTACCTCACCATGATGAACCGCTGGTACTCCGAGGGTCTGATCGACGATCTGTTCCTGACCAATCAGTACGAAAGCCTTGTGGACACCT
Organism: uncultured Oscillospiraceae bacterium; assembly: GCA_964518645.1. GTDB lineage: Bacteria > Bacillota > Clostridia > Oscillospirales > Oscillospiraceae > HGM13006. The sequence goes on along the minus strand of CAZFGL010000024.1, from coordinate 10,346 downwards.
CCCCCGTGCTCAACGGCACCTGTGGTGTCTGGTTCGGCACCGCAGCCCAGTCCATTCCCAACATGATCTCCTCCGCTGCCGACCCCAACATGCGCATCACCGGCCTGACCACCGTCACAAAGGACGGCGAGCAGGCACACATCGGTGAGGCAGGCAGCCTCTTCGACAGCCACATGTGGTCTATCACCGCACAGTGTCAGGATCCGGAGACCATCTGCCGGTATATCGACTATGTATACAGCGAAGAGGGCACCCTCCTTGCCAACTACGGTGTGGAAGGCGAGACCTTTACCTATGTGGACGGCACCCCCAAGCTTACGGATCTGGTGCTGAACAATCCCGACTACTCCTATGGCGCAGCCATGAACATCTTTGTATGTGACCGGATGACCCCCGCTCCCTTCGTCATTGACGAGGATCGTGTCCGGGCCGATTACATCTCCGACCAGCTGGATGCCATCGACATCTGGAACAACTCCAACGACGGTCTCTACAACATGCCAAAGACTGGTGTCAACCTGAGCGTGGATGAGTCCGAACAGTATTATGCCCTGTATTCGGATATTGACACATATCTGGACGAGAACATTGTCAAGTTTGTCGTAGGCGACCAGAGCCTTGACCAGTTCGACCAGTTTGCAGAAACCCTGAAAAACATGGGCATTGACCAGTGCATCGAGATTTATCAGGCCGCTTATGACCGGTATCTCGGCACCTGACACTTCTTCACAAATCCGGCGCCGGGGGCTGCTGTTTCCAGCAGCCCCCATTTGTGTTCTCTCGCAACATTTTATGCACAAAAACCTCGGTTTCTACAGGAAACCATAAAAAATTTCGAATTTTTTCACAACAACTCATTGTTTTTTTCACCGTAATACTGTAACATGGTTCATGAGGATTCACAGCCCGAAAGGGGGCGTAATTTAATGGCTTATCAGAACGTCTTTGAACGTTATGAGACCAAATATCTCATTACCAAATCTCAGAAGGAACGGCTTCTTGCTGCCATGGAGCCCTATATGGCTTTGGACGAATACGGCCGAAGCACCATCCGGAACATATATTATGATACGGACTCCTACCGGCTGATCCGCCATTCCATCGAAAAACCCGCTTATAAGGAAAAGCTCCGGATCCGCAGCTACAAGCAGGCCACCCCCCACAGCACCGTTTTCGTGGAGCTGAAAAAGAAATATCAGGACGTGGTCTACAAGCGGCGCATTCCCCTTTCTGAGGACGAGGCCCTTGCATGGATCTCCGGGGAGCACAGTCTGGATCACGCCACCCAGATCTCCCGGGAAATTGATTATTTCCTGCGGTATTACGAAACGCTCCGTCCGGTGGTTTTCCTGACCTATGAGCGGGAGGCCTTTTTCTCTAAGGCCGGAGACGATTTCCGGGTCACCTTTGACGACAACATTCTCTGCCGTCAGGAGTCCATCTCTCTGGAAGCACCCATATGGGGAACCCCCCTGCTTCAGGAGGATCAGGTGCTCATGGAAATCAAATGCTCCGGTGGCATGCCCCTGTGGATGGTTCATGCCCTGTCCGAAAACCATATCTACAAAGCTTCATTTTCCAAATACGGCACCGCATATCAAAGAGTAATCTATCAACATGAAGGAGAAGGTACATATGTTTGACTCATTTTTCCGGGGACTGTTTGACGCACAAACAGCAACCATCATTCATCCGGGTGATTTTCTTCTGTGCATCGGCTGTGCACTGGTCGTTGGTCTGATTCTGGCTGCCAGCTATACATTCCGTTCCCGTTACACCAAAAGCTTCGTCATGACCATGATCCTGCTGCCCACAGTGGTATGCGTGGTAATCATGCTGGTCAATGGAAACGTGGGCACCGGCGTTGCCGTGGCAGGTGCGTTCAGTCTGGTACGGTTCCGTTCCGTCCCCGGCACCGCCAAGGAGATCACCATGCTGTTCCTTGCCATGGGCGCAGGTCTGATCACCGGCATGGGGTATCTGGGCTATGCACTGCTGTTCACTGTAATCATGTGTCTGCTTACCGTGATCCTCACGGCCCTGAATCTGGGTGTGCGTAAAAACGCCACTCTCTACAAAACTCTGAACATCACGATCCCCGAGGATCTGGACTACACCGGGGTATTTGAAGACATTCTGGATCAGTACACCAGTGGCTGGGAACTGGTTCGGGTAAAAACCACCAACATGGGCAGCCTGTTCCGGCTCACCTACGATCTGACCATGAAGGCAGATGCCAGCGAAAAGGAAATGATCGATCAGCTGCGCTGCCGGAACGGCAATCTGGAGATCACTGTCTCCAGACAGGAAACCACAGTCAACGAGCTGTAAGAAAGGATTTTCTCTATGAAAAAAGCACTGATTCCCCTGCTGCTGTGTCTGGCAGTGTTGTTCTCCGGCTGCGGCGCCGAAGCCTCTGTCCCGGAAGCTGTCAGCGTTGCAGGTCAGGAAGCATCCGCCCCGGAAACCGGCTCCCAGCAGGAGTCTCCCGAGGCCACTACAGCATCTGTACCGGAAGAGGAATATGTGGAGGATACCTCCGGCATGTTCTCCCAGCGGGATTTCCGCAGCAGCTATGATCAGGCGGAAAGCATCTCCATCACCCTCAGCGGTGATACGGCCTCCTGCGACTCTGATGCAGTTGCCATCTCCGGCAGCACCGTCACCATTCAGGCAGAGGGTACCTATGTTCTCTCCGGCACGCTGGATGACGGCATGGTCATTGTGGACGTAACCAAAAATGACAAGGTACAGCTGGTGCTGGACGGTGCAGACATTCACAGTGAGACCTCCGCCCCCATCTATGTGCGCAAGGCCGACAAGGTGTTCATCACCCTGCCCGAGGGTTCGGAAAACACCCTCTCCTGCGGTGAAAGCTACACCCCCATTGACGACAACAACATCGATGCCGCCATTTTCGCAAAGGATGATCTGACCCTCAACGGCTCCGGCAAGCTGACCATTACCGCACCGGGTGGGCACGGCATTGAGGCAAAGGATTCTCTGGCCATCACCGGCGGCAACTATACCATCACCGCCGCATCCCATGCTCTGTCGGCCAATGATGACATCTGCATTGCAGAGGGCACCTTTGCGCTGACGGCCGGCAAGGACGGCATTCACGCCAAGAACAACGACGATCCCACCCTGGGCTTTGTCTTTATCAAGGGCGGTCTCTTCCAGATCACCGCCACCGGCGACGGCATCAGTGGCGAGAGCTATGTGGAAATACTGGACGGCGCCTTTGAAATCGTCTCCGGTGTAGGCAGCGCCAATGCTCCTGCACATCAGGGCGGTGGCTTCCCCTTCGGCCCTCCCGGCAGCTCCGGTGAGACCACAGAAGAAGAGTCCACCAGCACCAAGGGCATCAAGGCCGCAGGCAATGTGACCATCTCCGGCGGCACCTTTACCATCGATGCAGAGGATGACGGCATCCACTCCAACGCCTCTGTAACCATTACCGGTGGCACCTTTGACATTGCCTCCGGTGACGACGGTGTACACGCAGACGAGGATCTGAACGTGGAGGACGGCGTGATCGGTGTCTCCACCAGCTATGAAGGGCTGGAAGGATTGAATATTACCATCTCCGGAGGCCAGATTTCTCTGGTTTCTACCGATGACGGCATCAATGCCGCCGGCGGCAGTATGGAGGACTTTTTCGGCGATGGGCTCAGCAGTGAGCCCACCCTTGAATTTACAACTGCCACAGCCGATACCGCCGTGCTGATAACTCTCAGCGACGGCTTTCCCGGGGGAGGCCCCGGCGGTGGATTTGGAGGTCCTCCCGGTGGCCCTGGCATGATGGGTGGCAACGCCAGTCTTTTGATCACCGGTGGCATCATCACCATCAATGCCTCAGGGGATAACATTGACGCCAACGGCACCATTGAGATCACCGGGGGCACCATCATCATCAATGGCCCCACCTGGGGTGACACCTCCATTCTGGATTACGACAACACTGCCACCATCAGCGGTGACGCCGTGTTCATCGGCACCGGCTCCACCATGATGGCCCAGTATTTTGGAGAATCTGAGCACGGTCAGCTCTTTCTGCGCACCGGAAATCAGGCTGCGGAATCCACACTGATCGTCTCCGACAGTGAGGGGAACGAGATCATCAGCATCACCCCGGTCAATGATTATGCACTGCTGATTTGCATCTGTCCCCGCCTTGTAAAGGGTGAAACTTATACGGTCACCATCGGGGAGACCGTTCTGGAAACTGAAGCATTTTAATGATTTTTGCCGCCTCTGCCCCATCGGGTGGAGGCGGCAACGTTTTTATCCCATATGGTCACAGGGTGGACAGATCGACAGTTGTCACCGCCGAATTTCCCTTCTATAATGGTTTTATATCGAACTGATATTACCTGAGAGGAGCTTGTTTATGAGTGAACTTGTAAAATTCCAGCGGGGTGTATATACCCCTGAGGAGCAGGCAGCTCTGGACGCATGGGTCAGCCTTCAGTATAAATCCCCCATGCCCCCTATGCCGCCCAAAGCACAGCCCAAGGATTTCGACGTGGTATCCGGTTACGAGATGTACTACTACGCCAAGGGCTGGGATCCCTATAACCCCCTCTATTTCGATTATAACTATGCAAAAAATACCCGCTGGGGGGACGTTCCGGTACTCCCCGGCATGCGTGAGCCCATGGGAATGAGTCCCCTCCCCGGTGAGCTGGGCTTTGAGTGCCCGCCCCCCGATGAGGACTGCTATGTGGGCGACGGCTATGACTTTGAGCTGTATTATTATAAGCCCAGTTTCTCCGGCGACTCCTTCCATTCCGAGATCGTCGGCCAGAGCTATACCGATCTGACCGTGGACGGCTCCACCACCCGTTTCTTCGTCACCTGTATCACCACCAACATGTACAACCAGCGGGATGAGCTGGTCTGCCAGGCCGTGATGCACTGGCCCTGCTTCCTCTCCAAATTTGCAGACGGCCACCAGATGAGCCGTCAGGAGCTGGTGGAATGGCGTATGAAGGAAGCCATGAAGAAGGGGCACGCTCCCCGGTATGAGCGTCCCGCCCACGTCTACACCGATGCAGACTGGGACAAGATGAAGGACATCTGGAGCCATGAAGTGGTGCGGGGCAAGGACACCCTGTACTGGGAGGACGTAGCGATCGGTGACGAGCCCCCCATGACCTGTGAGTCCCCGGTCACCGACTATGACGCCCGCCGTTACACCGGAACCCATCACACCGTGGGTGCCATCGCCGGTGACACCGTCCGTGATTTTGTCATGGGCAAACGTGTGGAACGCCGGTTCCAGAAGCGTGAGGACGGCGTCATCTACCTGCCGGAATCCCAGCGCACTCACTTCCTGAACTTTGTGGGCCGTGATTTCTGTCGCCGTCTGGTCACCAACTGGATGGGCGACGATGGACAGATCCGCAAGATGGGCTGGAGAATGGTCAATGACTACCCGGAGGAAAAACGGTTCAACCACTTCCCCGAGGGGCATTTCCGGGAGAGCTGGCTGCTGAAGGTTCCCTATCTGAAGGAGCAGGGCAGATTCATGTCTACCCACGGTCAGGGGCCGGACTGCGCACTGGTCCACGGCTATGTCACCGACAAGTGGATCGAAGAGGACACCGGCGACCATCTGGTCATGCTCACCGTCTGGTGCGAGGACATGGACGGGAACATCTTCCAGGAGTGTGAATTCTCTGTGGTTCTCCCCACAAAGGCATAAATCCCCCGCCGGACAGGAGTCATTCTTCCTGCCCGGCTTTTTTATCAGGAAAAATCCGGGCAAACCGGAATTATCCTGATATTTCTATGATTGCTCTGGCAAATAGGTTCACTTCGTGGTATACTAAAAGACAGTATACGAAGAAAGGACGCATATCATGGAAATTCAGCAGACCCACACTCTGGGTCAATGGCTCAACGTTTGTTCTCTTTACCGCTCTGCCTTCCCCCGGTCTGAGCGTAAGCCCATCAGTATGATCCGCTCCATGCAGAAAAAAGGACGGACTGATGTATGGTATTTCACCGACGGCGGCGAATTTGTGGCACTGGCCACCACTGTCAAGGATGGAAAGGGCAAAGTCCTGCTGGACTACTTTGCAGTCACAAAAAAGAGCCGCAGCAAAGGCTACGGCAGTCAGATCCTGTCCATGATTCTGACACAGTATCCGGATCAGGACGTATTTGGCGAAATTGAAATCGCAGACGAGACCGCCGACAATTATCAGGACCGTGTCCGCCGGAAGAAATTCTACCTCCGGAACGGCATGCGTGCTGTGGGCGTCAATATTATCCTCTTCGGTGTGGAGATGGAGCTGCTCACCAGTGGCTGCGACATGACCTTTGAGGAGTATTATGATTTTTACCGCAAAAATCTGGGTGAGGCCATCGCCAGGAATATCACCCATATTCAGTAAATAACCGAAAGGAGATTATATACATGAGAATCGCAGTCACATATGAAAACGGCCAGATCTTCCAGCATTTCGGCCACACCAGCGAATTCAAGGTCTATGATGTTCAGGACGGGAAAATTCTTTCCTCTCAGGTGGTCGGCACCGGCGGTCAGGGGCACGGCGCTCTGGCTGGCGTACTAGGTACGCTGGGCGCACAGGTGCTCATCTGCGGCGGTATCGGTGGCGGCGCACAGGCAGCCCTGAGAAACGCAGGAATCCAGCTCTTCGGTGGCGTGTCCGGCGATGCGGATGCAGCGGTAGAGGCACTTCTGGCCGGGAACCTGGCCTACAACCCGGATGTACAGTGCAACCACCACGGTGAGCACCATCACGAGGGTGGCTCCTGTGGCTCCCACGGCTGTGGCAACCACTGACAATCCCATAAAACCTGTAAGGGGTGCAGATCGACAGATCTGCACCCCTTTGCATTATTTTTGTATTACGATTTTCAGCCGCCGAAGCAGCACATCCGTTCTGGGAATCACAAAATCATACAGCCAGAAGGATACATTCCCCATGGCCAGCAGTCCCAGAACCAGCCAGAGACTCATGGTCTCCCCCAGTCCCAGAACAAATATGGTCACTGCCTCCACAGCTACCACTGCCCCATTAAAAATCAGCAGCTTCGCCGGGATCCGCAGAACCCCGGGCAGCTTTTGCAGGGTTGGCTGTAAAATGGGGTACCAGCCAAACAGTCCCGCAAACATCAGGTTTTCTTCTCCGTTCGGCACCAGCAGGAACCCCAGAATGCTCACCGACACCCAAAGCATACACTGATACTTTCTGCCCCACTTCTCTCCCATGGGCACCAGACACAGCCCCGCGAACATGGGAGCGGCGTAAATCCCCAGTTCCAGCACTGCCCCCAGCAGGAGTATCACCACACAAACCGCCGCCATCATGCCGCAGGCGGCAACCCGTTTTCCGTTCATGGCCACCCTCAGGATATTTCCGCATCCAGCCTTGATAGATAGCTTTCAAGGCAGTACTGCATGATTTTCTGACGGGTCACCAGACCGATAAAGGTGTTGCGGTCGTCCACCATGGGGACAAAGTTCTGCTCCAGAGCCATGGCCAGAAGCTCCCGCGGGGTGGTTGTAACCGTCACCGGAAGATAATCCTTCCGGCGCTTTACCTCCATTACCGGGCGCCCCTCGGCTTCCTTCATGTTCATCATATAGCTGTTTTTAATGGCCCAGAGCAGATCCCCCTCGGAGATCGTCCCCACATACTCACCGCTGCGCTTTAAAATCGGGATAGTGGCATACCGGCTCTGTTCCATACGTTCCAGCGCCTGACGAATGGAAAAATCGTCATAGATATATGTACAATTGGACTTATGGGTCAGAAAAAATAACACATTCATATGGGCAAGGCCCTCCTTCAAGGACATTATAGCACAAAAGTACAATGTAATGCGTGAATAATCTATGAATGATGCACAAATCAGCCGATTCCTTACTCCACACCCCGGCCTTCCAGTCCCTTTTCCGTCTGACCGGTGATCTCTACGGTCAGGATCCGGTTGTGGAGATCTGTCCCCGGCGCTTCCACCAGAATATAGTTGGGGGTGTGGCCCGTCCAGAATCCCTTTTCATCCTGCTGTTCAAAGAGCACCTGAACCTGCCGGCCTACAAATTTCCCTTCGTACCTCTTCCGGAGTTCCAGTTCCACCTCCGCTGCACGAGCAGCACGGTGTTCCTTCTCCTTTTGCAGGATCTGGCCGGACATACTGGCCGCAGGCGTCCCCTCCCGGCGGGAATAGGGGAAAATATGCATGGCAGCAAAATCTGCCTTTCTCAGGAAGTCCAGCGTTTGAGAGAATTCCTCCTCTGTCTCCTGCGGGAATCCCACGATCAGATCTGTGGTAATGGAGCAGTCGGGGAAATATTCCCGGAGCAGCGCACAGCTCTCCAGATACCGGGCGGTGTTATACTTCCGGCGCATCCGCTGCAAAGTCGCGTCACAACCGCTCTGCAATGACAGATGGAACTGGGGACAGAGATTCTTTTCATTTTTCAGCAGCTCACAGAATTCCCGGTCGATGGTTCTCGGCTCCAGAGATCCCAGACGCACTCGCATCTCCGGTACACCCCGGCAGATTGCCAGGATCAGATCCTGAGGTTTCTGCCCATTTTTCAGATCAAGCCCCCAGGAGGAAATCTCAATACCTGCCAGCACCACTTCCCGATACCCCTGCGCCCGGAGCTGCTGTGCCTGTTCCACCGCAGTATCCAGCGGCAGTGAGCGGATCGGCCCCCGTGCGTAAGGGATAATGCAGTAAGTACAGAAGTTGACGCAGCCATCCTCCACCTTCAGCATGGCCCGGGTACGGGCACCAAGTCCGCCCGGCTCCAACACTTCAAATTCCCGGCGGCGCAGGGCATTGTCCACCTGCACAGACTGGATCCGTTCCTGACGAAAATCCTCCATCCGCTGGATAAACGTCCCCCGGTCACCGGTGCCACCTACCACGTCCACATCCAGCGCTGCCACCTCTTCAGGGCTCACCTGCGCATAGCACCCACAGACACCGATCACGGCCTCCGGATTCAGCTTTCTTGCCCGACGCAGAAGATTTCTGGACTTTTTATCACTGACCGCAGTCACGGTACAGGTGTTGACAATATAAAGATCGCAGGGCTCGTCAAAACGCCCCTCCTCATAGCCCCGTGCCACCAGTTCCTTTTCCAGTGCCTGAGACTCATACTGATTCACTTTGCAGCCCAGTGTATAAATGGCAAATTTCATATTAAATCACCTTTGTGTTCATTTTCACTCCTATTATAACGGAGAAACGAAAAATGTACACACTTTTTTTATCGGCTGCCCATGCATAACATTTGAATTCGTAAACAATCTTTAAACAATCCCCCGCCCCCATTGCGAAGCCGGTTTCCCTCCGTTATAATAGGGTCAATTAATAAGAGGTGATCCATTTATGTTTCAGCGCTTTGGTAACGCCATCCGCGGCTTTATGGCAGGTCGCAACGGCGTTGACACGCTTGCGTGGTTTCTTTGTATTCTTGCAGTGGTACTGAATCTGATCGGCAGTATCGCCGGACTCAGCATTCTCTCCTTCCTTGCCAACATTCCCATGCTTCTGGCTCTGTTCCGTGTGTTCTCCCGGAATACGAACCAGCGCTATGAGGAGAATCGGAAATTCACCCAGTTCTTTGCCCGGATCAAGGGCAGAAAGACCCATTGCTATTTCCGCTGCCCCAACTGCAAAACTCAGGTTCGTGTCCCCAAAGGGAAGGGAAAGATCAAAATCACATGTCCCTCCTGCCGGGAAACCTTTGTAAAAAAAACCTGATAAGCTTCTCCACACGCCAAAAGTCCGCTGCCCGAAAGGGCAGCGGACTTCGTCTGTTCAGGAAGCTTCGCCAGAAGATTCTTATTCCGGGTCGATTAAGTTCTGGCCATTGGTTCTGGTACAGGTTTTCACAAATCCATCGTGATTCCAGACCATTAATCCTTCTTAACCGTTTCCACGATACCCTCCGCCAGACCGGCCAGGCCCTGTATCTCCGAGGGAATAATGATCTTGGTAGCCTTGCCGTCTGCAACCTTCTGCATGGTCTCAAGTGCCTTGAGTTTGATGACCTGATCGTTGGGGTAGGCTTCATTCAAAAGCTTCAGAGAGTCCGCCAGAGCCTTCTGGACGGCCAGGATTGCCTGTGCCTCACCTTCAGCCCGGAGAATGGCAGCCTGCTTTTCAGCGTCGGCCCGAAGCACTGCGGCTTCCTTTTCGCCCTGTGCCACAAGGATGGCGGACTGCTTGGTGCCTTCGGCCTGAAGAATGTTCTGACGACGTTCACGCTCAGCCTTCATCTGCTTCTCCATGGAGTTCTGGATATCCGTGGGAGGCAGGATGTTCTTCAGCTCCACACGGTTTACCTT
>CAZFGL010000023.1:0-22307 GCA_964518645.1 uncultured Oscillospiraceae bacterium | reverse complement strand
TCCCACGGCGGTGGGGCTGCTGGGCTGCCTGCTTGTGAATCTTATTTTATGAGTGTTTGGACTGTGCCCTGAAAAGAAAAAAACCGCCCGGCAAAAGCCGGGCGGAAAATGTTATTTTAGAAGAATTTCTTAATGCCGTCGGTGGCAGTGCTTACGTCAGCAGAAATGGAGATGGTAAAGTCAATCTTGTTGGCCTTACCGAACTCGTCACACCATGCAAGGAAAGCCTCGGTTTCTGCGCTGTCGTTGCACACGGAAATCTTGTACAGGCTGTCAATAAAGATGTGTGTAATATCATAATCGCCGGCGTGGAGACCGCTGACAAAGCCCTTGAGATAGTTATATCCACCGATGGGATAGTCGCTGGCTTCCACCAAACGAACGCTGGACTTAATGTCATAAACCAGCTTGGAACCCTTTTCGATGCAGACAACGTGGCCGGCTTCACTGTCAACGGCGGCGTTGATCTTCTCAACCATCTGCTTGGTCTTACCGGAGCCCATTAAGCCCATAATAACCTTAACCATGATGATTACCCCTTTCGTTATGTCGGAACGTTCCGACTGTGGTGATGGTGATATAGTAACATTTTTGTCTGTGTTTTTCAACTGATTTTTGTGAAAAATACTGTTTTTTATGTTTGAATTGCCGAAGGTATTGAAAATACAGGAAAAACCAGCATTACCGCCCCAGATTTGTCATCATGTTTTTCTTGTAGGTTTCCACACCGGGCTGGTCAAAGGGGTTGACCCCGAGGACATATGCGCTCAGTCCGCAGGCGAGCTGGAAGAAGTACATCAGATAGCCCAGCGTTCTGGGATTCATGGCACCGCACTTTAGTACAATGTTGGGAACGCCACCGTCCACATGGGCTGCCACAACACCATGATAGGCGTTTTCCTCCACATAAGATACAGACTTTCCGGCCAGATAGTTCAGGTCGTCAATGTTCTTCCAGTCAAGCTCAACGGCGATCTCCCGGTCATCGGGCTGGAAACGCAGTACGGTCTCAAACATGTTCCGTTCACCCTGCTGTACCAGCTGACCCATGGAGTGGAGGTCGGTGGAGTACTGGGCAAATGCGGGGAAAATCGCCTTGCCGTCCTTGCCCTCGCTCTCGCCAAACAGCTGCTGCCACCAGCGGGCGAAGTATTCACAGTCCGGCTCATAGCTGACCAGCATTTCGATCTTCTTCCCGTTTTCATACAGAAGATTCCGGGCGCCGGCGTAAAGCCACGCGGGGTTCTCCATGCTGCGTACATCCAGCTCCAGCTCTGCCTGACGGGCACCGGCCATGACGGAACGAATGTCGATCCCGGCAACGGCCATGGGAAGCAGGCCACAGGCGGTAAAGACGCTGTAACGTCCGCCTACGTCGGAAGGAATGGGGAAGTTCGCATAGCCCTCCTCTGTGGTCAGCGCACGGAGCTTGCCCTTGTGGGGGTCTGTGGTGATATAAATCCGTTCCTTTGCCTTCTCCGGGCCGTATTTCCGGTTCAGCAGCCAGCGGAACATTCTGGCTGCAATGGCGGTCTCCAGGGTGGAGCCGGACTTGGACACAATGTTGATAGAGAAATCCACGTTCTCCAGTCTGGCAAGCAGGTCGTTCAGCGCCCGGGTAGACAGATGATTGCCGGCAAAATAAATCTTTACCGGATCTGTGTCGTTGTGCATGCAGCCGTTGATGAATTCAATGGCTGCCCGTGCACCCAGATAGCTGCCTCCGATACCGATGACCACCAGGGCCTTGGAATCCCGGCGGATCTTGTTTGCGGCATTCTGGATGGCATCCAGCTGGCTCTCGGTGGTTCCGGTGGGGAGATGGTACCATCCCAGATAGTCGTTGCCTGCGCCGGTTCCCTCGGAGAGCGTGGTGTGTGCGGCACTGAGACGGGACTCCATGGCCATAAGGTTTTTGAATTCAATAGAACCCCAGATGTTGGAAATATCAGTTTCGATCATAATCGTCACATCTTTCTTGTTGGAATGTTTGGTATAAGTAATCACTATCTTAACGGATTACAGGAAAAAAAGCAAGATGGTTTTGTATTATTCTCCCATCCAAAGCCGGTTTAGCAGCCGGAAAAACAGCTGTCCCCAGGTGAGCCGCGGAACAGCCTCGGCTGCAACCAGCGGGACTTCTCCAATCACCTGATCCCCACTGCGGACGATCACGGAGCCAAGGGTCTGCCCCTGAAGCACGGGGGCGCTGACCAGTGGGGACAGCTGAACCTCACAGCTGACAGAACCGATCCGGGACTTTTCAAGAAGCAGGGGGGCAGTAGATTCCGGAACGGGAATAATGGTCTCCTGCTGCCCCAGTTCCACCGCAACCGGGGAAATGGTGGTGTCCGCAAGTGGATCCAGAAGGGTGTATGAGGCGAAGCCGTAGTCCAGCAGCGCTTTGGCGGATTCAAACCGCTGGGTGCTTGTACTGCAATGCATGACTACCGCAATCAGCTCCATGTCCTCCCGAATGGCTGTGGCAGACATGCAGTACCCAGCGGAGGAGGTGAATCCGGTTTTCAGACCTGTGGTGCCCTGATAAAACCGAACCAGTTTGTTGGTGTTGCTGAGACCAAAGGTGCCGTCCCGGATGGTGTCCATCCAGATGGTGGTGAATTCCCGGATCTTGTCATGCCGGAGCAGCTCCTGACTCATAACCGCAATGTCTCTGGCTGTGGTATAGTGTACGTCAGGGCCGGCATTGTCGTCAAGACCGGTGCAATTCGCAAAATGTGTGCCGTTCATACCAAGCTCCTTTGCCCGGCGGTTCATCAGTTCCACAAATTCCGTTTCGCTGCCGGAAACAGCCTCGGCCAGAGCGGTGGCGCAATCATTGGCGGAGGATACCACCACGCATTTTATCATTTCGTGGAGGGGCATTTGCTCCCCTTCCTCCAGATATACCTGACTGCCACCCTTGGCAGCGGCACTGGCAGAGGCGGTAATCGTATCCTCCCATCCCAGCTGCCCACGCTCAACTGCCTCCATCACCAGCAGCAGGGTCATGACCTTGGTGACACTGGCAGGCGCCAGCGGTTCGTCGGGATTCTTTTCGTAAAGAATGGTGCCTGTGGCTGCGTCCATCAAAAGACAGCTGGGGGCATCTACCTCCGGTGCGGCAAAGCAGCTGACGGCGAGCATGGTGGCTGCCGTGAAAATCAGGATGATTCGTCTGAACATAAGTTGTCCCTCCCTGTTACATGGTAGAACCTATGCAGCAGGGAGGGACAATATGACAATTATACGTTGAACAGGAAGTTGACTACGTCGCCGTCCTGCATGACATACTCTTTTCCTTCGGAACGTACCAGACCCTTGGCACGGGCGGCGGCCAGAGTGCCACATTCTTTCAGATCCTGATATGCGATGACCTCGGCGCGGATAAAGCCACGCTCAAAATCAGAGTGGATCTTACCGGCAGCCTGAGGTGCCTTTGTGCCCTTCTTAATGGTCCATGCCCGGCATTCATCACTGCCGGCGGTCAGGAAGGACATGAGACCCAGCAGGTCATAGGAGCACTTGATCAGCTTGTCCAGACCGCTCTCCTCAATGCCCAGCTCTTCCATGAACATTTTCTTTTCTTCATCATCGCCCAGTTCGGCAATGTCTGCTTCCAGTTTGGCGCAGATGGGCAGTACCTGAGCATTTTCGCTGGCGGCCAGAGCGGCGACCTTCCCGTAATGGGGGTTGGAGGCGGGATCGGTGTATTCATCCTCACCCAGATTGGCGGCGTAGATCACAGACTTCAGGCTCAGCAGATCAGAGGTCTGAAGCACAGCCATATCCTCGTCAGAGCACTCGTAGGTGCGGGCAGTCTTGCCCTCGTTCAGGTGCTCCAGCAGACCCTCGAAGATCTCGGCCTCCTGGAGATATTTCTTGTCGCCCTTGGCGGCCTTTTTTGCCTTGTCAATACGGCGCTCCACCATCTCAATGTCGGCCATGACCAGTTCCAGATTGATAATGTCAATATCACGGAGGGGGTCAGTGCTGCCTTCCACATGGGTGATGTTGCTGTCCTCGAAGCAGCGCACCACGTGGACAATGGCATCAGTGGAACGAATGTTGGACAGAAACTTGTTGCCCAGACCCTCGCCCTTGGAGGCGCCCTTTACCAGACCTGCAATGTCAACAAACTCGATAACAGCGGGGGTAAATTTTTTGGGGCTGTACATATCCCGCAGTCCCTCCAGACGCTCGTCCGGGACGGTGACCATGCCCACGTTGGGATCGATGGTGCAGAAGGGATAGTTGGCGGCTTCAGCGCCGGCGTTGGTAATGGCATTGAATAGGGTGCTTTTTCCCACGTTGGGAAGCCCGACGATACCTAATTTCATAGATCTATTTCTCCTTTATTGGGTGCTTATACAGATTGAAACTTCTGCCCGGGGGCGGGCGGTGTAAATACAGCAACATATTCTATCATATTTTTCCTTGCGTTGCAATCATTTTCGGGTGTGGATATTACAAAACGGGCAGAGAACCGTTTTGGCTCTCTGCCCGCAAGCGTCTCTGATTAGAGTCTGGTATCCATCCAGGCAATCATATCGGCAATTACCTGATCTTTGCAGTATTCGTTAAGGATCTCGTGGAAGAGGTTTCCGTAGATCTTCAGCTGCTTGTCCTGAGAGGCGGCATTCCGGAAGAAGATCACACTGTCGTCCATGCCCACCAGACCGTCGTTCTGGCCGTGGGTCATGAATACGGGATAACGGAAGTCCTTCATGGCTTCTTTAAACCACTTCTGACCTTCCTTCAATGCGTATACCAGACCAACGGTATAGGTCTTTTTGTTATAGGGATCCTTGCCGTACCAGTCCACAACCTCCTGAACAGAGCAAACACCGCTTCCAAGCTCATTGGGAAGCTCTGTGGTCGGATCGAGCCCATCCGGTGCGCCGGCGAATAGGCCGATGGTGTCAACAACAGCGGCACCACTGGTGATAATGCCCCGAAGTTTTTTATCCGGATACTTTGCGCCGTACAGAGAAACTGCAAAACCGCCCATGCTGTGTCCCAGCAGATAAACCGGGATGTCAGGATTTTCAGCGATGGCCATATCCACGATCACATTGGTATCGTCCAGAATTTCGTGGTAGCTGGTGTAGCTGGGGACATCTCCCTGAGAACGTCCGTGACCCCGGTGATCGAACCGGTAGGTGCCATAACCGGCAGCGTGGAGCTTTTCCGCAAAATAGTCGTAGCGCCCCTGATGCTCACAAAGACCATGCACGATCACAACCACGGCTTTGTTATCCGGTGCGGTTTCCTTTTTCATGTACAGGTTGGTGCCATCGAAGGATTTGATCATTGTTTCAGTCATGTAGACCCCTCCAGTTGATGTGAGATGGTTTCATTGTATAGCATTTTTAGTTAGATGTCAAACAATATATGCCGGTGGTGGAAAAGTTCCCCGGTGAAAGCGTAAACTTTCACCGGGGACGAAGATGGGGCGTAATTATCTTGCGTTATAACGATTCAGACAATCCTGAGAGATCAGTTCATCAATTCTCATGGAACGAATGGTCTCACAGAAGCTGTCGTATTCGCTAAGAGGTGCGGTGCCATGGGAACTCTGATGTACCACATCACCCTTTCCTTTACGAGCCTTTAAACGCCTGGAAGGAAAAACACCCAGTGCATTTTTAATGGAACGAAGCTAAAAAACCGGCGCACTGCTTTCGCAGTGCGCCGGAAGCATTTTATTGGGTAATGGAACGGCATCTTCTGGCCTTTCTCCGTTTTTTTCGGATGGAATAAACAGAGGGAATCAGAATCAGCAACGAGAAGAACACCAGGGTGACCACGGTCATGGCGGTGTCGTCATTATTACCGGTTTTGACCTGAAGCCACAGGGAATCCAGCAGCTGCGAGGTCTCCTCGGGGTAGTGGAGGAAGCTTTCGCTGCGGGCGAGGGTCTCCTCACTGGGGTAGGCGACAGGGCTGGCGGCCATCTCAAGGTCCATATATTCCTTTGCAGCACTTTCGGGTGCGGAATAGCCCAGATAGTCCAGATTCTGGCCACAGATCTCAGGATCCAGCAGGAAGTTGATGTAGGCTTCGGCAGCATCCTTGTTCTGGCTGCTGGTGGGAATACAGAAGCAGTCGATGAACAGGTTGAAGCCCTCTTCCGGGAAGTAGAAGCCCAGATCCTCGTTGTCGTCCAGCATGGTGAGGTAGTCACCGGCGTAGTAGGGGGCGATCCACGCCTCCTCACGAACCATTTTGTCGAAAATCTGGTCCATGACATAGCTCTGCACCACAGGCTTCTGTCGGGAAAGCAATTCCGCAGCGGAGCGCAGCTCGGTTTCGTCGGTGGTGTTGTAGGAGTAGCCCAGAGAGGACTCTGCAATGGCAAAGGCATCCCGGTTGTTGTCGAACATCAGAATCTTACCGGCATACTTGGTATTCCAGAGCAGATCCCAGCCACCAACATCCTCCTCCGCAACATACTTCTTGTTGTAGATTACACCAACGGTGCCGAAGGTGTAGGGAATGGTGTATTCGTTGTCAGGGTCGTAGGCGGTGTTCTTGTAGCCCTCGTCAATATACTGGTAGTTGGGAATGTTGTCGAAGTTGATCTTCTGAACCATGCCCTCGGCAATGAGCCGACCTGCCATATAGTCGGAGGGGATGATCACGTCATAGGTGGAGCCACCGGTTTTCAGCTTGGTATAAAGGCTTTCGTTGGTGTCAAAGGTCATATAATTGACCTCGATCCCGGTTGCCTCGGTGAAGGCGGCGTTTACATCAATGAAACCGTCGGTACCGTCGGAAATATACTGCCCCCAGTTGTACACGTTGATGGTCACCGGGGCGTTTGCCGCATGGACAGACACGGGACAGAGGGAGAGCATCAGTACCAGCACCAGTGTCAGGGAAAGCATTCTTCTTTTCACTGTGCGGCCCCCTTTCTCCGGGCACTGCGCTGATTCAGACGGCGGGTGGCATCTCTGGACTGAAGCAGATTCATCAGAATCATCAGCACCAGAATGGCCAGGAACATCAGGGTGAACAGAGCGTAGATTTTGGGATGGAGGGGCTTTTTGGTGTAGTTGTAGATCTCTACCGGAAGGGTCACAAAGCCGGGGCCGTAGACGAAGTAGGAAATCACAAAATCGTCCAGACTCATGGTAAAGGCCATGATGCCGCCGGAAATGATACCCGGAAGAATCTCATGAATGACCACCTTGAAAAATGCCTGTACAGGGGTGCAGCCCAGATCCAGCGCTGCCTCCTGCAGGTCCGGATCCATCTGGGTCAGTTTGGGCATTACGGACAGGATTACATAGGGCATGTCAAAGGTGATATGGGCGATCAGCAGGGTACCAAAGCCCATAATGTTGTTCTTCTTCAGCATGACCCCTGCAAAGGCGAACAGCAGTGCCAGAGAGACACCGGTGACAATATCTGGGTTGGTCATGGGGATATTGGTAAGGGTCATGGCCAGCGCTTTGGAACGGCGGTTCATGCTGTGAATGCCGATTGCGGCCATGGAGCCGAGAATCGTGGCGATCACAGCTGCGATCACCGCAAGCAAAACGGAGTTGGCCAGAAGGGGCAGAAGGGTGTTGTCCCGGAACAGCTCGCCGTACTGACCAAGGGTGAAGCCCTGCCAGTTCGCCACGTCATGGCCGGTGTTGAAGGAAGCAACAGCCAGAACGATCATGGGCATATACAGGAACAGAAACACAATAACGGTGAAAACACGGGTAAACTTTTTCATGGTGTAATGATCGCCTCCTCGTCGTCTTCGTCAGAGAAGTGGTTCATAACACCTATGCAGATGAGTACCATTACCATCAGCACCAGACTCAGGGCTGCGCCCAGATTGGGGTTGTAGGCGGTTTTGAACTGGCTCTCGATCACGTCGCCAATGAGTATGGTGCCGGGGCCACCCATCTTCTGAGAGATGTAGAAGGTGGAGACGGCGGGGACGAACACCATGGTAACACCGGATACAATGCCCGGAATAGACAGGGGCAGGGTGACTCGGCGGAATACCTGGCTGTGGCTGCAGCCCAGATCCTGAGCGGCCTCCTCAAGCCGGGGGTCGATCTTCATGATTACCGTATAGAGAGGGGTGATCATATAGGGCAGATAGTTATATACCATGCCCAGAACCACTGCGCCGTTATTCCGCAGCAGCGGCAGCGGTTCGATCCCAAAGTTTCCAAGAAACTGATTGATCAGGCCGGTGTCCTCCAGCATGGTGACCCATGCCAGGGTGCGGAGCAGGAAACTCATGCACATGGGGAGCATGATCAGCATGGACAGAAAACGACGCCAGGACTCACTGACGGTGGCAATGCAGTAGGCCACGGGATAACCGATAATCAGGCAGATCAGAGCGGCGATGGCGGCCAGACCGATGGAACGGATAAAAATAGGAAGATAAGTGCCGATGGGAGTCAGGTTCTTCAGGGTGAAGGCACCTGTTACAGAATCGGTAAAGGCGAAATAGATCATGATCCCCAGGGGAACCAGGGTGAAGATCACCATCCAGATCAGATAGGGGAAAGCAAGGGATTTATTCTTCATTTCCTTCGCCCTCCGCATCTTCCTCCATTTCGTCATACTCGGCGCTGTAAGAACTGTAATCGCCGAACTGCTCGGAGTAGGCACTCTTCTTCATGACATGAATGGCATCGGGATCCAGACTGATGCCCACCACCTTGCCTACCTCGTGGTAGTCTGTGGTCTGAACAAGCCACATGAAGCCCTCTACATCCACGAAGGTGTCATAGAAGGTGCCCTTGAAAATGACGTTGGAAACTGTGGCGGTGAGGTACTGGTCGGAGGGAGGTACAATGTCAATATCCTCGGGACGGATAACCACGTCCACAGGCTCGTTTCTGCCGAAGCCCTTATCCAGGCAGCGGTAGCGATGGCCGAAGAATTCCACCTCGAAGTCCTTCCGCATGATACCGTCAAGAATATTACTCTCACCGATAAAGTCTGCAACGAAGGCGTTTTGGGGTTCGTTATAAATATCCACAGGAGAGCCGATCTGCTGGATGCAGCCCTTATCCATGACCACCACGGTATCACTCATGGCCAGAGCCTCTTCCTGATCGTGGGTGACATAGATGAAGGTGATGCCGATCTCCTGCTGAATGCGCTTCAGCTCGGTCTGCATGTCCTTTCTCAGACGCAGATCCAGTGCGCCCAGAGGCTCGTCCAGAAGAAGAACCTTGGGCTTGTTCACCAGCGCCCGGGCGATGGCAACACGCTGCTGCTGGCCACCGGAGAGAGAGGTGACCTTTCTATTTTGAAATCCTTTGAGACTGACAACTTCCAGCATTTCCGTCACACGACGGTCCACTTCGTCCTCAGGAAGCTTGGAAACCCGCAGGCCAAAGGCAATGTTGTCATAAACGTCAAGATGCGGGAACAGCGCGTATTTCTGGAATACGGTGTTGATCTTGCGGCGGTAAGGGGGAACATCGTTAATGCGCTTACCGTCAAAAAAAACGTCTCCGGATGTGGGTGTCTGAAATCCGCCGATAATTCGCAGCGTTGTGGTTTTTCCGCAGCCACTGGGCCCCAGAAGTGTCAGAAATTCGCTGTCGTTAATTGTGAGATCGATGGATTTGAGTACCTGTTCGCCGTCTTCGAAGGTCATGCAGACGTTCTGGAGACGAATGAGTTCTTTTGCCATTTATCCTCCCCCATTTACATAAAAATTTTCGTGCCGTCCGGCAGAGAATTCTGCCATTGTGACACGGATAGAATAATTATAAGAAATAGGGGGGGATTGTCAAGACAAAAAGACTGAAAGAAATAAATTTGGCGAAATATGAAAAAAAGATGATGTTTATCTGTGTAAATCGTGAAATTCGCAAATAAAATCTCCAAAAAATGAAAGAAACCCCGTGGAATCCTGCAAGATTCCACGGGGTAAGGGTCAGGAGAAGCGCTCCAGATATTCTTCGAGGCACAGACCGGATTCAGTAATGCGGATGGCGTTATCCCGTCCCACATAACGGAAGTGCCAGGCTTCCGGATTGATTCCGGTGGCCTCCGTCTTGTCCGGCTGATACCGGTAGATAAAGCCGTATTCCGGGCCATAGGTCTGAAGCCAGCTATGTACAGCGTCGGAATTACTCATGTACATATTAAAGTCAATGGCCAGACCGACCTCGTGCTCACTGGTGCCGGGAACGGCGACCCACTGCTGGGCCAGAATTTCCGCATCGGCTCTGGAATAGCCGTAGCTGAGGAATTTGTTGATCTGGTTTGCATACAGATATTCCTGAATCGACCGGGTACGGAAGCCGGAATTGATATAGGGACTGAGGCCGTCGGCGGTCATGGCGGCGACCATGGCACTGTAATCGGCGTAGATGCGGGAGTCAATCCGTTCGGTGCTGGAGATGTATGTCAGTTCCAGAGCGTCTGCGTAGCCCTCAGGCATGGGATTCCACCGGTTAACAAGAATCATCCGCCAGTCCTCGCTGGGGTTACCAGGGCCGATCACATACCCTGCATTCTCCATCAGCAGTCCCAGACGCTGGAGAATGGTGGCGACCTCTGCACGGGTTGCCTGACCGCCGGGATTCAGCGTTCCGTCACCGCAGCCGTTGATCAGTCCGGCTCCAAGGCACAGATCCACATACTCACGGGCGTATTCGCTGACAGTGTCGCTGTCGGGGAAGGTGGGGATGGCGGTATTGACGGGCAGGGTGAAACCCATGTAGCTGCAATACAGACAGACCAGCTTGCAGATTTGCTCCCGGGTGATGGGATCCTCCGGACAGAAGGTGCCCTGATCGGTACCGTGGATCAGTCCGTTGGCAACGCCCCAGTTGGCGGCATCTGTGAACCAGTCCCCCTGGGGGACATCCGGGAAACCGGTGGCGGGATAATCTGTGGAAACCTCCCGGCACATCCGGTACAGGACGGTCACAAACATACTGCGGGACATGGTGACGTTGGGGGAGAAGTTGTGCTCATCCACGCCTTTGAAAAGACCTCTGTCATATGCATAGTCCACCGCATCACAGTACCAGCTGCCGGAAGAGACGTCCGCAAACCAGCCCTGCACGGAAGTGCACATGAGACTGGTAAGGACGGTCAGACACAGCAGCAGGGACAAAATTCTTTTTGACACGGTGCACACAACCTTTCTTAGAACATACCATTAAAAGTATAAATAGAAAAACGGCCAAAGTAAAGAAACAATCCGGAAACAAAAGTTTCAAATTATTTCATGTCCTCTGGGGCGGTGCCCTCACGGGAGTGGGGATCAGCTTGTTTGGGGGCAGCGTGCTTTCTGTGGTGGAGCAGCAGGATCAACGCCGTCAGCAGTCCGAGAGGAAGAATCAGGGGGAGTCCGGTGATGAAAAGTTTCAGCAGCAGCTTTCCCGAATTTCCCATCCAACGCAGAGTATCCTGAAGCCCCTGTGCCACCTCCTGCCAGTAGGTGAGCTTTTCCGTGGGCTGGGGGGTTAGAATCTCCACTTCCTGAATAAACAGGGTCACGGTGCTGTAGGAAACCTGATGATCCCAGTTTGTCAGCTGGCTGGTTAGTTGCTCCACCTGATAACGGATCTCGCTGAGCCGGGTTTCTACGGTGATCATTTCCTCCACGGTGGCAGCCTGACTGAGAATCTCAAGCAGCCGGGTTTCCTCAGTCCTTAGCGCAGTGAGCTGGGATTCCGTGTCCGTGTACTGGGCGGTGATGTTGGAGGCATCGCTGGAGAGATAGATCACATTGCCAATCTGAGGCAGCCATGAGGTCACAGCGGCGAAATTCTCCTGAGGAATGCGAAGAGTATAGGAGGCGGTTCGACAGGCAGAGCAGCCGTAGAGATCCTCCTGCAGGTTGCTGCCGGTGACGGAGGAGCTTTCCGTAAAACCGCCGAAAAGCTCCAGAAGCTCTGTGACAGCTGCGGTACTGTCGTCAAAGGCGGTGGTTTCGATTTCTGCGTGGGCAGTGTAAATAATCTTGTCACTGAACTCTCCGGTGGAGATTCCGCTTACCATACCGGTGGCGTTTTCATATTCCAGTGGGGCGGCATCAACGGCTTCGTATTCAGCTGTAGTGGCTTCTACGGCGACTTCGTACTCTGCCGGTTCAGCTGCAACCGTACAGTCGGCAGCGGAAGTGCTGGCAGCACCGCATCCGGAGAAGGGGATAAGGGTCAAAAGCAAAACAAAAAACAGACAAATCTTTTTCACAGGGATTCCTCCTTATTAATGAACTTCTTCATTTGAAAGGACGCAGAATCTTCAGGATTGTTGCACGGGAAATGAAATTAATTCGACGGAGATGGGAAGGGAAAAAGGTTGAGGCAGAGGTGGGGGATATGTTATACTGTAACGGAGTATAGGAGGGAAAACAATGGATTTAATAAAAGATGATTTGGGAAAGGTTTTTCGGAAATATCTGTTCTCGTCCATGGGCAGTGCGGTAGTTATGAGCATCTACCTGTTCGTGGATGCGGTGATCGTAGGACAGGCTGCTGGACCGGCGGGAGCTGCCACCATGGCGGTGATGAATCCGGCGTACGGAATTCTGATCTTCCTGTCTCTGGTGTGTGGTATCGGGGGCAGCGTACTCATGAGTGCATCCTGGGGAGAGGGAGATCGGGAGGAAGGGAACCGGTTCTTTACCTGTGGTGTGATCCTGATGGGGCTGGTTACGGCGGCCATCTGGCTGGTGCTGCTGGTGTTCCATGAGCCACTGTTCCGGCTGTTTGGCGCTGACGATGCCATTCTGGACACCACAATGACCTATGCCTGGTGGATCATTGGGTTTGCTCCGCTGATGATGTGCTCTGTGTTTCTGGCCTGCTATGTCCGGAACGACGGAGATCCGCAGACTGCCATGCTGGCGGTACTGATCGGTGGCAGCCTGAACATGGTGGGGGACTGGGCGCTGGTATTCCCTGGGGGTATGGGGATCGGCGGCGCAGGACTTGCGACTGTGGTTTCCAACGGCGTGCAGATCGCAATTCTGTCCACTCATTTCTTCTCGAAGAAGAATCATTTGAAGCTGGTAAAAAATTGTGGCTTCCGGGAGCGGGCTCCTAAGGTGCTGTCTGTGGGCTTCGGAGCGGGTATGCTGGATCTGGCCAATGTGGTGCTGTTCACGCTGATGAATCAGCAGGTCATGAAATTCGGCGGCGCAACATATCTTGCCCTGTTCAGTGCGGCAAGCACTCTGTCCACCTTCTTCCAGTCCATGTTTGCTGGTGTGGGACAGGCGCTGCAGCCTGTGGTGTCGGTGAATTACGGTGCAAAGGCGTGGGGCAGAGTCCGGGGTATTCTCTGGCGATCGATTCTGGTTGGAGGATGTATGGGGCTTGTGTGCTCGGCTTTTGGAATCATCTTCCCGGAACTGGTGGTGAAGGTCACCATGGATGCAACGAATGAGATTCTGAGCCTTGCCCATATTGCAGTGCGTCCTTATTCCTGCATCTTCCTGTTTATGGCGCTGAATGTGGTCAGTACCTATTATCTTCAGTCCACCCTTCAGGACAAAAAGGCCACCTTGGTCTCCCTGCTGCGGGGACTGGTGGTCAGCGGAATCATGATTTTCCTGCTCCCCTTGTGTGTGGGAGAACGGGGAATCTGGTGGGCGATGCCTGTGGCAGAGATGATCGTGTGCGTGATCGCATTGGTACTTGTGTTAAAAAAGAATAAGGCCTGATGGTTACTGAATGAGCATACAAAAAACTGTGCTGCGCCCTTCCGGGTGCAGCACAGTTTTTATAATCGGAAATTAAGCCTTGGGTGCAACGGTGAGAGTGCCGTCAGCATTCTCGGTTACAACGCCGTTGAAGGTACAGCCTTCGCCTACGGTGAGCTTGTTGATGATACCGGGTGCGGTAACATTCCAGACAGCGCCGTCCTTCAGGGTGACTTCTACAGTGTTGTCGCCGTTGAAGAAGTTGCGGTTCTCAACGTGAGCCAGATAGTAGAATTCCTTCAGGGTGAAGTGGGTGTTCTGGTTGCCGAACTCGTCGATGTGACGGGTCTCGGTAGCGGAAACAGCACCATTGAGGACTGCGCCCTTGCCCAGGTTAACGAACAGAGGCTTGGGCTGCTGGCCGTAGTAGCCGGAACCGTTGTACACGTCGCCGTTCAGAACAGCGTCGGTAACGTTCAGGAAGGTGTCGGGCTTTGCGGGAGCGCCCATGCCACCGGGGCCACCAGGACCACCAGGACCGCCGGGGCCACCAGGACCGCCGGGGCCACCAGGACCACCAGGACCACCAGGACCACCAGGACCACCGGGGCCACCAGGACCGCCAGGGCCACCAGGACCGCCGGGACCACCAGCCATGGGATCAAAGGTGGGGGCGTCCATCTTGGAAGTGATCTGACCATTCTCGGAGGGCCAGCCGGCAGCCTCGTTGAACTCAGTGTTGAACATGGGGCCAGCCTCAGTCATAGCTGCGCCAACCAGATTGTCGTCATCGTCCATCATCTGGAGGATAACACCGTTGCCGGTCTTCAGCTTTGCGCCCTCGGAAACTTCACAGGTAACGCCGCCGGCCTTCAGCAGGAACACGGCATTGTTTGCGTTGACCTCGGTACCCTCGGTGTAAACGATCTTGCCGTCGCCGTGAGCCATGACACCGAATTCGCAGTCGATACGGGTGACGCGGCCCTTACCGGGAGCCTCGTATACGGTCTCACCGGTGACAGGGGAGACAAACTTGATGTTGCCCTTGGAGGACTTGTAAACGCCGGTGCCGCCACGGAGAACAGCGCCCATGCAGCCAACCTTGATGTCAACGCCGGAGAACTCCTCGTAAGCGTTGCCGATGATGTAGGAACCGTAGCCGGAGCCGTACTTGGTAGCATAGGGATCTCTTGCGTCGGAAGCGGGGACATCCTCGCCCAGCAGGATCATGTCGGAGTCAGCAACATACAGGTGCATGTTCTGGCCAGCGTCGGTGGAGAGTACGCCCCACTGATTTGCCTTGAAGCAGGAATCAACGATGTATGCAGTGCCACGGTCGCCTTCCAGATTGATGCCACGGGCGTTGCCACCGATGCCGAGAACCCAGGGAGGAGCAACCATGGTCTTCTGGTTTGCGGAGTTCACATAGCCCTCATACAGGGTGCCACCGTGAACAGCAACGTTGCAGTCCTTGAACAGAGTCTCGGAACGCTCGTCGCAGAACAGAGCGCACTTTGCAACACCGCGGGAGTTGATCTTGGTGTGCTCGACGGTGATCTTGGAGTCCTTCAGGGCGGTGATGATGGAGCCATAACCGGAGAAGTCGGAGATGTGCTTGCCGTCGGATTTGGTATCAAAGTTCAGAGTGGAGTTCTTGATGTTGTACTTGCCGCCTACGCTGACAACTGCGGAGAAGTCATCGGAGGTGGAATTGATTACGACGCCGTCCATGCCTTCGGCATTTACGGTGCCACCCTGAACAGCACCCAGTGCGGAATTTGCCTCATCAATGCCGTTTTCGTTGAGCATAACAGCTGCGCGATAGGGCTCAACGCCACGGCCTTTGTAACTGGAGGGGCACTCGGTCATGGGAGTGGTAACGATGAATTCAGCGTTGTCGGGATATTCCTTTTCAGGAACATAGGCGACTTCTACGCCATCCACCAGCACGGTGACCAGCTTGCCCTCAGGAGCAGTAAAGGTTTTCATGTGGTATTCTCCTTTTTGTAGAAAATTCCAGCCCGCAGGGCCGGAGAAAGCATAACGCTTTCAACTCTAATAGTATACAGCCTTTTGAGTCGTATGGCAAGATTTTTTGTGGGGTTTAAATGGGACGTTTTTCAACGAAATGTGCCTGTTTATGAAAAAAGCGCACCGCAGGAAAGCGGTGCGCCTGTAAATGCCGGATTATTCCCCGTCAATTGTGTGCTGGGAACTCAGGGGGGTTACATCGGTGATGGTCTCAACGCCGTCACTGCGACGGGTGGTAACGATAAAATCAGTGTAGTAGATCGTTCCGATCTCGCCCTGAGAGGGGTCTGCATCGTCCACATACTCATAGCTGGAACTGTTGGGATAGCCCAGATCCTCTACAAGCGCCTGGAAGGTCTTGCCCACATACTTCATAACATCGTCCACGGTTGCGCTGGAAACAGGGGCAGGGGGAGCAATGTTGGGAGAGGTGGAGACCACCGGGGAGGTTGTGGGTGTGGAAGGCGTAGTTGTACTGCTGCCGGAGCCGCTTCCGCTACCGGAGGGCTTCTGGGTGGGATCCGGCTGGGTAGAGGGAGAGGCGGTGTTGGAAACGCCCTGATCGTCCGTGGAGACGCTGCCGCCGGAGGATGTAACAGTTCCCGGGTTGGAGGCAGATACCTCAGGCATAACCTGACCGGTGGAGGGCTGCGCGGAAGGATTTACCGCAACACCAAAGGTCTGGAGTCCGGGCTCTACAGAAGATTCAGAGACGGAGTCCTCTGTGGTGCCGCAGCCTGCAAGAATCAGCGCGGTCACAACCGCAAGAATCAGGATGGAGAGACGTGTTTTGGTCATTAAGACCGCTCCTTTCTTACTATCTCATACTTTTAAGAGGATTATATCACAGGTTTTTTGTTTTGAACAGAGGAAAAATGAAAAAAGAGTTACAAAAATGGTGAAAAAATTGTAAACAAATGTGCAAAAAAGATTCGCTTCAAAGCCTATGTGCTATGAAGCGAATCTATGATTATTAAAGAGACTGGATTCCTTCGGTGAAGGCTCTGCCATCGGCGGCCTTAAAGAAGGCACTGCCTGCAACCATCACATTTGCACCGGCCTGTGCACAGACCTTTCCGGTGTCCATGTTGACACCGCCATCTACCTCCAGCTCCGTGGCGGGGTATTCCCGGTCGATGATCTCACGGATGGCCTGAACCTTCGGCATCATGTTCTCCATGAACTTCTGACCGCCGAATCCGGGTTCCACGGTCATGACCAGGACCAGATCCATAAGCCCCCAGTAAGGCTCGAGGGCTTCAACACCAGTACCGGGCTTGATGGAAACTGCGGCCTTTACGCCCTTTTCACGGATCTTTTTCAGGGCAGTGATGTTGTTTTCCACAGAATCTGCTTCCGCGTGAATGGTAAGAATATCAGCCCCGGCATCGCAGAACTGCTCCACATAGCGGAGGGGGCGGTCGATCATCAGATGAACATCCAGCGGGAGCTGGGTGATCTTCCGGATGGCGGCAACCACGGGGATACCGATGGTGATGTTGGGGACAAAAATACCGTCCATTACATCCACATGGACATAATCTGCACCGCAATCGGCAAGATAATGAATGTCCCGTTCCAGATTTACAAAGTCTGCGGAAAGAATAGAAGGAGCGAGTTTTGTCATAATGTTATCCTCCTGCCGGATCAACCAAAGGTGGCAGTGGGGGGCAGAAGCTTAACGTCATAGCCGGCATCCTCCAGCGCGGAGACAATGGCCTGCTTGTGGCTGTGACCGAAGGCCTCCAGAGTGACCTGAAGCTCTACCTCTGCCTGACGGTTGATGGAGACAAACTGGTTATGATGGAGCTTGATGATATTGCCCTGCTGTTTGGAAACGATGTCGGCAACCCGCACCAGCTCGCCGGGACGATCCGGAAGAAGTACGGAGAAGGTGAACACTCGTCCGCGGCGGATCAGTCCGTGCTGTACCAGACTGCTCATGGTGATCACGTCCATGTTGCCACCGGAGAGAATGGGCACCACACATTTGCCCTTGCAGTCAATGTGTTTCAGGGCAGCGATGGTGAGCAGACCGGAGTTTTCGACCACCATCTTGTGCTTTTCCATGACGTCGAGGAATGCGTCTACCAGCTCGTCGTCCTCAATGGTGATGATCTCGTCCAGATTCTGACGGACATAGGGGTATACCTTGTCACCAACGGTCTTAACGGCAACGCCGTCTGCGATGGTGGAAACGGTGTCCAGAGTGACCGGAGCGCCGGACTTGAAAGCGGCGTTCATGGAAGCGGCACCCACAGGCTCCACGCCGATGACCTTTACGTTGGGGTTCAGCAGCTTGGTCAGAGTGCTGACACCGGCAGCCAGACCGCCACCGCCGATGGGAACCAGAATAATATCCACGTCAGGGAGATCCTTGAAAATCTCATAGGCAATGGTGCCCTGACCGGTGGCCACAGTCAGATCGTTAAAGGGGTGCACATAGGTAAGGCCCTTCTCCTCTGCCAGCTGTGCAGCAATGGCGGCGGATTCGTCAAAGCAGCTGCCAGCCATGACCACGTTTGCGCCGTAGTCCTTGGTGTTGTTGACCTTGACCAGCGGGGTGGTGGTGGGCATCACAATGGTGGCCTCGATACCGGCACGCTGGGCGGCAAAGGCGACGCCCTGGGCATGATTGCCGGCGGAGGCGGTCACAAGACCACGGGCCTTCTCCTCGTCGGTGAGGGTGGAGACCTTGTAGCATGCGCCCCGTACCTTATAAGCGCCGGTGACCTGCATGTTTTCGGGTTTGATGTAGACCTGTGCCTCAGTGAGTTTGGAGTAATAGGGGCTGTAGATCAGGGAGGTGTCGGAGAGAACGCCGGAGAGCAGATCCCGTGCCTGACGGAATTCGTTGAGTGTCATCATGTATGTAACCTTCTTTTCTGGTGAGCAGCGGCGGAATTGCCCTGCAAAAATAATTAGTAAAAGTATAATATGAATTTTCGAAGGTGTCAACTGTACGCATTTATTCTTGACAGGAAAAGGGGAATGCGGTACAATGAGATTGTGAAAAGGTGAATTAAATTGAAAACGCTCGGAACGAATTGTGTAAACAAAATTCACGCACAGCGAATGAGCTATATAAAATGGACAAAGGAGTAATTGCCATGCTGGAAGAGAAAATTCCTGAATTGACCCTGACCCCTGATTTGGGAGAAGCCCCGGTGCTGGAAGTTGTGGAGGAGAAAGCACCCGCAGCACCCGCAGGGCCGGACCTGTCCGGTCTCAGTCCCGCTGAACAGAAGGCGGTTCTGGATTTTGCGGAAAAAATCGATCTGAGAGATTCCGGTATCGTGCTTCAGTATGGCGCTGCTGCTCAGAAGAATATTGCTGATTTTTCCGAATCCACCCTGAATGCTGTCCGCACCAAGGATCTCGGTGAACTGGGTGAAATGGTGACGGATCTTGTGACTGAGCTGAAGGGCTTCTCTGCGGAGGAGGAAGAGAAAAAGGGATTGTTTGGGCTTTTCAGAAAAGCCGGAAACAATATTGCGACCATGAAGGGCAAGTACGAAAAGGCTGAGGTCAATGTGGATAAAATCGCAGAGGAACTGGAGAAGCATCAGCTGGTGCTGATGAAGGATGTGGCGCTGCTGGATCAGATGTACGACCGGAATCTGGAGTATTTCAAGCAGCTTTCCATGTACATTCTGGCCGGTGAAAAGAAGCTCCATGAGGAGCGGACGACCACCCTGGCGGCTATGTATGACAAGGCCCATGTGTCCGGTCTGCCTGAGGATGCACAGGCGGCAAACGATTATGCGGCCCTGTGTGACCGGTTTGAGAAGAAGCTTTATGACCTGAAGCTGACCCGCCAGATCTCCATCCAGATGGGTCCTCAGATCCGTATGATCCAAAACAACGACACCCTGATGACGGAGAAGATCCAGACCTCTCTGGTGAATACCATCCCCCTCTGGAAAAGCCAGATGGTACTGGCGCTGGGGATCTCCCACTCCAAACAGGCGATGGAGGCACAGCGGGCGGTGTCTGATATGACCAACGATCTGCTGAAGAAAAATGCGGATATGCTGAAGATTGCCACAGTGGAAACCGCCAAGGAGTCTGAGCGGGGTATCGTGGATATTGAGACCCTTCAGCATACCAACCAGAGCCTGATCTCCACCCTGGATGAGGTCATGACTATCCAGACCGAAGGCCGTCAGAAGCGCCGTGAGGCAGAGAATGAGCTTCAGCGTATTGAGGGCGAACTGAAGCAGAAACTGCTGGAGGTCAGAAAGTAAAAACAAAATACTGTTAAATCAATACAGATGAAAAAAGCAAGCCGTAAGGCTTGCTTTTTTCGACAGATTAAGCTTTTGATTATGCAGTGGGAATACACATGATGCAGAATAAACATTATGTACCGAAATAGATCAACAGGAAAAGAATCGTGCCGAAAAGGATGCCGAGGATTGCCAGAGTCCATTCCACGATCCCTGTGTAACGATTCCTGTATGCGAATTTTGGGAAACCCTTTACATAAATGAACTGAACATTTTTGGGGAGGGTTCTCCGGTGGCTGAATTGAGCTTGCCCTTTGCGTTGGTATTTCCTGTTTCCTACCGTATAGGTGTAAGTGTAGGTGGTCAGATAGGGGTATTGGCGTGAGCCGATGGTTACATTTTTGACGGTATGGGAGGCGGTGAGCCGTCCGGTGACGGATACTCGATTTTTGGGGTTGCTGCTCCTGATGGCATAGACAAGAAAAAAGAACCCGAAGATAAAGAATGGGATGGTCAGATACAGGTATGTGTTCATAAGTGATCCTTTTCTGTAGAAGGGATTAAATGAAATGTGGCGTTGCTGTACGGTATACTTGCTTCGCAAGTAAGATATAATGCCGTTCCTCCATACGCCACAGGTGGATACATAAAAAATCACCTTTGTCAAAAGACAAAGGTGATTTTCTGGCAGGGGATGAGGGATTCGAACCCCCGAAAACGGAGTCAGAGTCCGGTGTGTTACCGTTACACTAATCCCCTTTATTCATGCGCATCTCTCCGAAACGCATGATTTATTATACACGATTTTTCTCGTTTGTCAAGCACTTTTTTGAAAAAGTGGGGAATTATTTTTTGAAAGCCCGGTTCGGGGCGATCAGGGCTCGTACTCGAACTCAATGTCATAAATGCTGACCACGTCACCCTGCTGGATGCCCATCTCTTCCAGCCGGTCAAACAGACCGCTTTTGCGGAGCTGACGGTCGAAGTACATCCGGGACTCATAGTCATCGAAGTTGATGTCAGCAATGAGGCGCTCCATCCAGGGGGCGGAGACCAGCCAGAGGTCATCCTCCTGCTGGATTGTCAGCTCGTCCAGACTGCCGGCCTCGGCCAGCGGTTTCACATATTCAGGTTCGTATACGGTGATGGGAGGGAGCTCCTTCAACTTCTCGTATACCACCCGCATCAGCTCTTTAGTGCCTCTGTGAATGGCAGCGGACATTTCGTAAAGGGGCATACCCAGAGACTCTACATATGCCCGGAGCCGGGTGAGGTTTTTAGGATCCTGAAGGATGTCGGTTTTGTTGGCAACAACGATCATGGGACGGGCAGCGAGATCGGGGGAATACTGCTTCAATTCCTCGTTGATGGTGATGAAGTCCTCCACAGGATCACGACCCTCGGAGCCGGAGACGTCCACCACATGGACAATCAGACGGCAGCGGTCGATGTGCCGGAGGAAATCGTGTCCCAGACCAACACCTTCGGATGCGCCCTCGATAATGCCGGGAATGTCAGCCATGACAAAGCTTTCCCCTTCGCCCAGATATACAACACCCAGATTGGGGAACAGGGTGGTAAAGTGATAGTTGGCGATTTTGGGATGAGCGCCGGAAACCACGGACAGCAGGGTGGATTTGCCCACATTGGGGAAGCCCACAAGGCCCACGTCTGCCAGCAGCTTCAGTTCCAGAAATACGTCATGAGATTCACCGGGCAGACCAGCCTTGGCGAAGTGAGGTGCCTGCCGGGTGGGGGTTGCAAAGTGCTGGTTACCCCAGCCACCACGGCCGCCCTTGGCCAGAACAAAGTCCTCCTGATCGGACATGTCCTTGATCACGTCGCCGGTCTCGGCGTCCTTGACCACGGTGCCCAGAGGAACGTTGATGATCAGATCCTCTCCGTGGCGACCCTTCATGTTGCTGCCCCGGCCGTCGCCACCGGGGGCGGCGGAATATTTCCGCTTGTAGCGGAAGTCCATCAGGGTGGTCATTCCTGTATCCACCCGGAGTATTACGCTGCCACCGTGACCGCCGTCGCCACCGTCGGGGCCGCCTGCTGCGATATACTTTTCACGCCGGAAAGACATGCAACCGTTGCCACCGTGGCCTGCCTGCACAAAAATCCGGACTTTATCCACAAATTGAGCCATAATGCTACTCCTTCGATACAGTCGTTGTTGATTCACCCCGAATGGGGTCGGAAGAAGAAAAAGAGGGTGCGAAACGCACCCTCCTGTTCAGCTGATTACTGCTCGGCGACCTCGTAAACAGAAACCTTCTTGCGGTCTCTGCCAAGACGCTCGAAACGAACGATGCCGTCCACGCGTGCGTAGATGGTGTCGTCACTGCCGATACCCGTGCCCTGACCGGGATGGATATGGGTGCCTCTCTGACGAACCAGAATGT
>CAZFGL010000022.1:0-22881 GCA_964518645.1 uncultured Oscillospiraceae bacterium | reverse complement strand
TCACCGGTTTTCAAGACCGGCTCCTTAAACCGCTCGGACATCTCTCCGAATCGACTGGGTTATAATATCAGTTTTTTATCCATTTGTCAAGAGCTATGGCGGTAATCCTGCAAAAGAATTATTTTATACCATATGTGCCTTCGGCAGACTCCAGCGGAAATGGGCGGAGAGGAGACGGATCGCCAGTACCACGATCATGCCGGCGGCCATGGCAACAGGGGCACTTGCGGATTTCCAAAGCACGGAGCAGAGCAGAGCGCCGGCCAGAGAAGCACAGGCATAGATATGCTTTACAAATATATAGGGGGTGTTTCCTGCCATCATGTCCCGGATCACGCCACCACCGACACCGGTGACCACGCCCACAAAGGCCATAAGGAACAGATTGAAATCCCCGGAAAGATTGTATGCGGCCTGCACACCGATGACGCTGAAAATTCCAAGACCGAGAGAATCCATGAGCAGCATCAGAATATCATATGCCCGCTGGAACCGATGAAACAACTGCTGTACCACCGGAAGAAACACGATCACCGCGGTAATCAGGGCGGTGATTGCATAAACGGGATTCTGAAAGGTAGCAGGGGGCGTGATGCCCAGTACCAGATCCCGGATCACACCGCCGCCCACCGCAGTGGTAAGTCCCAGAATCATTACACCGAAAATATCCATATTCTTTTTCATGGCTGTCATGGCACCGGAGACGGAGAAGGCCACAGTGCCGATCAATTCCAAAATCAGTACAAACAAAGCGCAGCGACTCACTTTCACGAAAGACTGAGACACAGTTTATACCAGTCCGAGAGAAAAGTCAATGAGAAAATCCGGGGCATCACAACAGATAGTGGAATTCAAGGCGGTTTGCACAAAATAATTGATAAAAGGATTGAAAAAAGGGAAGATGTTGGATACAATATACATAATTATTCGAAAAGAAAAGGGCAGTAAAAAAGAAGAGGAGATGACTACCGGTGTCTTCGTTTAAGTGTAAAAACTGTGGTGGCAATCTGATTCCGGAACCGGGGGTGGAGGGACGCGGAAGATGCGACAGCTGCTTCTGTGTCAGCATTATTCCGTCAATTACCGATGAACAGCGTACTGACAGACATAACCGGGGAATTGATTTCCGCCGTGCCAGAAAATTTGATGACGCATTGCAGGAATTTGCATGTATTGTGCGAGACAACCCCAGGGATGCACAGGCGCATTGGGACATGATGCTGTCCCGTTATGGCATCAACTATGAAAAGGACTATCGCTCAGGGGAGTATATTCCGACCTGTGACCGGCTCAGTCAGGTGCCGGTGTACGATGATCCGGATTATAAGGCTGCACTTCAGTGGGCTTCTCCCCAGGATAAGCCCTATTATCAGCAGCAGGGGGCACATATTGAAAAGATTCGTCTTGGAATGATGGCGCTGGCTGCAAAGGCAGAGGCCTATGACGTGTTTATCTGCTACAAGGACACTGTGGATGGTACCAGGGATCAGCGGACGGAGGATTCCCATTTTGCCCATGATGTGTATATGGATCTCACCAATAAGGGTTATCGGGTATTCTTCTCCCGGGTTACCCTGAAGGAAGAGCATCTGGGACAGGAGTGGGAGCCTGTAATCTATGCTGCCCTGAATACCGCAAAGCTGATGCTGGTGATTGGTACATCCCGGGCCAATATTGAATCTCCCTGGGTGAAAAATGAATGGACCCGGTTCCTTGCGGTACGCAGCAAGGATATGAGCAAGAGCATTATCACCTGTTTCGATGGAGACAAAATGACCACGGACGATATTCCCCCCGAATTGGCGGCTCTTGAGGCCATTAACTTCTGTAATCTATGCTGCCCTGAATACCGCAAAGCTGATGCTGGTGATTGGTACATCCCGGGCCAATATTGAATCTCCCTGGGTGAAAAATGAATGGACCCGGTTCCTTGCGGTACGCAGCAAGGATATGAGCAAGAGCATTATCACCTGTTTCGATGGAGACAAAATGACCACGGACGATATTCCCCCCGAATTGGCGGCTCTTGAGGCCATTAACTTCCGGGAAAGCACCTTCTTTAAGAATATTCAGCAGACCGTGTTTGCCCATTGCAGCAAGCGGGAGGAGCACGGTAGTGTTTCCCAGCGAAAATCTGCGGATAATTATGCAAAGCGTGCCCTTCAATGCCTGGAGGACAAGGATTGGGACAAGGCTGATGAAATGCTGGAGGAGGCTCTGAATCTGGATCCGGAGAACGGCGAGGCGCATTTGGGCAAAATGCTTCTGTCACTCAAGTGCCAGAAGGTTGAACTGCTTGAGCAGCTGGAAGTGCCTCTCAACAGCAACAGCCATTACAGCCGTGCGGTCAGATATGCTTCTACCGAGCGTAAAAACCAGCTCATGGCCATCAATCAGGTGATCACTACCCGGTTTGAGGAAGCAACCCGGGCGGAGCGCTACGATGGTTATGTGAAACAGGTGAAAAACCTCACTACCACCGAAGAGGCGGATAAGTTGGAAAAATCCTTTGCCGAGATGGGGGATTATCGGGAAGCGGCCAGATATGCTGAAGCGTGCCACAATGAGAAAAAACGGCTGGAGGCGGAGGAAGCCAAGGCTAAGGCTCTCCGTCAGGCAAAGGAAGAGCAGGAAAAGAAGGAAGCAAAACTAAACGAGGAGCGTCGGGACCGTGAGACCCGGAAGCTTATAAAAAAGGCCAAGAGGAAGAGACGCCACAGACGGTTCCGCCGGTTTGTGCTTTTGATGCTCATTCTCGGGTTTATTGCATATAAAATGGGTGGCAAGACCTATCTGGAGGCAAGAGATGCCTATGAACAGGCGGTTATCTATGATGAGGCGGGAGACTACGGAAAGGCAACGGAGCTGTACTTCGTTGCGGCCCGGGCGGATTATAAAAACGCCGAGGAACGTGGCCTTGAAACCTGTGAACTGTGGCTGGGCATGGAGCCGGTTGTTCTGACCTCTGAGGAATATCCCTGGTGGGGTGTGGACGACAATGGCGGACTTACGCTGGATTATGGTATCTATGATGCCAGCGTGGAGTTCAAGTTCCCCACGATCATGGACGGAGAACTGATTACCGGAATTTCGGAAGGCTGTTTCTATGGACTGGAAGGGCTTACTTCCATAAATCTGCCTGCAAATATTATATGGATCGGGGATTCGGCCTTCTTTGGCTGTGTGAATCTTTCGGCAGTGGGCATGGAACAGGTGGAACGAATCGGTGAGAAAGCCTTTAAGGACTGCAACAGCCTTACCAATGTGGTGCTGCCGGATTCCTGCAAAAGTATTGGGCTCGATGCATTTTCCGGATGCAATTATATGAATAATCTGACCCTGAATGAGGGGCTTGAGGAGATTGGCGTCGGTGCTTTCTACAACTGCTCCAGTCTTACCAATTTGACGATCCCCAGTACTGTAGTGAGCATCGGAGAGGTGGCCTTCTATAACACCTCCATTTCCAATCTTACCATTATGGATGGCGTGCAGAGCATCGGTGAGCGGGTTTTTGCGGATAATCCGTATTTGACGGCTGTGACCATTCCCGGATCTGTAACGGATGTAGGCAACGGGGCCTTCTGTAATTGCGACGCTCTTACAACCGTGGTGCTTAACGGCGTTACAAATGTTGGGGAAGAAGCCTTCAGAGACTGTGAAGCGTTGACCTCTGTGACCTTCGGAGATGGGCTTCAGACCATAGGTGCCAGTGCGTTCGCCGCTTCCGGCATTTCTGGCACGGTGGAGCTTCCCGCAGGACTGACCAGTATTGGTTATGGTGCCTTTATAAACTGTGACAATATCTATGAGGTTTATGTGGGAGAGACCACGGAACTGACCGTGGGCGTGGACTGCTTCTATGAATGTGACGGACTTAACGGTGCGTATTTTGCCACCGGCCTTACCACCCTTGAGGAAAGCTGTTTTAACACCTGCCGAAATATGACCTGGGTGAATCTGCCGGAGGGACTGGTGACCATCGGAAGAAACTGCTTTGCAGGCAGTGGCATATACGATGTGAATCTGCCCAGTACCCTGACTACCATTGGGGAGGCTGCGTTCTACGGATGTGATAATATTCAGGGCATTCGTGTTCCTGCGGGGGTGACCGTGATTGAGTCTTACACCTTTGCCGAGTGTGAGAACTTGTGGTGGCTCTGGTTCCAGGATACCCTGAGCATCATTCGCGATAATGCGGTGGAGGGTTCCGGTAATTTCGGTTCTGTTTATTTCAGCGGTTCCGGTGATGCCTGGAACAATGTTTCCAAGGGGAATAATCAGGCCATTATGAACGCAAGTCTGAATACAGATTACTACGGCTGATTGGAGGAGGTACTGTTATGGCCAAGTTTGTAATTGAATGCCCCAATGAAAACTGCGGCAAATACATTCAGGTTTCCAATTCTATTTTTTCCAGACGCCGCAACAAGTGCAGCTGCGGTCGGGAGATCAATATCAAAACAGACCGGATGATGAGCCGGGAGTGCGCCTGCTGCGGAAACACAGTGGTGTTTGATGCGAAAAAGAGGGACAAGGCAAAATGCCCTGTGTGTAAAAACCTGATCAACACCACCCAGGAGCTTGGACGTGTGGAGGAATTTTCCTGCGCCCAGTGTGGGGTTCGGCTCCGTGCGGATAAGAGTGCTGCGAGATTTACCTGTCCTGTCTGCGATTTTGACAATGATGTGCAGGCGCAGCTCACCAAGGAGCGGGCAGTCCGTGACGGTGTAGTATCTCATATTAAATATGAGGGGGACAATCAGACATTTATCTGGAAGCACCCCATTGAAGATTTTAATATGGGCTCTCAGGTGACGGTGCATGAGACGCAGGAGGCTATTTTCTTCCGGGATGGACGGGCGCTGGATACCCTCGGCCCCGGTCGCCATACGCTGGAGACCCAGTCCATTCCCATAATGAACAAGCTGTATCAGCTGCCAACTCATCCCCAGCAGGCGTTCCATGCGGAGGTATACTTCGTAAACATGGTCACCCATATGGGAATCAAGTGGGGGACACCGGAACGGATCAGCGTGAAGGTGCCTGATTACGGATTCTATGTTCAGGTGGGTGCAGGAGGCGAATTCAGTCTGCGGGTGCTGGATTCCAGACGGCTGCTGTTGAAGCTGGTGGGAACCGCCAAAGAACTGACCACCGCACATCTGATGTCCGATCAGGAAGCGGCGGGATATTTCAGAGCCCTGATTATTTCTGAGGTTAAGACCCTGCTGCCCCAGATCATCCGGCAGGAGAAGATTGATCTTCTGGAGGCGGATCGTCTGTATAAGCCTCTTTCTGAGGGTCTGCGGCTGTCCATCAATCGCTCTCTGGCGGAGTACGGTTTGGAAATGCCGGAATTCTATGTGACCCGTCTCATAACCCCGGAACCCGGTGAGGATCCCAATTTCGACCTGTTCCGGCAGCAGTATGCGGATCGGGCGCTGAAGGTACGACAGGCACAGATCGAAACAGAGGTACTGGAGGCGGAGCGGAACCGCAGACGGCTTGAGGCGCAGACCGAGGCGGAGATGAAGATCCTTGCAGCGCAGGCGGATGCTGAGGCGAAGCGTCAGCAGATCCTTGTGGAAGCGGAAGAAATGCGGGTCAAGGGATATACATATCAGCAGGAGACAGGTCGTATGGTTGGACTGAGTGCTTCTGAAAATATGGGAAGCCTGGGCGGTGGCCTGGGAGAGATCGCCGGCCTCGGTGTTGCCCTCGGTGCTATGGGTACCATTGCGGACACCACCCGGGAGGCTGTAGGCGGAATGACCCTTCCCGGTATACAGCCGACGGTGCAGGGGAGCTGGAAATGCAGCTGCGGTGTAGAGAACACCGGTAAGTTCTGCATGGAATGTGGCGCACCCAAGCCTCAGGAGAATAAGACGTGGAAGTGCAGTTGTGGGGTGGAGAACACCGGTAAATTCTGCATGGAATGCGGTGCACCAAAGCCCCGGGAGAATAAGACATGGAAGTGCAGCTGTGGTGTGGAGAACATCGGAAAATTCTGCATGGAGTGCGGTGCACCGAAACTGGACGCCGGATGGAACTGCACCTGCGGCAAGACTGGCATTACCGGGAAATTCTGCCCGGAATGCGGTAAGGCAAAGGAGGCATAAGCATGAAACAGAAAAGTTCTGTACTGGCTGCGGCCCTGATTGTGTTGATCCTGTTCTCTGTGATCGTATTTGTGGTGCCGATCCCCAAAACGGGGGTGTTCTGGCTCTCCTATGTGTTCGCCGTTATTGCTGTAGTGGCGCAGCTTGGGTTTGTGTATGTAGCCTTTGGGGGAGGAAGCCCTGCAAAGAGTAAATTCTATGGATTCCCTGTGTTCCGGATCGGCATGCTTTACCTGATTGTTCAGGTGGCACTGTCTCTGGTGTTTATGCTTCTGGGGGGACTGGTTCCACTGTGGCTTCCCTTCCTGCTCTATGTGGTCGTGCTGGGGCTTGCGGCTGTGGGCCTGATCGCTGCGGATAATGTCCGGGATGCTGTCCAGATGGTGGATGAAAAACGGATTGCCAGCACCGCTGTTATGGAGCGTCTCCGGCAGGACGCAGAGGCACTGAAGGTGGTATATCCGGAACTGGATAAGCTTGCAGAGGCGCTGCGGTATTCCGATCCTGTGGCTACGGATGCAACAGTGCCACTGGAACGCCAGCTGCACAACATGCTGGTGGAGTATCAGAAGCTGCCCGATTATACAAGCCGTGTCCGGTGCAACAAACAGATGCTGGATCTTCTTGCACAGCGAAATGCCCTGTGCAAAGCCGGGAAAACAAAATAAAACTGAGGCTGCCCCGGGGGATATCCGGGGCAGCCTTTTTCAGAAAAAAACTAAAAGAATGAAAGCGAGGGCAAAGAAAATTATGGAAAGTGGCCTCTGTCTTGAAGAATATATTGACCGGAATATCCGGTTTCATAACAGAAAAACAGCCGGAATCCGCTCTGTGATCAGAGAGATTCCGGCTGATGTATTTACTTGCTTCGTACAAAAAGGATACCCAGAGTGCTGGGGCCACAGTGACAGGAGATGGTGCAGCCTGCGGTGGTCTCGACGACCTCTGCGAAGGAGCCGCATTCTTCCACAGCACTGCGTACTGCGTCAACGATTCCGTCTGCCATGGTGGTGTGGGTGATAAAGATCCGGTCATAGCAGATATCGTCCCGGTTCATAAGCCGTTCCTTAACATAGGAAACGATCACATTTTTATATTTGCCCCGGTACTTTTTGCCGACCTGCATTTTTCCGTCCTTGACCTCAATACAGGGCTTCAGGGACAGGAGATTTGCACCCAGCGCCGCCAGTGTGGAGCAGCGTCCGCCCCGGCGGAGATACTCCAGCTGATCCAGTACGAAGCTGGCCTCAACACGGGAAGAGAATTCCCGAAGATGCTCTGCGATCTGGTCGGGTGCCAGTTCGCCGGCCTCTGCCAGTTTGACTGCCTCGCATACTACATGGCCGTGGCCGGTGGAGAGATTCCGGGAATCCACCACATATACGTTCCCAACCTCCTGTGTGGCAATGCAGGCGTTCTGATAGCAGGACGAAAAATCGGCGCTGATATTCACATGGATCACAGCGTCACATTCCTTCAGGAGGCGCTGGAAGCACTGAATATAATCGTCCACGTTCAGTGCGGCGGTGGAGCAAAGATCTCCGCCGGTGGCTACATGGGCGAAAATATCCTCAGGGGTGATGTCCACCTTGTCCCGATAGGTTTTTCCGTCCTTGATGGTGTAAAGGGGTAGAATTTCAACATTGTGCGCTTCGATCCATTTGGGATCAAGATCGCAGGTGCTGTCTGAAGAAATTCGGATTTGCATAAAAGATGCCTCCCATAATAAACAGTGATATAATTATGAAATCTTCTACATTATAACGCAACCTTCGACTGATTTCAATCTGGGGGATTATTTTTGGCGAATGTGTGAAAAATACAGGTATAAAATGTGCAAAACGCTTTCCTGTTCAAAAATTCGCAAATGAAATTGTTGAATAATTCAAATTTTATTCACACATGCCATGAGAATGCGTGCTAATATATGGTCAGAATTTCGGTATCGCCAATACCTTCGGTTTTCTCCTCTCTTTTCTTTTTCGCTCCTAATCATTATGAATCCTTCCCGAAGGGATACCGAATCAGTACCGGCGCAGTTGTTCCCTGCGTCGGTACATTTAGGAGGATGCCACATGTTTGATTTTTTTAGAAAAATTCGATTAAATATTACGTTTTCGGCGGTGCTAACAATTATTCTTGGAATAATATTGGTGGCTGTACCCGGTGCTGCGGTGAAAACCGTCTTTCTGGCGGTGGGGTGGATGCTGATCGTGTCCGGAGTGGTATCCCTGCTGTCTGCGGCCTTTTCCAGAGGCCAGCCAGTAGGACAGGGAGATTTTGTGCTGGGACTGATTCAGATCGCCACAGGACTGGTTGTGCTGATGCGTCCGGGTTTCCTGCTGAGTCTGGTGGGGCTTGTGCTCGGGTTTGTACTGCTGCTCCACGGCGTACGGGATATCCAGAGTGCCAGAGAAGCAAAGGCGCTGGGCTATGGGTATAAATTCTCTTTGATTGTGGGAATCGTGACCCTGGTCATGGGTATTGTGATCATGGTAAATCCCTTCACTGCCGGAGAAAATCTGCTCCGTTTGGCAGGGGTGTTTCTGATTCTGGATGGTGCAGGAGATCTTCTGGTGCTGTACAGGGGGATGAGATAAAGATTTAGACGACTGCGGATGGCAAAGTGCTTTCGCAGTCGTCTTTTTGTTGTGTTTAAAGCCTGGAAGGAGTATAATAGCTTTTAAATTGGAGGGGATCCTATGAAAAAGATTATACAGGTACCGTACATAAATCAGACGGAAAAGTACCCCACAGGCTGTGAAAGTATTTCCGCTGTAATGCTGCTGCAATATCTCGGAATAGATATTACACCGGAGAGGTTTATAGATCAGTGCCTTGAAAAGCGGGACTTTGAGTTCCGGCAGGGAATATTATATGGCCCGCACCCGGATGAGGCCTTCATCGGAAGCCCTTATAACAACGGCCCCGGTTCCTACGGATGCTATGCAGGGACGATTGCCAGAGCGCTGGAACGGGCTTCCGGCCAATGTGCAAAGATCCTCCGGGGAGTACCGGTGCCGGAGTTGGTGAGAGAATATATTGACCGGGATATTCCTGTGGTGTTCTGGGCAACACTGAATATGGCACCTCATAGGCCCGGCCCGGTCTGGCAGTTGTTCGACGGAAGCGGGGAGTTCGCGTGGCGGAATAATCAGCACTGTCTGCTTCTGGTTGGATACGACCGGGAAAACTATTACTTTAATGACCCCTGGGAAAACAAGGGGTGTATCGGTTATGAGAAAGCTCTGGTGGAGCAGCGGTACAGAGAAATGCACAGTCAGGCTGTGGTTCTTGAAAAACAGTGATTATTCAAAGGTCTCTTCGGCGGCAACTCCGGGGATGCTTCGTCCGGTGGGGGTACAGCCGAATCGCTGACCGTACGCCCGGGTAAAAGATGAATAGCTCCGGAAGCCTGCGTTGTAGCAGGCTTCTGTTGCGTGTATGCCCTGATGGATCAGCGTCCGGGCGAGAAACAGCCTTCGTTCCAGAATATAATTATGGATCGTAATGCCGGTTTCCTGACGAAAGGCGCGCATCATGTGATACTTACTGATAAAAAACTGATCTGCCAGCTGGTCAATGGAAAGCTCCTCCCGGAGATGGTCATCAATGTAGCGTATGATCTCCAGAATACGCGGGTTTTTGCAAATTACCTGAGTGGGGGACAGGGAGTTTTCTGCGGAACAGCATCGGCCAATCTGCACAAGAAGCTGTAGCAGCAGGGCCTCTGAAAGGAGATCTCTTCCGAAGCCCGGGGAAGCCAGCGCCTGTTCCAGTTGGGCTACCGATGTGTGAATGTCGCTGATATTCCGGGGGCGGATGACTGGGCTTGCGGGATCGGAGAAGAGGTCATCAAGATCACAGGTCTCTGTGGAGCGGTTCCGGAGGAATTCCGGAGAGATGTATAAAATGATCCGCTCATAAGGGGCGTGGAAATCCGGTTTGTGAACTGTGTGACTGCCGATCAGAACAAGATCCCCGTCCTGAAGGGCGTATTGATCCTGTTCCACAAAGTAGCTGCCACTGCCGTGAAGAAGAAAAAACAGCTTGTGAAACTGATGATAATGATAGTCAATCTGTTCTCCGGGAGCGCTGCTCAGGTGAAACAGCCGGAAATCCTCCAGCAAATACCCACGTGGATCGTTGTTTCGTTCCATGGAAATACCTCGTATAGCATTTTTTGAAATAATTATAGCATGATTTGTATATTCTTTGCAATAGATGCGGTGTATAATAATTATCAAGCAATGGAATCGGGGCGTATCAGAACAAATATCATAGTAAATTTACATACCGAATGCGCTTCTTTGTAAAAAATACAAACCAAAATACAGAAAATCCCAATGAATTTTTCGTGAAGCAACTTGCAAAAATAAAGCTTCCATTTTGACGTGAAAAGTGCGAAAAACCGGTCGAAATGAAGAAAAATATTATAATATTCCGGGCTTTATGCAGTCTGTATAAAGGGAACGTGAATTGAAAGAGGCGTTTCTTGCAAAATTTCCCCTTGCAATTTCCCTTTGATGTGCTAAAATATACCCAAGATTTCAAAGAAGTTCTGGCAGCTTTGAAATGTTGTTTGTAATTTTTTTAAAAGCAAAAATGAAGAAATTACTTCAGATCCATCGAGAGGAGAGACTTACCATGAAAAAAATCGTAAGCCTGATTCTTGCCTTGACGCTTTGTCTTGGCCTTCTGGCTGGCTGTGGCAGTGAAGGTTCTTCCGCAGGGGAAACCACTTCCGTCTCTGCTGGCAGCACCGCTGCTGTGGACAATTCCGCAACTGCAAATTATCTAAAAATCGTAGAGGCCACCCCCGATATTGTGGATCCCCAGTGTACTTCCGATTACTATACTGTGGGCATGAACATCTTCGATCGTCTGGTTGAGGTTCAGGCAAATGGTGACGGCACTTCCCAGATCGTTCCCTCCCTTGCTACCTCCTGGGATATTTCCCCCGATGGCCTTGAATATACGTTCCACCTTCAGGAGGGTGTTAAGTACACCAACGGCGCTGACTTTACCGCTTCCGATGTGCTTTATTCCATTAAGCGTATGCTGACTTATCCCAAGGCAGTCAACGGTGACATTTATGACGTGATCGTTGGTGCTGAAGAGCTGGCTTCCGGCGCAGCAGAAACTGTCTCCGGTGTTGAGGTTGTGGATGACT
Organism: uncultured Oscillospiraceae bacterium; assembly: GCA_964518645.1. Lineage (GTDB taxonomy): Bacteria > Bacillota > Clostridia > Oscillospirales > Oscillospiraceae > HGM13006. Next base: position 11,589 of record CAZFGL010000022.1, on the reverse strand, counting down.
ACACCGTTAAGATCACCCTGACTCAGCCCTATGCCGCATTCCTGGCCTGCCTCACCACCCCCGGCGCTTCCATGCTGGACGAGGAGACCACTGAGCAGGCCGGCGATCAGTTCGGTATTGACCCTGCAGTCACCATCGGTACCGGCCCCTTCATCTTTGAGTCCTGGGAGTTCAATGCTCAGATGGTGCTGGTTGCCAACAAGGATTGCTGGAGCGGCGCACCTGACTGCGAGGGTATCGTCATGATGGACATTCCCGATGAGGCAACCCAGAGAATGATGTTTGAAAACGGCGAGCTGGATCTGCTGGATCTGGACAACGCCACCAGCCAGGCTGACTATTTCCTGAACAGCCCCGATTACGCAAATCAGATCGTTTCCGGTCAGCGTGTTGGTATCTACTATATCGCACTCAATGAGCAGCATGAGGCTCTGTCCAATGTTCTGGTTCGTCAGGCACTCCAGCATGCACTGGATCGTCAGGCAATTCTGGATGCACTGTACGGCGGACGCGGCAAGGTGGAAAACGGTATCTTCTCCACCGGCCTGATCGGCTTTAACCCTGAGCTTCCCGAGATCACCTATGATACCGAACTGGCTAAGTCCCTGCTGGCTGAGGCCGGTTACGCAGATGGCTTCTCCATGGAACTGTGCTACTCCTCTGATTCCAGCCAGACCACCAAGGATCTGCTGGAGATCGTAGCCGCTCAGTTTGGAGAGATCGGTGTACAGGCACAGGTTGTAGAGGTCGATGAAGGCTCCTTCACTGAGCGCCGTGCAGCCGGTGAGCTTGACGCTTACACCAACAACTGGTCTGCTGACTTTAATGATCCTGACAACTTTATCTACACCTTCTTCGGTACCACCGATAACTGTGTGAGACGTGGTCTCAATTACACCAATCAGGATGCCATCGACCGTGTGGCTGCTGCCCGTGGTATTGTGGATGAGACCGAGCGCGTTGCTGAGTATCAGGCACTTGAGAAGCTGATCGTTCAGGACGAGGCTGCATGGATCCCCCTGTTCTCCAAGGAGCATCTGTATGTGGTCAACCCCAGAGTTTCCGGTTTCACGGTTTCCTGGAACGGCTGGAGCAGCAACTACTACCGCAACGTTTCTGTTGGCTAACTTATAATAACTGACGGCACATGGAAGGACGTCGAGAGGCGTCCTTCCTGATTGCCGTATTTGGGAGGGTCGGTATTTCCCAAGCACCCTTCCCGGAAGGATTCTGGGGAAATCCCGACACAACGGAAAGGATGAAGATTCTGTGCTGAAAAAAATAGTCAAACGTATTCTGGTATCTATCCCGGTGCTTCTGGGCGTGATACTGCTGATCTTCTGGATGCTCAATGTGGTTCCCGGTAACCCCATTGCCATCATGATGAAAGAACATATTAAACAGGACGTCATTGATCGCATGACGGAGTATTATGGTCTGAACGATCCGGTTATGGTTCAGTTCGGCCGGTACATAGTCAATGCCCTCCATGGCGATTTTGGCATTTCTTATAAGCTCAACCGTTCCATTACAGATCTGATTATGGATGCCTTTCCCTACACTGTGAAGCTTTCTCTGGCTGCGGCAGTGGTAGCGTGGCTGATTGGTATTCCTGCCGGTATTATTTCCGCAGTAAAGAAAAACTCCATTCTTGACCGTATGTTTATGGGTGTCAGCCTTCTGGGTGTGTCTATGCCCGTGTTCTGGGCGGCACTGCTGTTCCAATATGTGTTTGCATATAAGCTGGGGTGGTTCCCGGTGTCCGGTGCCGATGGATGGAAGAGCTATGTGCTTCCTGCCATTGTGCTGGGATGGAGCTCCGCCGGTACCATTGCGCGACTTACCCGCTCGAATCTGCTGGAGACCCTTGAAGACGATTATATCCGTACCGCATGGTCCAAGGGACTGGGGCAGGGAGGCGTAATCGTTCGTCATGCGTTTAAAAACGCGCTCCTGCCGGTTATCACCATGATGGCAATTCAGGTGGCCTCCCTGCTCTCCGGTGCGGTAATCACCGAGACCGTGTTTGCGATCCCCGGAATCGGCCGTCTGGCTGTAGATGCAATTTCCAGCCGTGATATGCCCCTGCTTCAGGGCACAGTGATATTTACGACTTTGCTGATCATTCTTGGTAATCTTGTGGCGGATGTACTCTACTCCGTGATAGATCCCAGAATCCGTAATGAGTAAGAAAGGAGGAATGTCTGTGAACACCGAAAAGAACAATCTGCTGAATGAGGACATTGCCTCCCAGATCGGAGAGAGTGAGTCCTTTCTGGATAAAGTGAAAATGCTCTGCCGGGATAATAAGCTGGCTGCATTTTCCGCCCTTGTGATTATTGTGATCGCGCTGATGGCTATCTTTGCACCCGTTGTTGCACCCTACGATCCCACTGCTCAGGATCTTGCAAACCGGCTTCAGGGTATGAGCCGGGAGCATATCTTTGGTACGGATCAGCTGGGACGGGATGTTTTTTCCCGGATGATCTATGGCGCCCGGATCTCCCTTTGCATCGGCCTGTTCCCCACACTGATTTCCATGGTGCTGGGAACCATTCTTGGACTGATGTCCGGTTATCTGGGGAAAACCGTGGACTTTATTATTATGCGCCTTGCGGATATTACCATGGCGTTTCCCTCGCTGCTCCTTGCCATGGTGGTCATGTATACCCTTGGCAACGGCATTATCAACATCTTCCTTGCACTTACCATTGTGTCCTGGGCCGGTACCGCCCGTGTGGTTCGTTCCCAGACCCTGTCCATCCGTGAGATGGAGTATGTGGAGGCAGCAAAGAGCATGGGTGTCGGCAGCTTTACCACCATGTTCCGGCACATTCTGCCCAACTGCCTGCCCAACTTGATCGTTCTGTTTACACTGAACATCCCCGGATCCATTCTTTCCGAATCCAGCCTGAGCTTCCTCGGCATCGGCGCACAGTCTCCTGCCACCAGCTGGGGGCTGATGGTCTCCGAAGCAAAAGACTATCTGTTTACGAATCCGGTCATTGCCATTGCACCCGGCATTGCAATTCTGGTGCTGGCACTGGCGTTTAACTTCCTGGGTGACGGCGTCCGTGACGTGATGGATCCCTACTCCAAGCAGCAGTAAGGGAGGACATTATGGAATATACACTGAGAATTCAGAACTTAAAAACCCAGTTCCACACCAGCAAGGGCATCTCTCCCGTGGTGGACGATGTATCCATTGACATTCCCAAGGGGAAGATTGTTGGTCTTGTTGGAGAAAGTGGCTGCGGCAAAAGTATGACCGCCATGAGCGTCATGCAGCTGGTGAAAAAGCCCGGCAAAATCGTTGACGGTAAGATCATGCTCATGGGGAAGGATCTGCTCTCCCTTTCCGCAAAGGAAATGCAGCAGGTCCGGGGTAACGACATCTCCATGATCTTTCAGGAGCCCATGACCTCTCTGAATCCTGTTTTCCCTGTTGGCAAGCAGGTTCGTGAGGCGATTCTTCTGCATCAGAAGGTCTCCAAGGAGGAGGCTAAGAACCGGGTAATCGAAATATTCCGGAAATGCGGTATTCCTGAACCGGAAAAACGCTATAATTCCTATCCACATCAGCTCTCCGGCGGCCTTCGTCAGCGTGTAATGATCGCAATGGCCATGGTTTGCGAGCCGGAACTGATGATTGCTGACGAGCCTACAACGGCGCTGGACGTTACCATTGAAGCCCAGATCCTGAAGCTGATGAAGCAGCTCCGGGATGAGCATGGGACCTCCATTTTGATGATTACCCATAACATGGGCGTTGTTGCACAGATGTGTGATTATGTTTATGTTATGTATGCAGGTAAGGTAATGGAGCAGGCCGAGACCTTTGAGCTGTTCCGGAACACCTGCCACCCCTATACCAACGGTCTCCTTCGTTCCATTCCCAAGATGGGCAGTCAGGTTGACCGACTCTACAGCATTCCCGGCGTGGTTCCCAATCTGCTGCACCTGCCCAAGGGATGCAGCTTTTGCACCCGGTGTGAGTATGCAGATGAACGGTGCCGCACCCAGCGGCCGGAACTTTACGACTGCGAGGCTGAGGAAGTGCACAAGGTGCGCTGCTTCCGCAGTGAGAAGGGAGGATGCCCCGATGGAGAATAAACAGGTGCTTCTTGAAGCAAAGAATCTGGTCAAGGAATTTCCCGTGACCACTGGCTCCGGAAAGGGCGTTGTCCATGCCGTATCCGATGTGAGCTTTACCATTTATGAGGGGGAGACCCTTGCGCTGGTAGGCGAAAGTGGCTGTGGTAAAAGTACTCTGGGCCGTCTGCTTCTCCGACTGATCGATCTCACCTCTGGCCAGGTTGTATTTCAGGGGACAGATGTCAGCTCCCTCAGTGGCAAAGAGCTTCGCAGCTTCCGGAAACAGATGCAGATCATTTTCCAGGATCCCTATGCTTCTCTGAATCCCAGAATGAATGTGGAAAAGATTATTGCAGAACCTCTGATTACCCACAAGGTATATAAAACCAAAGAGGAGACCCGGAAACGGGTACTTGAGCTGATGCAGAAGGTGGGCATCCCTGTGGAGTTCCTCCATCGTTATCCCCATCAGTTTTCCGGTGGTCAGAGACAGCGTATCGGTATTGCCCGGGCGCTGGCACTGAACCCGAAACTGATCGTATGTGATGAACCGGTTTCCGCACTGGACGTTTCCATTCAGTCTCAGGTGCTGAACCTTCTGGATGATCTTCAGGAGGAATATCAGCTCACTTATCTCTTCATCTCTCATGACCTCTCCGTTGTACGTCATATTTCTGACCGGGTTTGTGTCATGTTCCTTGGATGTATCTGTGAGATCGGTGACACGGAAGAGATTTATGATCGCCCCATGCATCCTTATACCCGGTTCCTGCTGGATTCTGTTCCTCAGCCGGATCCCACCCTGCGCAGTGAGGATAAGGATCTTCTGACCGGAGAGATTCCTTCTCCTGTGAATCCCCCTTCCGGGTGCCGTTTCCGTACCCGCTGCCCTTATGCTACGGAGAAATGCGCCCAGGAGGCGCCCCAGCTCCGGGAGATTCAGGGCAGACAGGTGGCCTGCCACTATCCCCTCAATCAGTAATTAAAAGGGCGCGCTGGTTATCCAGCGCGCCCAGTGACATATGAAGGTGATTTTTTGGATCAGATTATCATTCGTCCGGCCGTTCCGGAGGACGCCGGGGCGGTATACCGGATCATGCATCAGGCACAGGCTGCCATGGCAGATCCCACGGCCTATATTACCGACGACCTTGAATACATTACCCACCATATTTCCCGGGATGGGTTCTGCCTCGTGGCTGAGGCAGACGGAACACCTGTAGGGTTCTTTCTGGTGTGTGTTCCGGGACTGGAAGAGAATAATCTGGGGTATTATCTGAATTACTCCCGGGAACAGCTCATGGCAACTGCCATGATGGATTCAGCGGCGGTCCTGCCGGAATATCAGGGAAACGGAATTATGGGAAGCATGTTCCGCATGGCAACGGAAATTGCGGAACAGGATTACCCCTATCTCCTTGGCACGGTTCATCCGGATAATACGCCCTCAAGACGTAATTTTGAAAAAAGCGGATATACCAGTCAGATGACTCTGGAAAAGCCCGACGGACTTGTGCGGCTGCTGATGGGAAAATTCAGAGAAATTCCCGGATAGAATAATAAATATCCCCGGTATAGCTGGTGGTCGTTTCCGCGTAGGTCATGGAGTTGAGAACCGCTTCCTCTGTCACTTCCGCAGCTGCCCGGAAGGGGAGATCCAGAAGATCCTCCCGGAGAATTTCCTGTGAGAGCACCTGTTGGCCATCCATGGGGAGACGGTTTGCGGTAGTGAAGCCGATCATGACCTCGCCGCTTCCGTGACCGAGATAGGATCCGGTTCTGGCCAGTCCTACGCCGCACCGCCGAATGATCCGTTTCAGCTGACGGCTGTCCAGTGGCAGGTTCGTAGCCAGAATCATCATAATGGAACCTGCGTCCACCTTTGTGGGAAGAATTTTCCCGGCTTCCATCTGATGGGTAAGCTGCTGACCGATCGGATTGCCGGAAATGGTCAGATCAGCAGTAGAGCCGAAATTGGATTGCACCAGAATTCCCAGGGTGTAGGTTTTTCCGTCGATGGTGAGACAACGGGAGGCGGAACCTATGCCCCCTTTCAGCCCGTAGCAGATGGTACCGGTACCCGCTCCGACACTTCCCTGAAGGAAGTCCGGGGCTGTGGACTCGATAGCCTTAAAAACATGCTCCCGGGTAACGGGACGCAGGGCGATCCGGCTGATTTTACCGTCGTTGCATTCTCCCACCACCGGGTTTACGGAACGGAGAGATACACCATCCTGTTCACAGCGGCGGAGGGTATATTCCACCAATGCGTCATGTACCAGCCCCACGTTAAGGGTGTTGGTCAGGGCAATCGGTGTTTCAAGACTACCCAGTTCTTCGATCTGCATCAGACCGCATGTTTTTCCGAAACCGTTGTGTACATAGCAGGCAGCAGTCAGCTTGTTGGTAAACAGATTATCCTGCCCGAGCTTTACCACGGTCACACCGGTGTGCAGATCTCCCTGGTTGATGGTACTGTGTCCCACCAGAACCCCCGGTACGTCGGTGATGGTGTTCCGGTGACCGGTGGGCAGGGTTCCGATTGTATATCCGTAATCCCGAATGCTTTTCACAGGGAGCCTCCTTCCGGAGTCACGGAAACAGCGTTCTGATGTCCACACAGTTCCAGAAAGTACCGGAACACCGGCAGACCATCTACAGTATCCTGCCGCCGGTGGGTGCAGCACATGCGCTCCGGATGCCACTGGATGCCGATGATGGGGCGGGACTGATGTACCATGGCTTCCAACACCCCGTCCGGTGCCCACTGAATGGCCTCGAATCCCTTAGCAGGGGTGACGATTGCCTGATGATGGGCGCTGTTTATGGGGAAGTCCGTCTGCTGATAGATCCGGTGCAGGAAACTGTCCGGGGTGCAGTGGCTGGGATGCGCCTGATCCACTTCGATCCACTGATGGACAGAGAATTCAGGAATATGCTGACAGACGGTTCCACCAAAGTAGACGTTTAAAAGCTGATGACCCTTGCACACTCCGAGAACCGGCTTTCCTGCGTCCACGAAGTGTTTGAGAATCTCCAGCTGACGTACATCCCGCTCCCGTTCGATCTTTCTGCAGCCCCAGTTCTCCTCGCCAAACAGGGAGGGGTCAATATCTGCTCCACCGGGGAGAATCAGACCGTCATAGGTCCTGAAATCATTTTCTTCAAGAACCGGGCTGCCCTGGGCGCCAAGGGCATGCAGGGCATCTATAAAATTTGCAGCGCCACCAGGGGTGCCGGCAATGGCAATATGGATCATTTGATGACCTCCTTTGTTCCTACTATTATAACAGTCTTTTTTTCGGATACAACCCCTTGATTTTTCTTTGTTCATTTAGTACACTAAACTGAAAGTACAGTATATACAGAAAAGAGTGATACCATGAAAGTAGTCGATATGCATTGCGATACCATCGGTGAAATTTGGAAGGCAGAGAAGGCCGGGAAAACCATGAGCCTGCGCAGCAATGGCCTGCACATTGACCTTGAAAAAATGAAGAAAGGGGACTACCTGCTTCAGAATTTTGCCATGTTCGTATTTCTGGGACGGGAACGGGATCCCCTGGAAAATGTGCTGGAGATGATAGATGTCTATTATCGTCAGCTGGAGCAGAACAAAGACGTGATTGCCCCTGTGTTCTCCTACAGCGATATTGAGAAAAATGTGGCAGAGGGAAAGATGTCTGCCCTTCTTACCATTGAAGAGGGCGCCGTGTGCAAGGGGAATCCTTTTGTACTCCGGAACCTTTATCGGCAGGGTGTTCGTATGCTGACCCTGACGTGGAATTTTGAGAATGAGATTGGATATCCCAACACCATTGTGAAAGCAGATGACTATGACCCCGGCAGAAAATATGGTCTGAAGCCTCAGGGCATTGAGCTGGTTCGTGAGATGAACCGGCTGGGTATGATCGTGGACGTAAGCCATCTTGGGGACGACGGCTTCTGGGATGTGGTGAAGTATTCTGACAAGCCCTTTGTTGCGTCTCACTCCAACAGCCGGAGTCTTTGCGGACACACCAGAAACCTGACCGACGACATGATTCGGGCACTGGCGGACAAGGGCGGTGTGACCGGCATTAACTTCTGCGGGGATTTCCTGAATCCCAATGGGAAGAGCCGGGTTGCGGATATGGTGCGCCACATGAAGCATATTGTGAATGTGGGTGGTATCGGCGTACTGGGACTGGGTACGGATTACGACGGCATTGACGGTGACCTTGAGCTGTATGACTGCTCCCGTATGCCCCTGCTTGCGGAAGAGATGGAGAAGCAGGGCTTCAAAGCAGGGGAGATCGAAGCCATATTCCACGGAAATGTATTGAATCTTTATCGGGAGGTGCTGAAATGATTGATCCACGTCTGACTCTGGAAGCACGCATTGCAGCAGAGATCAAAAGCTATGACGGAAAACTGGGACTGTATATTGATGACTTGCAGGGCAATGTGATCACCATGAATCCGGATGAGCCCTATGAGACCGCCAGCACCATCAAGACCTATATCCTTGCGGCCCTGTATCAGGCGGTGGAGGAAGGGAGGGCCAGCCTGAAGGATATGCTGACCTGCGAGGAGCGGTTCTGGATCGATGGCAGCGGCATCCTCGGCTCCCTTGAGGTTGGTACACGGCTCAGCGTGAAAAACGTGGCTACCCTGATGATTATTGTCAGCGATAACATTGCCACGAATATGCTTATTGATTATCTGGGCATTGATTATATCAACCAGTGTATTGAGAATTTCGGCTGTAAGGATACAAAGCTCCACAATGTTCTGGATTTTGCAAAATATCATCAGCTGGGCACCACGACACCCAGGGATTATGCATCCATGTTCCTGCGGATTCAGAACAGAACACTGGTAAGCCCGAAGGCATCTGAGCAGATGTGGGACATTCTCCGGCAGCAGCATTACAACTCCATGCTGGTGAAGAGCCTTCCCCAGTATTATGTGGATCCTGACAACTATGATGAACAGCTGTTCTGGTTTGCTTCCAAGTCCGGCAGTATGAATGCCTGCCGGAACGATGGCGGTATCATTACCACACCCTATGGAAGCTATGTAATCGTTATGCTTCATAAGGAGTTCTCTGACAAGCAGTATTACCCGGATCATCCCGCCACAGTCTATGGTGCACGGGTCAGCCGTCTTGTATTTGACCAGTATCTTGCTCTGGGCGGAAAACTGAAATAATCTTTGTTGTTTGCGCGGAAGGTCTCTTCCGCGCAAACATTTTATGTAATACTTGCGCAAAAGGGCGAATGCGTGGTATACTGATAGCCGGATACTAAAATCAGGAGGATGATGCTATGTCCACCAGAAATGAAAACAATCAGGATCTTCCTGTGTTGGAGATTAAACCCAGTGAAGAGGTTCACCCCCGTCCCATGTGGCAGCGGGTTGCAGCCTGGATCCTGATCGTGATCGTGGTGTTGGCAACAGGTATCTTTGCTCTCTGGGGAGATCTGTTACGTTGATCCGTTATCGGGTCGTCCGTTCTGGGAGAAAGACGGTTTCCATCCAGGTTACCCGGGATGGAGAAGTGGTGGTTCGTGCTCCCAGAAACTGTCCCAATGGATATATTCAGAAATTTGTGGATTCCAAAGCAGACTGGATCGAAAAACATGTCAGAACCATGGAACACTATCTGGATGAACAGGCGTCTTTTTCACCCCAATCCATGAAAACCATTGGGTTCTGTGGCAAACAGCTGCGGGTGGTGCCGGGAGAGACCCTTCGGATCGATCCAGCGGGCATGCGGATATTCATGCCGGAAGGTTCTGTGCCGGAATTGCTTCCGGAATTGGAGAAGGCCTATAAGCAGGCCACTTATCCCTGGCTCCGGGAACGGATGGATGATTGGGCGCAGCGTATGGGAATCGACTATGGTCAGGTTCGGTTTTCCTCTGCACTCAAACGCTGGGGAAGCTGCTCGGCAAAGGGAGACATCCGCATTACATGGATGCTGATGATGGCTCCGATTGATGCGATTGATTATGTTCTGGTGCATGAACTGGCCCATAGAAGGGTGTTTGATCACAGTGCAGCGTTCTGGGCTGTAGTAGCCCGGTATATGCCGGATTATCCCCAGCAGAAGCAGGTGTTGAAATCCCTGTCCGAGACGCTGTATGCCCAGGGATGGAGCAGAAAATATTCATAAAAGAAGGGATTTCTTTGCGGGAATACATAGATTTAATCGTTACTTTCTTTAAAATCGGTATTATGACATTTGGTGGTGGCTACGCCATGCTTCCAATGATCCAGCGTGAGGTTGTGGAGAAGCGTCAGTGGGCCACGGAGGAAGAAATTCTGAATTATTACGCCATTGGTCAGTGTACGCCGGGGGTTATCGCGGTGAACACTGCCACCTTTATTGGCAACAGCCGTAAAGGTGTTCTCGGCGGGTTTCTTGCCACCTTCGGTGTGGTGCTTCCCAGTCTGATCATTATTTCTGTGATTGCAGCGGCGCTGAACAGCTTTTCTGAAATTGAAGCAGTTCAGCATGCCCTTGCGGGCATTCGTGTTGCAGTGGTGGTTCTGGTTGGCTTTTCCGTCTGGAAGCTGCTGAAGTCCGGCGTGAAGGGAACCTTCGGCTGGTGGGTCTTTCTTCTGACATTTCTGGTTTCGGCCATTTTTGATCTTTCCCCGGTTGTCATTGTGGTGGTTTCTGCCGTCGCTGGGGTGATCAGCGGTCGCAGAGCTGAAAGAAAGGAGAAGGCAGAATGACGGATTTATTGCTGTTGTGCTGGGAGTTCTTTAAAACCGGATTGCTCAGTTTTGGCGGTGGTCTTGCAACCCTGCCCTTTCTGTATTCCATGGCGGATCGTTATCCATGGTTTGACCGGGTACAGCTGTCTGACATGATCGCTGTGTCTGAATCCACACCGGGCCCTATGGGAGTGAATATGGCCACCTATGCCGGATATACCTCCTATGGAGTTTTAGGCGGGATTCTTACAACCTTCTGTCTGGTGCTACCCAGTATTATTGTGATCCTGATCGTGGCACGGTTTCTTCAGCGGTTTCAGTCCAGTTCCTGGGTCCAGTGGATCCTGAAGGGACTTCGCCCTGCCTCTGTTGGCCTGATTGCGGCTGCCGGACTGGGAATTCTGAAGCTGGCGCTGGATTTCAGCCCCACGTTGATTATTACAGACTGCATCAGCTGGAAGGCATTTGCGGTTGTGGTGGTCATCGGGGTCCTTTATCATTTTCGTTCCAAGTGGCATCCTCTGGTGTTCATTGTGCTTGGTGCTGTGGCTGGTGTGGTGCTGGGGTTATGAGACGAATCCTTGGAATTGACCCGGGCTTTGCCACAATCGGCTTTGGACTGATCGCTGCAGATCGTATGAATGTTCAAATGCTCCGTTACGGCACCATAACCACACCTGCGGGAATGGATTTTTCCCTGCGTCTGAAACAGATTTATGACGATATGCTTCAGCTTCTGGAGATTACGCAGCCCGATGCGGTCTCCATTGAGGAGCTGTTCTTCAA
>CAZFGL010000021.1:0-22981 GCA_964518645.1 uncultured Oscillospiraceae bacterium | reverse complement strand
CCCAGGTGTAGATCACGTTGTCGGCTTCCTTGGAAATGGAGGAGCCTACCACGTTCACAATGGCCAGAGTTCTTGCCCCACGGCGCTTGGCTTCCCGGAGGGCAGCCAGAGTGTCGGCAGTCTCGCCGGACTGACTGATGATCAGCACCAGGGTGTTTTCATCACAGAGGGGATCGCAGTACCGGAATTCAGAAGCCAGCACCGGCTCTACAGGTACCCGGCACAGTTTTTCGAGCATATATTTTCCTACACAGCCCACATAATAGGCGCTGCCACAGGCCACAATATAGATTCGTTTCAGCTTTTTCAGATAATCCCCATCCAGAGAAATATCGTCCAGAACCACACGGTTGTCCCGGATCCGGGGGGAGAGGGTCTTGGAAATGGCGGAGGGCTGCTCATAAATCTCCTTGAGCATGAAATGGTCATAGCCACCCTTTTCTGCATCGGAAAGATCCCAGTCAATATGCTCGGCAGTTTTTTCGATGGGGTTGCCCTCCATGTCCACAAAGGAAGCGCCATCGGCAGTCATGATCACAATATCCCCGTCATTCAGATACACCACGTCCCGGGTGTACCGGAGCACGGCGGTGACATCAGAGGCAACCAGACCACAGTCCTTTCCCTTGCCATAAATCAGGGGGGAGGCGAGCTTGGCAGAAATGATGGTGTCCGGGTCATCTGCACACATGACAACAAGGGCGTAACTGCCCTCAATCATTCCAAGTGCCTGACGGACAGCCAACAGCAGGTCGCCACCGTTTTCCCGGTAGCAGTCTGCAATCAGATTACACGCCACCTCAGTATCCGTCTCGGAACGGAAAGTCACACCCTTGTCCAGAAGCATCTGCTTCAGGGGGACATAGTTTTCGATAATGCCGTTATGTACCACGGCGATTTTACCGTCATGGGACTTGTGGGGGTGGGCGTTATAGTCAGAGGGAGCACCATGGGTAGCCCAGCGGGTATGGCCAATGCCAATGACACCGGGATTCTTCCGGCCCTCGTTGGTGGCCTCTACCAGATTAGAAAGCCGACCCTGCTTTTTGCTGAGAATCAGACGACCGTCGTTGTATGTACAGATTCCGGTGGAATCATACCCTCTGTATTCAAGTTTCGCAAGACCATCCAGCAGGATGGGGGCTGCGGGCTGATGCCCTGCAAAGCCAACGATACCACACATAAATAAAACTCCTTTTCAGCGAGGCTGATATTTATAGAAATGAGATTAGTTTCAAAAGTATTATATGATTATACCCTGAATATGCAACAAAATCAAGATAAAAGCCATAAGTGACAGCAAAAAAACGGATTTTCGGACGGATTGTTTTGGACGGAAAAATGTGTTATACTGAGGCCATCAATACAAAAGGAAGTGGCAGAGCAATGAAGTATGATTTTACCACCCTGAATACCGGCGGCGGTGTACATCCCTTCGTGGCGGACAAGGGTGTGACAGATTCTGAAATTATCAGCTTTTCTGTGGCGGAAATGCGGCTGAATCTGGCGCCGGAGATCGTAAAAGGCATGCACGAGATCGTTGACCGGCAGTGCTTCGGGTATGCGCCCCCGGATAAGCAGCGCTATGACCGGGCTGTGGTGGACTGGATGAAGCGCCGCCATAACTGGGACGTATCCATGGACTGGGCCCAGCAGACCACCGGTGTTGTGACCGCAATGGGGATTGCCATCCGTGCCCTGACTGAGCCCGATGACGGGGTGATTGTGCAGACACCTGTGTATCCTCCCTTCTCCGGTTCTGTGACCGGGAACGGCAGAACACTGCTGGAGAATCCTCTGATTTGCCGGGATGGTTGCTATACCATGGATTTTGCCGATCTTGAGGAAAAGGCAAAGCAAGCGAAAATGTTGATGCTCTGCTCCCCACATAACCCTGTCGGCCGGGTGTGGACAGAGGAGGAACTGAAAAAGGTGGGAGAGATCTGTCTGAAATACGGACTGTATGTGGTGTCCGATGAGATCCATTTTGATCTTGATTTCACAGGACGGCACCGTGTGTTTGTGGAAGCGGTTCCGGAAATGCGGGACAGAACAGTGGTCTGCACTGCACCCAGCAAGACCTTCAATCTGGCGGGCAATGCCCAGAGCAACATCTTTATCCCCGGAGAAGAGATTCGGGAGAAGTTCAGCCGGGATCTGGGTGTCCACTGTGGCCACTATCTGGGCACCTTTGCCTATGCCTCCACCACCGCAGCCTATGAGGGGGCAGAGGCATGGCTGGATGCACTGCTGGAGCATTTACAGCACAACAGATCGGTTCTGGAACAGGGGATGCATCAGTTGATCCCCGGTGCAGTGCTGTCTCCTCTGGAGGGAACCTATCTCCAGTGGATCGATCTGTCTTGTCTGGGGCTGTCCCAGCAGGCATTGATGGAGAAGATGGAACAGGCTCAGATCTTCGTCAATGACGGTGCAACCTTCGGCACCGGCGGTGCCGGGCATGTGCGGTTTAATCTGGCCTGCCCCACCAGTGCCATTGAGAATGCATTGAAGCGACTGGAAAAGGTGCTGTAAGCAAGTTCCTCAGGAGATATATCCCGGACTGAAAAACGGGAGACTGTGCTGTTTGACTTTGTTCACCGACATATGAAAACGCCCTCGAACGTAAGGTTCGGGGGCGTTTTGCGGACTATGTATCACAGTCCTTGATTTCGATGGGTTTTGCGTCTCGGTTGTCCTCGTAGATCATTCTGAGTCCGTCCAGGGTGAGCTGAGTGGCGACAATATCCACCATGTTTGTCTGCTGGGCGATCATCCGGCTCAGACCGCCGGTGGCAATTACCTTGATGTCCGGGCAGTTCATCTCTTCCTTGATCCGGCGAATCAGGTATTCCATGTTTCCAACATAACCGGCTACAACACCTACCTGAATCTGCTCCACCGTGTTTCGTCCCAGCACTGTGGGAGGCATCTGAAGCTCCACCCGGGGCAGCATGGCGGTGCGGGAAACAAGGGCATCCAGAGAAACCTGAAGGCCGGGGGCGATGGTGCCGCCCATGTAGCGGCCATCCGGTGCCACCACGTCAATGGTAGTGGCGGTGCCGAAGTCGATGATCATAAAGGGGGCACCGTAGGTTTTTAGGGCTGCCACACAGTCAACGGCCCGGTCAACACCCAGACGGCCACTTTCGTAACAACGGGGGTCAAATTTCAGACCTGTGTCCACATCTGTGCCGACCACCAGCGGGGCGATGCCGAAATACTTGATGATGGCGCTGGTGATGGAGTACATGACCTGAGGCACCACTGAGGCGATCATACAGGCCTGAACATCCTCGGGCTTGTAACCAAAGCGCTCGAAGTAGGAAACGGCCATAATGCCCATTTCGTCCGAAGTGGAAGTGGAGTTTGTGGAGAGCCGGAAGGAACCCAGCAGTTCGGTTTCTTTGAAAATACCAAACACCATGTTTGTATTTCCAATGTCGATGGTAAGCAGCATAATTGACGCTTCCTTTCAGTTTAGGTTTTTCAGGCGAAGCGAAAAGTCACCCCGGCGGGTTTCCACAAGACCGTAACAGCCCTGCTTTGCGGCGCCGGGATTCATACACCAGAGTTCCTTTTCCTGAAAGCACTCCGCCCGGTGGGTGTGTCCAAAGAGCAGAAGAGATGCGTTCTGCTCCAATGCGGCATAAACGACCCGCAGGTACATATATTTGACCCGGTAGGCGTGACCATGGGTGAGGAAAATGGGGATCCCGTCCAGCTCAATCAGCCGGGATTCCGGATCAGTGTTTCCATAGTCACAGTTTCCGGGAACATTTGTCATGGGGATGGCAGGAAATTGTTCCTGCAGCTGCCGGAAATCATCCACACAGTCACCCAGATGGATGACGTGCTCCGGCTGTTCCAGACGGACGGCCTGGATCATTGGGTCAAGCCTTCCGTGGGAATCGGAAAAAACCAGTATTTTCATAGGTTGCAGATTCACCTTTTGAAGTTTGGGGCATACAATAACATTGAGAAAGGGGGGCATGCAATGGAACAGGAGAACGACCGGATGAAACAGGAGTTTCAAAAGCTGGTGTCCACACCGGAGGGGAGACAGCTGATAAAGCTGCTGTCTTCAGACGGGGGCAGAACCTTGCGGGAAGCAGGAGCTGCGCTGAAAAACGGGGATCAGGGGGCAGTTCGTGAGACCATGGCGCCTGTACTCAGGGATCCTCAGGTGAAAAAACTGATGGAGGCCGTGGAGAAGGCGATGAACCATGGATGATTTTGCAGGGGTGGTTGAAAAGGTCATGTCCCAGCCGGGGGCGATGGAACAGCTCCAGAGTATGGCAAAGCAGCTGGGACTTGCAGGCAACATGGGGGATGCCCCGGCACAGCCGGAGGAGATCCCGGCAGAAATGGCAGCAAAGGTCATGTCCGCCCTGTCAGAGGCATCAAAAAACGATCAGGTCACAGATTTTTTACAGGCACTGCGGCAGCTTATGCGGCCGGAGCGACAGGAGAAGATCGACCGGGCGATCCGGGCGGTGCATCTGATGCGGGCCGCAAGATCCATGACCAAGGTGGTGGAGCCCTAGTGTATAATCCCTACCTGCATTCCCCGGAACAGATGCTGGAACCGGTGCGGGAGCAGAAAAGCCCTCTGGAGGGGATAATCAGGAAGCTAAGACAGCTGGACACAGACGATTTGCTGGTGCTGCTGCTGATCTATCTGCTGATACAGGACGGCAGAAAGGACGACCTGTGGCCTCTGCTGGGGGCACTGATATACTGCATTTTGTAAGAGGCGGTTTCCCGCCTCTTATTCTTTTTTTGTGTCCCCAGGGGGTGTTCTGCGCTGTTCCTGGGTTTTTCGGAATCGGAGGGGAAGCAGGCAAACAGCTGCCACGCCGATCAGGGCGGATGCTATCAGAATCAAAAGACTCTTGGAGGCGCTGCTGGTGGAGAAAACCACTGCCAGTAGCCCAAGCAGGGAAGAGGTGAGATAAAGAATCAGAACGCTCTGACGCTGGTTGAACCCGGAGTCGATAAGCCGATGATGAATGTGGCTCCGGTCGGCGTGCATGGGAGAGACATGATGCCACATCCGGCGGATGCAGGCGAAGCAGATGTCAAACAGGGGCACACCTAAAATCAGGAAGGGAACCGCAAAAGAGATCACTGCATAGACCTTAAACAGTCCGGTCACAGACATGCAGGCCAGCACAAAGCCCAGAAACGTGGCTCCGGTGTCTCCCATAAAGATCTCCGCAGGGTTGAAGTTGTAGGGGAGAAAGCCCAGACAGGCACCTAGAAGGGCAGCCAGCAGCAGGGCTTCGGCGCTCTGTCCGTAAAACAGGGCGATCACTGCCATGGTAAGGGCGCTGATGGAGCAGATGCCCACGGAGAGCCCGTCCAGTCCGTCAATAAAATTGACAGCATTGGTCAGTGCAACGATCCATACAATGGTGATGGGGACAGACATAACCCCAAAACTGATGTATGAAGTTCCGGAGGAGACGAAGGGGTTGGAAATATACTGGATGACGCAGCCCTGTGACACGGGAATTGCGGCGGCAATGATCTGAATCAGGAACTTCAACTTTGCGTTCAGATCATATTTGTCGTCGATCATACCGGTGATCACAATAATCAGACTGCCAAGAAGCATACCGGCCAGCTGCCGGGAGAAGTTCCCCAGAAGCAGGGCAACCAGTACAAATGCGACGAAGATGGCAAGCCCGCCCACGGTGGGGATCGGCTTGCGATGCATTCTGCGTTCGTCCTTGGGAATATCCACAAAGCCGAACCGCAGAGCCATTCGTTTAACCAGAGGCGTGAGTATGAAAGAAATCACAGCCGCAGCCAGAGCAGCCACAGCCACTGTCAGCACCTGCTGAAGTGTTATCATGAAATCCACCTTTCTCAGCGCTGGACAAATCCAACCTTTTTATAAACTTTACGCAGAGTCTTGTTGGCGATGTAGGAGGCCTTCTCTGCACCGGCCTTGTAGATGCTTTCCAGATAAGCCTTGTCCTTGAGAATCCGGTTTGCCTCGTCACGGATGGGGCCGGTGACAGAGATCACTGCCTCGCCTACAGCGGGCTTAAAGACACCGTAGCCCTTGCCTGCAAATTCGTTCTCAATCTCCTCGTAGGTTTTGCCGGTGCAGGCGGAGTAGATCTCCATCAGGTTGGAGATGCCGGGCTTGTTCTCACGGTCAAAGCGGACGAAGGTCTCGCTGTCGGTGACGGCACGCTTGAACTTCCGCATGATGGTGTCGTTGTCATCCTTGAGATAGACGCAGCCGTTCTGATCCGGGTCAGACTTACTCATCTTGTTGGTGGGGGTCTGAAGACTCATGACTCTTGCGCCGACCTTGGGGATATACGCCCCGGGAATCTTGAAGGTCTCACCGTAAATGCTGTTGAAACGGTTTGCAACGTCACGGGTCAGCTCCACATGCTGGCGCTGATCCTCACCCACGGGAACAAAGTCCGGCTGATAAAGGAGAATGTCCGCAGCCATCAGAGAGGGGTAAGCGAACAGACCGCCGTTGATATTCTCTGCATTTTTAGCACTCTTATCCTTGAACTGGGTCATACGGGAAAGCTCACCAAACATGGTGTAGCACTGAAGCACCCAGCCCAGCTCAGCGTGCTGATGCACATGGGACTGGATAAACAGAGTGTTTTTCTCCGGGTCAAGGCCACAGGCAATGTACTGTGCCAGCTGCTCCAGGGTGTGACGACGGAGGTCGGCCGGGTTCTGACGGACGGTGATGGTGTGCATATCGGCCATGAAATAATAGCAGTCAAACTGATCGGCAAGCTCCTTCCAGTTCTTGATTGCCCCAAGGTAGGAACCGAGGGTCAAATCGCCGCTGGGCTGAATACCGGACAGCAGAGTTTTTTTCTCATCCATAATTGATACCTTCTTTACTGGGTTATACGGTAATGCGTGTTTGCTTATAATCCTGTCCATTCTAGCATAATCGTGTGCTTTTTTCAATTGATAAACGCTTTTTTGATGATTTTTCCCCGGTTTGAGGTGAAGCGGGGGTGCGGGGCGGAAAACTTTTCACGTTTCCACCCTGAAAAATACGGCGGGATGGGTATTTTTGCGGTTTTTTCTTGACATCCGAAGAAAATAAAATACAATAGTGTTAGTAAATTTTTGATGTGTTATCAAAGGAGAAAAAGCATGAACTACTATCAGGAGATGGAAACCCGCATCCCCAAGGGGCGGGTTCGCACCAGATTCGCACCCAGTCCCACCGGTTATATGCATGTGGGCAATTTGCGTACTGCTCTTTACACATATTTCATTGCCCGTCATTATGATGGGGATTTTATTCTGCGTATTGAGGATACCGATCAGGCCCGGAAGGTGGAGGACGCTGTTGATGTGATCAAGCGTACCATGGCCGGATGTGGGCTTGAGTATGACGAGGGCCCGGATGTGGGCGGCCCTGTGGGACCCTATGTTCAGACCGAACGGAAAGAGATTTATCGGAAATATGCCGAGCTTCTTGTGGAAAAGGGCATGGCGTATCGCTGCTTCTGCTCTGAGGAGCGTCTTGCGGAGCTGCATAAGGACGACCCCAATGCCAAGTATGACCGGCATTGTCTGAGCCTCACCCCCGAGGAGATCCGGAAAAAGCTGGATGCCGGGGAGCCTTATGTAATTCGTCAGATCATTCCCGAAGGCTCCACCACCTTCCACGATGCGGTTTATGGAGACATCACCGTGGAGAACAGTGAGCTGGACGATCAGATCCTGCTGAAATCCGACGGCCTGCCCACTTATAACTTTGCAAATGTGGTGGATGACCATCTGATGGGCATCACCCATGTGGTGCGGGGCAGTGAGTATCTCTCTTCTGCACCCAAGTATAACCTGCTGTATGAGGCATTTGGCTGGGAGATCCCCACCTATGTCCACTGCTCCAGCGTTATGATTACTGATCCTGAGACCGGCACTGTCCGCAAGATGAGTAAGCGCCACGGGGATCCCTCCTATGAGGATCTTCTCAAGATGGGCTATCTGTCTGAGGCAGTGAAGAACTATGTATCCCTCCTGGGTTGGAGCCCCAGAGGAGAGCTGGCTGAGCAGGAATTCTTTGATATGGGCGGCCTGTGCAAGGCCTTTGATATTGAGGGAATTTCCAAGTCTCCCTCTGCCTTTGATATGGAGAAGCTGAACTATTTCAACAGCACCTATCTGAAAAACATGACCCCGGAGGATTTTGCTGCCGCAGCAATGCCCTGGATCGATCAGGCAATCACCGGAGCTTATGTGGACAAGGCACAGATCCCGGCACTGCTTCAGACCCGGCTGAACTGTCTTGGCGAGATTCCTGAAATGATCGCCTTCTTCAACGAACTGCCGGAGTATGATATTGCGCTTTATACCAATAAGAAGAACAAGCTGACCGCAGAAAGCTCCTGTGAGCTGCTCCAGAAGGAGTATGATGCCATGACTGCCCTGGAGAACTGGAGCTATGACGGGATCCATGATGCCCTTTATGCCCTGGCAGAGGCAGAGGGAATCAAGATCGGTAAGGTTATGTGGCCCCTGCGTATTGCTGCTGCCGGAAAGTCCGTCACACCCGGTGGCGCAATTGAGATTGCACTCATCCTCGGTAAGGATGAGACCCTGCGCAGAATGGCAGTGGGACTGGAAAAGCTCCGGTAAGGAAAGGAAGTATCCCTATGAAAACATCTGCAATTTACCCCGGATCCTTTGATCCCTTTACAAACGGCCATCTGGATGTGGTGAAAAAGTCCGCAAAACTCTTCGACCGTGTGGTGGTCGCCATTGGCGTAAATTCCGGTAAGAAGCGGAATTATGATACCGATGCCATGAAGGAGGCCATTGAGCATACCCTTCGTGACAATGGAATATTCAACTGCGAGGTGTGCTACTATTCCGGTCTGGTTGCGGAATATGCCAAGGAGCATGACATTGATTATATGATCCGGGGACTGAGAAACACCACGGACTATAATTATGAGGAAAACATTGCTGAGGTAAATAAGCTGATCAATCCCGAACTGGAATATGTATATTTCCGGGCGGAGAATGTGGGTATTTCCTCCTCCATGGTGCGGGAACTTCTGAGCTACGACAAGGACGTTTCCAGATATGTACCGGAGGCTGTGCTGAAGCAGCTGATCAAGAAGTAAATCAAAGGGACAAAAGTGGCATGGCTGTGGCTGTGCCACTTTTTGATTAAAAAATAATAGAAAGTGAAAAATAATCCTGAAAAAATGAAATTACAGGTGCATTTAACAAGGTAATGTGTTATAATCCACTTTGGAAATGTAAAGGAGTGAAACTATGGAACGAGAAAGTTTTCGGTCGCGGCTTGGATTTCTGCTGATTTCGGCAGGATGTGCCATCGGAATCGGTAATGTGTGGCGTTTCCCGTACATAACCGGCAATGGCGGTGGCGGCCTTTTTGTTTTGATCTATCTCTTCTTCCTGGCAATCATGGGCGTGCCGATCCTGACCATGGAGTATGCAATCGGCCGGGCCAGCAAGAAAAGCTCCGCGCTGGCATTCCATGAGCTGAAACCCAACGATAGAAAATGGCGCTTTATGCGATATACGGCCATTGCAGGCAACTATCTGCTGATGATGTTCTATACGGTAGTGGCCGGCTGGATGCTGTATTATTTTTATCTGACCGCTTCCGGTGCCTTCGTGTCTCTGGATCCCGCCGGTGTGGCAGATGTGTTTTCCACAATGCTGGGCAAGCCCCATGTGATGGCCGGTTACGCGATTGGTATTATTCTGGTCGGTTTTGCAATCTGCTCTCTGGGATTGAATAAGGGCGTCGAGCGGATCACAAAATGGATGATGATCGCCCTGCTTGGCATTATGGTGCTTCTGGCTGTGCGCAGCATTACCCTCTCCGGAGGAAGCGAGGGCCTGAAGTTCTATCTCATGCCCAATCTGGAAAGAGCGAAGGAGACCGGCATCGGCAATGTGATCGTCAATGCAATGAATCAGTCCTTCTTCACATTGTCCATCGGTATCGGCGCAATGATGATCTTTGGAAGCTACCTTGGCAAGGATCACACTCTGATTGGGGAGTCTGTGACAGTTTGCTGTCTGGATACGTTTGTTGCACTGGTGGCCGGTCTTATTATTTTCCCTGCCTGCTTCGCCTTCGGGGTAGAGCCCGACAGCGGTCCCAGTCTTGTGTTTATTACGCTGCCCAACGTGTTCAATGCAATGGCAGGTGGACGTGTGTGGGGCGCACTGTTCTTTGTGTTCATGACCTTTGCGGCATTCTCCACCGTTATTGCGGTATTTGAGAATATTATTGCCATGACCGGTGAGGCCTTTGGCTTCTCCAGAAAGAAAGCATGTATTATTAACGGCATTCTGATTATTGTGCTGTCAATGCCCTGTGTGCTGGGCTTCAATATCTGGAGCTTTATCGAGCCCCTTCGGGCCGGGAATACCATTCAGGATCTGGAGGATTTCCTGGTCAGTAATATTCTCCTCCCCGGCGGTTCTCTGGTGTATATCCTCTTCTGTACCACAAAGCTGGGCTGGGGCTGGAAGAGCTTCCGGGAAGAGGCCAATCAGGGCAAGGGGCCGAAGCTTCCCAACTGGCTGCGGGTCTATTGCAGCTATGTTCTGCCGGTGCTGGTGGCCGGAATTCTGATCTATGGTCTTGTGACCTATTTCTAAAAAACATAAAAACACCGCGAATTTCTTTTGCGGTGTTTTTATCAAAGAAACACTTTGATGATATAAAGCATTTAACAGTTAAAGGAGAAAATCATGGAAAGAGAAAAGTTTCGATCCCGACTGGGGTTCCTGATGGTTTCTGCCGGGTGCGCCATCGGAATTGGTAACGTGTGGAAATTCCCGTACATGGTTGGCAACAGTGGCGGCGGTCTTTTTGTACTGCTGTATCTGTTCTTCCTGATCATAATGGGTGTTCCTGTTCTGACGATGGAGTATGCCATCGGCAGAAGCACCCGTAAAAGCTCGGCTGTTGCATTTAACATGCTGGAAAAGCCGGGACAGAAGTGGCATGTTCAGAGATATATCGCCATTGTGGGCAACATTGTGATCATGATGTTTTATACCACGGTGGCTGGTTGGATGCTCTATTACTTCTATAAAATTGTCATTGGCGATTTTGCTTCCCTGGATGCAGCAGGGGTTGAAGCTGCCTTTAATCAGATGATGGGTAACCCCGGTCCCATGGCTGTGTGTACCCTGCTGGTGGTGTTGCTGGGCTTTGCAATCTGCTCTCTGGGGCTGAAAAACGGAGTAGAGCGTATCGGTAAATGGATGATGCTGGCACTCCTTGCGATCATGGTTGTGCTTGCTGCCCGCAGCGTTTTCCTGGACGGGGCGGAGGAAGGTCTTAAGTTTTATCTGCTTCCCAGCCTTACCAAAATGAAGGATGTGGGCTTTGGCACTGTGGCAGTGTCCGCTATGAATCAGTCCTTCTTTACCCTCTCTGTGGGCATTGGAGGCATGGAAATTTTCGGAAGCTATCTGGATAAGGATCGCTCCCTTGTGGGGGAGGCTGTTATGGTATGCGGTCTGGATACCTTCGTGGCGCTGGTTTCCGGCCTGATCATCTTCCCAGCCTGCTTTGCCTATAATGTGGCCCCCAACAGCGGCCCTCCGCTGATCTTTATCACCCTGCCCAATATCTTCAACAGCATGGCAGGCGGTCGCGTGTTCGGCGCATTCTTCTTCATTTTCATGTCCTTTGCTGCCTTCTCCACGGTAATCGGTGTCTTTGAGAATATCATTGCCCTTACCGGCGAGACCTTCAACTGGGACAGAAAGAAAGCCTGCATCATTAACTGTATCCTGATTGCAGTGCTGTCCATGCCCTGTGTGCTGGGCTTCAATGTATGGAGCGGTATTCAGCCTCTGAAGGCCGGAAATACCATTATGGATCTGGAGGATTTCATTGTCAGCAATCTGCTGCTCCCCATTGGTTCTCTGATTACCATCATCTTCTGTACCTCCCGCCATGGCTGGGGATGGAAGCAGTTCCTGGATGAAGCTAATCAGGGCAAGGGAATGAAAATGGCAAATGGTCTGCGGATCTATTGTAGCTATGTACTGCCCCTGCTCCTCGCCATTATCATTATCTATGGTCTTGTGACTTATTTTGCATAAAAAGATTTCGTGCCTGTGCTTCTGCACAGGCACGAGCTGTATTCTGAAAGAAATCGCCAGCCGCCTCCGGTGGAGACGGCTGGTGTATTTTATCTGTGATACGATCAGACAATGCCCTGAGCAAGCATAGCCTCGCAGACCTTCTGGAAGCCTGCAATGTTTGCACCGGCCTGAATGTCTCCATCCATGCCGTATTTGGCAGCAGCGTTGGCGCAAGCCTCGTAGATGGACTCCATGATGCCCTTCAGCTTTGCGTCTACTT
The DNA here is from genome assembly GCA_964518645.1 of uncultured Oscillospiraceae bacterium. Classification (GTDB taxonomy): domain Bacteria; phylum Bacillota; class Clostridia; order Oscillospirales; family Oscillospiraceae; genus HGM13006. Next base: position 10,602 of record CAZFGL010000021.1, on the reverse strand, counting down.
CTTCAAAACTCCAGCTCAGACGTTCGGAGTTCTGGCTCATCTCCAGACCGGAGGTTGCTACGCCACCGGCGTTGGAAGCCTTGCCGGGGCTGTACAGAAGGCCGGCAGACTTGATGAGTGCAATGGCCTCGGGATCACAGGGCATGTTGGCGCCCTCAAACACACCGATTGCACCGTTTGCAACAATGGCTCTTGCGGATGCTGCGCTGATCTCATTCTGGGTTGCGCAGGGGAGGCAGATGTCAGCCTTCACAGTCCAGATGCCGCTGCAGCCCTCCACATACTTTGCGGTGGGAACATAGTCGAGATATGTGGAGATTCGTGCACGCTTGACTTCCTTGATCTCCTTAATTACCTGATAGTCAATGCCGTTCTCATCCACAATGTATCCGTTGGAGTCAGACATGGCGATTACAGTGCCACCCAGCTCGGTAGCTTTCTGGTTTGCGTAGGTTGCAACATTGCCGGAGCCGGAGACAATTACCTTCTTGCCCTCAAAGCTCTTGCCATTGGCCTTCAGGTATGCGTTGGTGAAATAGCACAGACCAAAGCCGGTTGCCTGTGTGCGGGCCAGAGAGCCACCGTAGGTAAGACCCTTGCCGGTGAAAACGCCGGTCCAGACGTTCTGAAGTTTCTTATACTGGCCGAAGAGATAACCGATCTCACGGGCACCTACGCCGATGTCACCGGCAGGGACGTCCGTATCGGCACCAATGTGGCGGTACAGTTCGTTCATAAAGCTCTGGCAGAAACGCATGACCTCGCCGTCGGACTTGCCCTTGGGGTCAAAGTCAGAGCCACCCTTGCCACCGCCCATGGGCAGGGTGGTGAGGGCGTTTTTAAACACCTGCTCGAAGCCGAGGAACTTGATAATGGAGGCGTTTACATTGTCACGGAACCGGAGGCCACCCTTGTAGGGGCCGATGGCGGAGTTATACTGAACACGATAGCCACGGTTTACCTGAACCTTGCCCTGGTCGTCCACCCAGGGAACACGGAACATGATAAAACGCTCGGGCTCAACGATGCGTCCGATAATGTTCTGGGCTTCAATGCGGGGATCCTGCTCTACCACAGGAACCAGAGTTTCCAGCACCTCATGTACGGCTTCCAGATATTCCTTCTGCTCGCCGTAATGCTGGCACAGATCTTCATAAACACCGTTCAGATATGCGTTGTTGATGGCCATAGAAAACATCCTTTCATGGTTGTTAAATGAGAAGGGGGAACGCTACGGGGAGCCACCCAGTTGTGGAAATACCTTGCAATACCACCCTTTTTTCTTGGCGCTATAATACTACAAATCACTAAAGAATGCAAGGGCGAAAACAAATTTTTGCTTTATGGAATGAAAAAAAGTGATTTTTACCATACAAACTGCAATTAAAACGGTTTTGAAATTCAAAAATGACGAAAAAGGAATGCACCCCGAGAGGTGCATTCCGTAATATGATTTACTCGTGAGCAGCATACCAGGCATCAAGGTCGATGGAGTAGCTTTCGAACTCTTCCCGGGTGGGGCCATAGCTCTCGTTGTCAAAGCTCCAGCTTTCATATGCCTTGGGCAGGAAGATCTCCATATCCTCACGGAGACGATCGGAGGAGAACTCGGTGTACTGGGGGGAGGACAGATAGTCGTTAGCGGTGGAGGCTGCAACCTGTGCGCCGCCTTCGCCCTGCCAATCCTGCTGCGCTCCGCCAGGGGCGCCACCGGGGCCACCCTGTCCGCCGGGGGCGTCCGGAGGAGGTGTGCCACCGCCCATTCCGCCGCCGGAGTTACCACCCAGCGTCAGATAGAAGGAGCCCATAAAGTCGGTGAACATATGCAGATGCCACATCTTCCATACGCCGTTCTCCTTGACAAAGTCAACGCCGTATGCTTCCCAGATGGTGTTGGCGCTCTGGCCGGACTCTGCGATCATGCCGGGGGAGTACCAGAAGCATTTTGCGGTCTGGCCATCCTCAGCCACTTCGATAATGGCGGTGGTGGTAACGTGGAGCAGAAGCTGTCCTACGCCACCGTATTTTTCAATGATCTCTTCGTCGGTCATGCCGGAAATATCAATGCCGTTGTTTTCGCAGTAGCTCTTTGCGGAGGTGAGCCAGTTGGAGTCATGGCCTTCCACATAGGCCTCCCAGATGGCATCATAGCCCACATAGAAGCCCTGATTCTGTCCGAAGGAGGCAGTTGCACGGTTTTCAGGCTCGTTGACCCAGATCTCCTCCATCTCTTCCCGATGGAGACCGTAGCAATGGTACATGACGTGCCAGCTCATCAGGTTCTGGATCTCCTGCTGATCCAGTGCTTTCCGGGCCATGGAATAAACCTCGTCCACAGAGGGGCCGTCCTCGGACGTCTGAGCGGTCTCAGCGGCGGATGCAGCCGGGGCCTCAACAGGATCTGCTGCCGGAGCTTCGGTTTCTGTAGGGGCTGATGCAGCGGCTTCCGGTGCCAGGGAGGAATCCGTTGCGCCCTGACCACAGGCTGCCAGACCAAGAACCATGGTCAGTGCCAGAAGCAGTGCGATGATTTTCTTCATTCTTTATCTCTCCTTTTTATTGTTCCGATGGAACAGGGTATATTGAAACTATACTACGGGGGATTCGAGCTTTCAAGTTATCAAATTATTGTTTGAGATTTCAAAAAATGCGTTATGTTCCAGTTAAGGGTAAAAATGTGACACCTTGTGTCCGTTTGTTCCGTTGCAAAATGAGGCTCCCCGGAAACAGAATCGTTTCCGGGGAGCCTCTGGGGTATGTAATTGTAAAGGAGTGTTGAATTTTAGTTTCTGCCAATCAGGCTGTCATCAACCAGAGAGATCAGGATCAGTCCGATCACAGTCAGTCCGGCCAGTACGCCGTATGCAACGCCGTAGGAGATGCTGCGGCCGATGATGCCAACAATGGAGACACCCAGAGCGCCCACAGCGGCAACCAGAGGCTTGAGAACCTTGTATGCCATGGGGAAGTCATAACGGCCCCAGATGGTGTTGGTCAGGGATACCAGATAGTTTGCAGCGCCACCCAGCATAATGGCAAGGAAGGGGAGGGATGCAAACTTTGTAGCAGTGGTGGGGATCAGATTCAGGATGATAGCAACGATTGCGATCGCCATGGTCAGACGAATGGCAAACTTGGGGCCCTTCTTTGCATCAACCACACCGCAGCCTACGGAGCCGAAGCAGGCCAGGATACCGGCAATACCCAACATTGCGAAGACGATGGGATCAGGCTGTCCGTCAGGAGTGACATAGCCTGCCTGAAGCATACGGGGCACAAAGTTGGTCATGATGCCCAGACTCAGCAGTTCCATAATACCAAGAGAGACGGCGATGAGCCATACCTTTCCGGTAGACAGAAGCTTTTTTACAGTCCAGGGGGAGGTCTTCATATAGGCAAGACCCTTTTCGAGCTCTTTCTTTGCGCCTTCGGTGTCGTATTGTCTGTCATTATCCGGATAAGCACCGGCCTGCTCGGGATAATCCCGAACAAAAATTGTGACCAGAACGCACAGAACAAAGGAAGCAATCGCATAGAACATGTATACACGGTTCAGACCGCCCATGCCAATGAGCTTGCCCACAAAGCCGGAGGTGACTGCGGCAGAGAGGGGGAAACCGATGGTGACCCAGCCCATAGCCATGCCCTTCTTCTTGGGGAACCAGTTGGAGATCACGTTCAGGGAGCAGATGTAGCAGAAGCCCATGCCACCCACAGACGCAACTGCCAGGCAGATCAGGTATACAACGGGGGTAGAAGCGCTGCCCCAGACGAGACATGCAATACCGGTGATCAGCAGGGAAATTGCCCAGCTCCAACGGATGGAGATCTTGTTGGACAGTACGCCCCACATGGCTGCGCCCAAAACGGCGATCCACGCAGTGATGGTGGAAAAGCCGTAGAGCATGTTACTGTTCCAGCCATGTATACCGGCAAATACATCAATGACCACGTTCAGAGAGTCATTGATCAGAGAGGAGTCCAGCATAATGCAAAGGAATGTGAGGATCAGCATGCCCCAACCCTTTACACCATAATTCAGACTGGTGAGGGATGTGCCTTTTTTCTTGGTATCCATTTTTCATTCTCCTTTATTGTCTCCGGGGAGATGCCCTCCCCGGAGTAATTACGGTGCTTACAGGTTCACTGCGGCGTAATAAGCTTCCTTGGTGGCCCATTCAACGGTGCGAGCCTTCACACAGTCACCGATCTCAAGGAACTGGGGAGCGGTGCCGATGAATGCGTCTGCCTCGTCAATGCGGGACTTCATACCGGCGGCAAGGATCACGTTATCAGCCGTGATGGTCTGTTCCTTGCCATCCTTCAGGAAGGTCACAGAGGTCTCAGTGATGGAAACGCAGCGGGCGTCGCAGACGGTTACGAAATTGGGCTCGTTGCCGATTTCAACCATCAGTTCATCCCGGTGTGTGGTGGAGGCGTCGGGAGCCAGTGCGGACTGCATCTCAATAACGGTTGCGGTCTTGCCCAGCTTTGCCAGGTGCAGTGCGGTTTCACAGCCTACCTGGCCACCACCGATGACGATAACGGAGTTGCCCAGAGTCTCCTCACGGCCATATACGGAGACGGCGGTTTGTGCCTTCTCTACGCCGGGAATGGGGAGAATCAGAGGTTCTGCGCCTACAGCCACAAGAACTGCATCATAACCGGTCACCATATCCGGGGTAGCGCGGGTGGAAAGGTGTACGGTGATGGGGCGTTTTTCAACCTGGCGAATGAGCCAGTTCTTGTAGTTCATCAGGGGATATTTAAAGGAAACATAATCCGCGAAATTCAGATTGCCACCGAGCTTGTCTTCGGCCTCGAACAGGGTGACCTGATGGCCACGGTCGCTGGCAACCATTGCGGCCTTCATACCGGCAGGGCCACCGCCGATAATTGCCACCTTCTTGACCGTTTCGGGAGCCTTTACCATCTTGTGCAGGCAGGCTTCCAGACCGGCCTCGGGATTTACGGCACACTGGAAGTGGTTGCCGTATACGGTGGAGTCGTGGCAGCGCATACACTTGATACAGGGAACCACATCATCACCCTTGCCCGCAACTGCCTTGTGAATGAGATCGGGATCAGCGATCAGGCTTCTTGCCATGGTGACAAGGTCAGCCTTGCCTTCCCGGAGGATCTCTTCAGCAGCGTCCAGAGACTCCACAGCACCCAGTGTAACAATGGGGACATGGATCCGACCGGACTTTTTAAAGGCTTCTGCAACATGAATGTTGGGCATGGGAGGACGGAATCCGCAGGGGTGTACCCAGGTCATCCACTTGGGATTGTGCATGCCGGCGGAAACCTGAAGCACGTCCAGATGGTCCTGGATCAGCTCGGCAATACGGATGCCTTCCTCAATGTCGATGCCGCCTTCTTCAAACTCTGTGCCGGAAATACGAACTTCGATCAGAAGCTTCTTGCCGACTCTGGCACGGATGGCATCCAGAATCTCAATGAGATAACGGCAGCGGTTTTCGGTGGAACCGCCGTATTCGTCGGTACGCTTGTTGGTCAGAGGAGAGAGGAACTGTGCCAGAGGCACGCTGTGACCGGAGTGGATCAGAATTGCGTCAAAGCCACAGTCCACCAGATCGGCAGCAGCCTGTGCCCACTCCTCCTTGAATGCCTCCATGGCTTCACGGGTGATCTCATGGCCGGGGAACCAGCCCATGACGCTGCATCCGTCGGAGACGGTGTAGCCATCGGGGAAAATGCCGATCAGCTCCATGGAGATCTTGGCACCGTAGAAATGTACACGCTCAGTGAGCTCCACCAGCTTGTTACGGTGGTTGTGCTGGTTCACGTCCCAGGCGGTGTGTTCGCCATCGTCGGTAACGTCCTTGCCGGTTTTAAGACCGGCTACGGTGACCATGCCGACACCTGCCTTGGCACGCTGCTCGAAGAAGGCGATTGCGTCCTCAGAGGGATACAGCTCACCGGTGTACATGGAGTGCATGGTGGAAGGTGCGGATACGATTCGGTTTTTCAGAAGCATACCACCCACACGGATGGGGGTAAGTGCATTAGGATACTGATTCATGGGGTTACCTCCTTAGCTGCCGGGTGCGATGAGAATCTTCAGCTGGCCCTTGCGATCCTTACGATCCAGACCCATCTCTACTGCGTTGTCCAGAGAGACAATATCAGTGACCATTCCGGGGAAACTCATCTTTCCGGAAGCTACCATGTCCAGATAGATCTTCACGTCCTCTTCGGTGTAGGTGAAGGAGAACTGGAAGTTGGGCTCGGAGATGGAGAAACGTCCGGGAACCAGAGCGGTCATGGGCTCCTGAATGGTGCCGATGATGCAAACCTGACCGCCGGGCTTTACGCAGTTATATACGCAGTTGGAGAGGGAGGTCATGTTGCCGGCGCACTCGTAAACGATGTCAGCCCCAACAGGAGAGCCGAGGATCTTCTGGATCTCACCGGCAAGGTCGGTGCATTCTCTGGAGTTGATGAAGTAGTCAGCACCATAGGACTTGATCAGAGCCTCCTTGGAGGAGGTGGTGCCCAGTGCGATGATCTTGTTTGCTCCTGCAGCCTTCAGAATCTGAATGGCTGCCAGACCGATGGGGCCGGTGCCGGAAACAACCACGTTGTCGCCAACCTTGAACTGGGAGTTGCGAATGCCGTGGAGGGAAACGCAAATCACGTCAAAAAGAACGGCTTCCTTGGGATCCACACCCTCGGGAACCTTTACCAGCATGGTGTGAGCCACATCGGGAACCAGCATATATTCGGCGTAGCCACCGTCGGGGCCACCCAGACCGGCGGTACGGGGGAAGCCGTTGATGCAGATATTGGTCTTGCCCTGACGGCAGGAAGGACAGTCCTCAGCACAGTGGGAGGGAGGCCCGCAGAGGATCTGATCCCCAACCTTGTAATCGGTAACGCCTTCGCCAACCTCAACCACAGTACCCACGTTCTCGTGGCCAAGGACGGTGGGGAGATGTACAAAGGGAGGAAGCTCGCCGTGCTGATAGAACTCAATGTCAGTACCGCAGATGCCTACATAATCAATTTTGACTACCAGCTGATTCTTTCCGGCATGAGGCATGGGCTTCTCTTCCATGCGTGCGTCATGCTTTCCGTAAAATACGATTGTTTTCATATTTCTTACACTCCTGTCTTTCAAATTACATGTTTGGCTCCATCGGACGGCACTGCCGGTGCAGTGCCGCCGTCTGGGAGGCATATATTATGGATGGTTCCGAAGCGGCAGCCCGGAATCAGCCTTATATGTATTACTCAGGCTTGGATGCTTGAATGAACTGAGCATATTTCTGCTTGCGGGCCTTGGCCTCCTCGGTCTGAAGAGATGTACGGGCCTTCTTCTCGTTGTTCTGAATGTCATCGCCGTGGATGAACTTGCCGGAGACGGAGTCGTGTGCATGGGGGATCCACTTTTCAGCGTCAAACTCGAACACATACTTTCCGTCCACGTTCTTCATAACACCTTCAGTTCCGCACAGGCAGCAAACTGCAGTGCCGTCCTCCTGAAGGTAGAAGTTGTTGCTGTGGCAGTAGGGACATACACCCTCGGGGCCGTGGTAGTCCTCGTTGATAATGCCGTGGCCGGGAACGAAGGTGCCGTCAGCAATCTTCTTTGCGGCCTCAGCCAGATTCAGACCGATCTGATGAGCCTTTGCAATGGCCTCGTCGTTCATGATAATGTCCAGAGACCAGGGGAAGCACTCGTTGTCGATCAGTGTCCACTTGGGAGTCAGTGCCTGAGTTGCAAAGTCACACTGGATACGGGTAGCCCAGTCACTGCCACCGATACCCATGTAGGATACCACCTTTTCCTTCAGACACACGGGGTCGAGGGGCTTACCGCCCTGCTCTGCGATCTTCATGCCGATCATGACATTGCCCTTGTCCAGACGGGGGCCAAAGCGATCCATGATGGTGTGGAAGATGCCGGGGGAGCATTTTTCAAAGATGGGAACAGCCCAGACAATGCCGTCAGCTTCGTACATCTTGTCAACCAGCCACTGGAAGTCGTCCTTCAGCACGCAGGCGTTGCCACGGCCGGTGAAGAGACCCATGACGCAGGCCTTGCAGCCGGTGCAGTGTTTGATGTTCAGCTTGTGCAGGTTGATAAACTCGACTTCAGCCCCTGCTTCCTTTGCGGCCATCAGGGCCTCTTTGCACATGGCGTCATTGCTGCCACCGTTGGTCCCGGCGGAGATACCCAGAATTTTCATAGTCATTTCCTCCTGTTTGATATAACAATTCTTTATCTTGTTGTTTGCTCCTTCAGTATAACCAGAGATCCTTCGGATGTGAAATATCCAAATTGGCTGAAGTGATATATAAAATGGAATGATACCCGTTTTTTCTGAGCGAATTTCACAAAAAACATTGAAATGCCTGTGCATTTATGCTATTCTGATGACAGAAAAAATTCAGAAGGGCAGGCGTTTTTCTTGAATTTAATGAAGCTGAGATACTTTGTGGAGGTTGCACGCTGCGGTAATTTTTCAGAAGCAGCCCGAAGACTGTATACAGCACAGCCAAATGTCAGTAAGCAGATCGCCCAAATGGAGCAGGAACTGGATTTTCCGCTGTTTATCCGGAACAAACGCAGCGTTAAACTGACCCCTGCGGGGGAGATGATCTATGAGCATATCAAGGATCTGCCGGATGATCTGGATGATCTGTTCCAGCAGGCAAAAGCCCTGGCACGGAAAAGTGAGGAGCATTTGAGTATCGGTATTCTGGAGGGGCAGGATGTTAATGCTCTGCTGCTGGAGCGGCTGAGTATGGCCCAGCAGCAGAATCTGAAGCTGGAACTGGAAATGGAGCGGAGCAGCTATACCAATCTCCGGAACGGCCTGAAAAACGGTCATTATGATATGATCGTGACACTGGACTTTGATGTGGAAGATGAACCGGAGTTCCGGTGTAGCAGAATATACTCTCAGCCCCCTGCCATTGCCATTCATAAGAATCATCCTCTGGCCATGCAGCCTGAGATCACATTGGAAGAACTGAAAAATGAACCTTTTGTGGTCATATCCCCCCAGGAATCTCCGGCGGGCTATGATAAGCTGGTGGCGCAGTGTCAAAAGACCGGCTTTACCCCCCGGGTGACCCGGCTTCCCAGAAGTCTTGAGTCCCTGATCCTGTGCGTGGAAATGGGGGTCGGGGTGGCACTTCTGGATCAGGGAACCCGGTTCAGCCACGACAGTGCCGTTCGTACCATTCCCCTTCAGGGGGAGCAGATGTATGTGGTGGCGGCATGTATGAAAAATGACTATCGTCCTGTTTTGACTCAGGTGATGAAGCAGCTTGCTGTTCAGGAAAAGAATACATAATGAAAACTGCCCATGTCCGGTGAGTGGATATGGGACAGTTTTTTGTGCGGATATCTCGACAGGATTTGACATTGCGGTTCAAAAGGAGTACAATACTCCGGATTAAAGTTTGGGGATGGGAAACATGAACAGGATCATTATGACGGTCATGGCCTTCGGCGCGCTCCTGGGTGGAATTGACCGGATCATCGGTAATAAATTCGGTTTCGGTGAGAAATTTGAAGAGGGGTTCCGGCTGGTGGGAAAGCTGGCACTGAGTATGTGCGGGATCATATGTCTGGCACCGGTACTGGCTGATCTGCTCAGTGGGGTCATCACCCCGATTTTTTCTTTTTTCGGTGTGGATCCGGCCATGTTCGGCAGTATACTTTCCATTGATATGGGCGGGTTTCCTCTGGCGTCTGAGCTGGCCGTGGATGGACTGATCGGAGATTACGCCGGCATTGTGGTGGCTTCCATTTTCGGCTGTACTCTGGTGTTTACCATTCCGGTAGGACTGGGGGCAACTCCGGAGACGGAAAAATCCGCATTTGAAAAGGGACTGAGCTATGGCATTGTAATCATGCCAATTGCACTTTTGACCGGGGGAATGATCGGCGGTCTCGGATTGAAAAACACCATCTGGCAGTGTATGCCGATTTTTATGATTTCCGCACTGCTCCTGCTGTTTATGGTCAAGTGGATGAATCTGCTGCTGAAGGGCTTTGGCGTCTTTTCCAAGCTGATCGAGATAATCTCCACTGTGGGACTGGTTTTGGGTGCGGTGGAATATATGATGAAGGTGACCATTCTCCCGGGAATGACACCCCTCAAGGATGCAATGGGTGTCTCTTGCGGTATTGGAATTGTGATGCTGGGAAGTTTGCCTCTGGCGGAGCTGATCCAGCGGATCATGAAAAGACCCTTTGCGTGGTTCGGTGAGAAAACCGGTTTGAATGGAGCCTCCACCACCGGACTGATTCTGGGAATTGTCAGTGGTTCAGCCTGTCTGGTTATGGCCAAGGACATGGATCACCGGGGGATTGTTGTGAATGCAGCGGCGCTGGTGTGTGGCTGCTCCTGTCTGGCGGCGCATCTGGGATATACCGTGGATGCGGCAGAGCGTATGGTTGGAGCGCTTTTGGCTGCAAAGCTCCTGGGAGCACTGCTGGGTGCGGTGACAGCGCTGATCTGTACGGAAAAACGGAAAATAACTGCATAATAAAATACCACCGTGGAGCGATGCTGGGTGGTCGTAAAACAGTAAAATTAAAAAATGGCGAAAACCTATGGT
>CAZFGL010000020.1:0-23151 GCA_964518645.1 uncultured Oscillospiraceae bacterium | reverse complement strand
CGCATGATGACCTTGTAGCCGTTGGTAGCAGCAATCTGAGCGATGCCGGAACCCATCTGGCCGGCGCCGAGTACGGCAATAGTTTCAATAGCCATGGTTTTTATCTCCTTTTGGTATGTATTTTTGGGATATGAGCGGACTCAAATCCACTATGTATTTCCACCGGTTATTATCTCAGGAAATTAGCAAAATGTCAACTGTTCGTCACAAAGAAAACATTGAAACGGGGGTGAAATGGGGATAAGTGGACATTCTGATTATCCTGTGACCTGACGGTGTGCTTTGGGGACAATGATCTTAATGGGCTTGGGCAGATTCAGAATCGTGGCGGAATCGGTCTCCCCGCCGAATTCTCCGTCCAGAGTCCAGGGGACGGGTGCGTCAAAACGGAGGGTCACATTGTCGGTCTGGACGATGTGGAAATAATCCGGATTGAAATTCCGGGTTGCAAGACTTGTGAGCAGTGCGTTGTAATCCGCCAGCGCCTTGGGGGATTTTACCAGAATCAGTTCGTTCAGGCCGTCGTCCATCTTTACAATGGAATCGTCCAGTGCCTTGAAGCCACCTACAGAGGTGGCGTTGGTGACCATGCCCAGAAGTACGTTGTCGTCAATTACGGTGTCGCCGCACTCTGCCACCACATGGATGGGGCGGATGTCTGTCAGGGAACGAACACCCTCCAGAATATAGGCGGCACGCCCCAGAGCCTGCTTGCTGGAGTGGGGGGTGGCGTAGCTGACCTTGGTAAAGGCACCGAAGGCGGCCACATAGGTGAAATAGGCATCGTTAAACCCGCCCATATCCACCTCGAAGGGCACGCCTTCCACAATGTTTTTGGCGGCCTCCATAAGGTTTTTCGGAATGTGGAGGGAGGTGGCAAAGTCGTTTACGGTTCCGGCGGGGATATAGCCCAGCAGGGGCCGTTCCTTCAGACTCATCAGGCCGGTGACAGTCTCGTTAAGGGTGCCGTCACCGCCGCAGGATACCACAATGTCGAACTCGTTGCCACGCTGCCGGAGGAATTCCGGGATGTCTTTGGCTTTTTGGGTGGGGTGGCACATGACGTCATAGCCGTTTACGGTGAAGTAGTTGATCACGTCCATGAGATGGAAGCGGATCTCCTCCTTGCCGGCGGCAGGGTTCACAAAAAACACCATTTTCTTCATTGGAAGTACCTCCTGAAATGATTCTTTTTTATGGCTTTTATGGCTGCGGGGCTCCGGCAGTGGCGGTGAGATGACATTCAAGGGTCATCCCCAGATTCTGCACATACCCACGGAGGGCATCCGTACGCATGTCACCCAGAACCTGATCCTTCCACTGGAAATTGTCCCGGTAGCCGATGAAAAACAAAAGGTGTGCGCCGTAGTCTGACTCGGCGGTGGAAATGTCGCCGTAGGTTCTTCCGGTCGGGTCAAAGCACCAGTCGCTGACAGCGGGGGAAATCTGACCCGGTGCCAGATCCTGAAGGAGTCCGCCCTGCTCCCGACTGCCGGCATCTCCGGAAACCTCACAGGCCAGTGCTGCAAAGGCGGTTTCGGGATTTGCTGCATTCTTCACCGTTTCCATATCAGCCAGCGCTGCGTCCAGTGCATCTGCCCGTGCCTCCGGGGTGTCCTCCCAGGGACGGTAGAGAATGTGACGAATGTCGGCGTTGGGGATGTCCGAAAGGACAAGTGCAGGGTAATTATCCGAATGCTCCCGGTAATAGGCTTCGATCTCGCTGTCTGAAAACTGATAATTCAGATAAAGCTGCTGGGAATACGCCTGAGCCAGTGCAGCGTCTTCCAGATATGCCTGGTAGACCTCTGGGGTTACCACACTGCCGTACATGGCGCTGAGATATTCCTGGACGGTCATTCCGGCGGCCTCGGCGGTCTGGGTCACGGCGGCCCATTGATCCTCCAGTGTGGCCCAGTCACTTTCACTCAGGGAGAAGCCGCTGGCCCGGGCATCCGCCACCAACCGCTCGGTCAGAGCTGCGGAGGGAAATGCCTGATCCATAAAATACTGCTCCCAGGTATAGCCTGTGTCCAGATTGTAATACTGTTTCCTCAGGCTTCGGCTGCGGTCAAAGGGAAGGCTGTTGCCGTACTGGGACAGGAAGGACTGATAAACACTGGTATAATATATGGAGAAGGTACGGTTGTCCATGTATATGCCACCGTCGCCGGAGATTGCCGTGGCGTCGGGGCTGTACTGCCGGGAAGCGTACCAGAGCAGGCCAAAAATCAGCACCAGAAACAGGAGCGCACCGGTCAGAATCCCGGTCTCACCACGGCTGAACCGGGGCGGTTTGGGGGCGCGATGCTCCTCTTCGTAGGTTTCCTGTGCGGAAATCAGATTGTCATAGAAAATGCCGGGGTGGGAGCGGGGGCGTTCTTCTGTCGGAGACTCAGGCTCCGGGGAGTAAAGGGGCGTGCCACATTCCGGACAGGCGGTTTCCTGTTCCACCGGGGCACCGCAGAGGGGACAGTTCATAATACTCGCTTCCTTTCCTCGATTACCTCAGTCTATCACACGCCGGTGAAAAATGCAATGCTTCCCGGGAGTGCAGGGAAAACACGACTATACGTCGGAGAATTTTTGTGGTATAATCCCAGAGAAAAAGTCTGGACGGAGGAATAAACTATGACTCAGGATATTAATTTGAAAAACGGCTCTGTGCTGGTGGCAATCACCGGTTACGGCGGCGAGGATGATTTTTACGCAATGTACGACGTAATCAAGGAACTGATTCAGCCGGAGCATATCACCTACGGGGTGGACAGCATGTGCGTGGACGGCTCCTTCCGCAAGAACGGGATTCTGGTGCGGATGAGCAGCGAGTGCGTTACTGATGAGTGCTGCTTCCATTACGACGCCGCGGGACTGCCTCAGGAGGATGTGGCACAGATCCGGAACTGGATCGACCAGATCGTTACGGAACTGCACAACCGGCTTCCCAGATAAGGAGAACCGACAATGAAGGTAATCGGTGTGATTTGCAGCGGACGGCCGGAAAGTGCCTCCGGCGGTGTGGTACGGGAGTTTCTGCGGGGTGCCGGAGACGGGGGCCATCAGACGGAGACGGTGGTACTGACCGGTGACAACTTCGGCGGCTGTACCGGGTGCCATGGCTGCAAAAAGAATGACAGCGGTGTCTGTGTCCGGCAGGATGCACTGAGCGCATATCTGGAGGCACTGCCTCAGGCGCATGTGGTGGTCTTTGGCGCGGGCAATTATATGGGCTGGCCTCAGGGACAGGCCTGGGATTTTCTCCACCGACATTTTTGCCTGAGCCGGGGGATCGGCGCGACATCCGGCTGTCGGATCCCGGCGGGGAAAAGACTGTTCCCGGTGTTTGCGCAGGGAGTTCCTGTGGCGGATATGTACCGGGAGCGGTATGAACAGTTTCTTGCGCCCTTCCGGGACTGGGGCTTTGACATTCAGGAGATGCTGATCTCCTCTGGCCCGGTTGCGGAAAGCATCAAGAAACAGGCCTATGAGCTGGGGAATAATCTCTAAAGAAATACAAAGGATCGCTTCGGAGTGCTTCCGGCATTCCGGGGCGCTTCTTTTTGCCCTTTTTCGACGGGATGGGACGAGCAAAAGGATGAAAAGATGAAATTCCTTCAAAATGAACTTTCAAGGGAATTTTATCCTTCAAAAAATTTTTATAATTTATTTGCATTTTTCTCACAAAACTACTTGACAGAAATGATGAACTGTTGTATATTGTAGACAGAAAAACAAAGGAGGTTGATTCCGGTGAAGTGCTAGAGCACGACGGTTCAGCGAGTGAGCTTGTCGGAAGTTTTGAAAGTTTGGAGTGTGTCATCTTGCAGATTTATTTTCATAAGAGACTGACCGCGTAGTAATGCGGACAATCCGGGTTTCCGGTTGAAAATAGATACTAAAGACGTGGAGGTACGTTCCCATGTACTAATTGGTCATCCGTCAGAAAACCTTATGTCGGAGGCAAGAAGCCCATGAGAAAGTAAGCGGTCGATCCGCCACACAGAAACAAAATTCAATGCGGAGGACAGTCCCATGGACAGTTAAGTTCTGGTTCTGAAATTTTTTCCCACGGAGGTACGTTCCCATGTACTGATTTGTCAATCGTCCGGAATGCATTTGTGATGGAGGCAAGGGTCCCATGAAATAGTTAGCGGCTGATCCGCATCTTAACGATGAATCCAAAACAGGAGGACCGTCCCATGAACAGTCAGGTTCTGGTTTCGATGATGTGATTTCTACATTGGAGGTAAAGTCCCATGTACTGATTAGACTTTTTCCGGATAGCACATGCACTTTAGAAAGAGTATCCATGAAATAGTTAGCGGCTGTAACCGCTTAAACAAAGAAAATTCGTAATGTATTATGATCTTGAGAGGACTGATTCCAAAGAACAGGTGATATCCAGACTGTAAAAGTCAAGGTACAAAAAATCTAATAGAGAGGATGAGAGGGGTATGATTGACCCTACCCAGTTTTGACTACCGTGTGTGACGTAATGAGATGTCATGCACGGTAGTTTTTTGTACCTGTAGCCTATTGACATATTCTGGACTGGTGATATATTTAAAACGAATATTACAGAATGCGCGTTCTACAACGAGGATTTTGTAGAAAAAAACAACCGTGGTGACTGTGCCACACCGGGATAATTCAGGAGAGGCGTCATTTTTGCACAGACGTTCAGATCCTGCCGGAGAACAGTTCGTTGATTCACCGACAATTGATTGCCGGAAATATATGAAGGAGCGCATGATCATGCTGAAAATCGAGCATCTGACCAAGAAATACGGAGAGAAGCGGGCGGTGGATGATCTGTCATTGCACATTCCTCCCGGGGAGATCTACGGTTTTATCGGACACAATGGAGCGGGTAAGACCACCACCCTGAAATCCTGCTGCGGAATCCTGCGGTTTGGTGAAGGAGAGATCACTGTGGATGGGGTGTCCATCCGGAAGGATCCCCTTGCCTGCAAGAAAAAGCTTGCCTATATTCCGGATAATCCGGATCTGTATGAATTTATGACTGGGATCCAGTTCCTGAACTTTGTGGGAGATATTTTTGGGGTGGATAAGGCTGTGCGGCAGGAGAGAATTCGGAAATATGCCGATGCTTTTGAGCTGATGGATGATCTGCCTGCACCGGTTTCCTCCTATTCTCATGGCATGAAACAGAAGCTGGCGGTGATCTCTGCACTGATCCACGATCCGAAGCTGATTATTATGGACGAACCCTTTTTGGGTCTGGATCCCAAGGCGTCCCACCTGCTGAAGTCCATTATGCGGGAAAAGTGTGATGAAGGTTGTGCTATTTTCTTCTCCACCCATGTGCTGGAGGTGGCTGAGAAGCTCTGCGATAAGGTTGCCATTATCAAGGGCGGCCGACTGGTGAAGTCCGGAACCATGGATGAGGTGAAGGGGGATAGCTCTCTGGAAGATGTATTTCTGGAATTGGAGGGGGAGCAATGACAAGGGCGCTGTTCAGAAAACAGATGATGGAAGTGTTTTCATGGCTCTATAAGAATCAGAAAACCGGAAAATTTCGTACCCTTGGGGGAACGGTAGCCTATAGTCTGATGTACCTTGCCATCTTTGTGGGGCTGGGGGCGATTTTCTTCATGCTTGGGAAAATGCTGTGTGAGCCACTGCTGTCTGTGGATATGGGGTGGCTTTACTGGTGCCTGATGGGGCTGGTGGGTGTTTTCCTCGGGGTGTTCGGCAGTGTGTTCAATACATACAGTGCCCTGTATCAGGCCAAAGACAATGATCTGCTTCTCTCCATGCCCATTCCAAACTCCCGGATCCTGCTGATCCGTCTTTCCGGTGTATACGCCATGGGGCTGATGTATGAACTGATCGTTATGATCCCGACTCTGCTGGTTTGGTTTATGACGGCACAGGTTTCTGTTGTGGGGGTTGTCTGTGCGGTGCTGGTCCCCTTTATTCTGTCCGTTTTTGTGCTGGTACTGTCTGCGATACTTGGTTGGGTCGTTGCACTGGTTGTGGGAAAGCTGAAAAGCAAGAATATTATCACAGTGCTCCTGTCTCTGGGGTTTATCGGGGCGTATTATTATATCTACGGGAAGGCATATTCCATGATTCAGGAGATCCTTCTCCATGCGGAGGCCATCGGCGGAAAAATGAAGGGGGGTCTGAATCCCCTGTACCATATGGGACTTGGGGCGGCGGGAAATGTGCCCTCGCTTCTGATTTTTACCGCCATGGTTGGTGTAATGTTTTCCCTTGTGTATCTGGTGATGAGTCGCAGCTTTTTAAGATTGGTCACCACCAGTCAGGGGGGCAGAAAAACGGCCTACCGGGAGAAAAAGACCCATGTGCGCTCCGTGAAGGGGGCGCTGCTCCATAAGGAATTGCTGCGATTTACGGGCAGTGCGAACTATATGCTCAACTGCGGTCTGGGTATCCTGTTCATGCCCGTGGCGGCGGTGCTTCTGCTGTGGAAGCAGGATGTGATCCGGGAGGTGCTGGCGGAGCTGCCTCTGGCCGGGGGCGTTCCGGCGCTGATCGCAGCCGGGGCGGTGTGCCTGATGGTGACTATGAATGATATGGTGGCACCGTCCGTGTCTCTGGAGGGAAAGAACTTGTGGGTAGCCCAGTCCCTGCCTGTTTCCGGCAGTCAGGTGCTGGGGGCAAAGTTGCGCATGCAGCTGCTGCTGACCCTGATTCCTGCGGCAATGCCAATTGGGGCGGTTGAATGGGTGCTGAGACCCGGTATCCCTTACTGTGTCATGATTCCTGTGACTGTGGTGCTGTTTGCGGTGCTGATGGCCGGAATCGGGCTGGGAGCAAACCTGAAAATGCCCAATCTGAGCTGGACCAGCGAGATCGTACCCATCAAACAGAGTGCATCGGTGATGCTGGCGCTCTTTGGCGGTTGGCTGCTGGTGGCCGGGGCGGTGGGATTGTATCTGCTGCTGGATGAGTTCCTCAGTCCCATGGGGTATTTCCTGCTGATCTGCGGTGTGCTTCTGGTGGCGGATCTGCTGATCCTGGGCTGGCTGTACTACCGTGGGGGAGAAATATTTGAACGAATGTAATGAAAAGCGGTTCCCGGCAGAGGAGGTCTGTCCGGGAACCGCAATTTTTATTTTTCTTTTTGCCATTTCAGTGTTTTCAGGAAGGCTTTCTGTTCCGGGGAGACCCGGTAGCTTTCCACGGCCTTCTGAATGGTTTTGTTGTGCACCCAACGGGGCAGCTGACGGTTCGTAATATAGGGCAGGGCAGCTTCATACTGCTTTGCAAGGGCAGTCGCAAAGTACCATGCACACATAATGTTTACATAATACTCCTCAGAACGGATCTGAGCCACCATGGTCAGATACTCAGGCCGGAACAGTTCGTCCAGATAGTACCGCATCAGCAGTTCAATGCCGAACCGAATGGTGTAGGTATGGGTGGAGGACATGTAGCGGCGGATGTGGGGCAGAAGCTGATCCGGGTGCTTTGCGAGCACGGCGGGATTCAGCTGATCGCAGGTTGCCCAGTTGTCCACATAGGGGAGAAACCGGTCAAGGGCCTCGATACAGGTGTCAAAATCCCGGATTGAACAGAGCAGAAAGCTGTGCAGATTATTTTCGTCGTAATACCGATGGGGAAGACTCCGGAGAAATTCCTCTGCCTCAGGGGAACCTGCCAGGGTTTTTGCCAGTTTCCGCAGGGCAGGGGTGCGGATGCCGATGACGGTCTCTGGATCTACTGTGGGCAGCAGTTTGCATTGAAACGCCTGATATTTGGTGTCCTGCATAGCGTGCAGTGTCTCCTGAATGTCCATAGAATCAGCTCCTTTGCAGGTAATTATAGCACGGAGAAGGGAGAAAGAACAGACGGATTCCGGTGGGGAATAGGATCCTGTAAAAACGGAATTGATGTACCGGAAGGGATTTTGATAAAATGAGCAAAAAAAGAGAGGAGAATTTGCCTTGAAAAAAATAATTGCAGTGCTGCTGGCGCTCGGCATCCTTGTTGGGCTGGCTGCGTGCGGAAATGAAACTGGGACATCGATGGTTTCTCAGTCAGCGCCGGAGACGGAAAAGCCGGCAGAGGAACTGTCAGCGGAGGCTGATCCGTCCATTCAGGAGTTCTCCAACGTGGAGGAAGAGACGGAACCGGCGCCCTATGAGCCGACACCGGAGGAACTGGCTCAGCGGGCGGAGATCGAAGAGGCTCTGAATCTGAAGAATAACCCGGAACAGGCGTGGACCTATTCTGCTGCCGGGGATGCATGGGTGCTGAGTGTGGTCTCCGCAGTTACAGCGCCGGAGCTTCCGGATCAGCAGGGGGTATCCGTCTGTGTTCCCGGAGCGTATGTGCTGGGAATCGACGTGGACGGAGATGGCAGCGCCGATGTTACCGGGGAGGACGGAGAGACGACTGTACAGGGGGCTTTGGTGATCAATTACGAGGGAGAAGTCACCAGCAGCCATGGACAGTCCTATACGGCTGCAACTGCGCCCACCATCCTTACTACCGGCGCAGCAGGATACGGTTCCCAGTATAACGCTGTGGCAGGGACCAGCTATGCTTCGGAGGGATATATCTCCGTTGCCTGCGGCAACCGGGGAAAGCAGGATGCCGTCGAGGACGAGAATGGCAATGTGCTTTACTACACCGGTGATGCCCCCTCCTGTCTGGTGGATCAGAAAGCAGCTGTCCGGTTTGTGAAGTATAATATGCTGCTTGGAAATCTTCCCGGCAGTGTGGACTATTTTGTGTCCACCGGCGGTTCCGGAGGTGCAGCCCATGCCACCATGTTTGCGACCACATCCAATCATCCCGATTTCTACGATTACCAGATCGCCGCAGGTGCAGTAGGCGTATATCGCAATTCCGATGGAACCTATTCCACAACCGTTACCATTGACGGGGAACAGGTGTCCCTCAGTGATGGGGCGTGGGGCTCTGTGGCATACAGCACCATCTCCCCCCTGTATGAGGCGGATATGGCGCAGGCGCTGGAGTATTACATGGATCCCACCTATGAATTCAACACCGAGTTCCAGAAGACACTGGCTGGGTATCTGGCAGAAGCCTATATGGATTATATCAACGGGCAGGGACTGACCGCGGACGAAGCACAGATGGGCTTTGATCTCAACGGAGACGGAGATGCGGAGGATCTGGTGCCACTTTCCATCGAATATGATCCGGAGGTCTATCCCCAGACAAATGGATACCATGGCAGCTATATCGACCTGTATCTGTGCCAGTTCCGGAACAGCTTCCGGGGCTATCTGAGCAAGCTGGAATACAGCGATGGATGGACATGGTTTGATGAGAACGGCATTCCCCTCACGGATGAGGCGGTGGAAGCCATGACCGAACAGGACAGAGCAGAGGCCTTTATTCAGGGGCGGTATACCAAATCCGCTTTTGGCGGTATGGGCCACGGTGGCCCCGGCGGTATGCCCATGGGCGACCCGCCCGCAGATCTGCCCCTGGAACTGTTTGGTGGCGGCATCCGGGATGGTGGCCCCATGGCCGGCAGCACAGCGGCTTCCGGTGGAGGAGCGGACTCTGCGAATTATGCCTCCTATGAGGAAATGGTGGAGGCGTACCGGACGGATGTGGATGAGATCTATGCCGGAGACGAATATGGCAGGAACATTGTGGAGCTGTACAACCCGCTGAATTATATCGGGGAAGCAGGAACGGAGAACCCCGCATGGACCCGGATCGTGATGGGTGCTGTAGAGGGGGATATGTCCCTGCTCAATTCCATGAATCTTCAGCTGAAGTGGCTCTCTGCCGGTGTGGATTCGGTGATTGAATGGCAGTGGGACGGTGGACATGTCCCCTCGGAGGTGCTGGGGGATTCTCTGGCACTGTATGTGGACATGATGTATGGAAAGTACGTCAGCGGCGTGGAGAGCGTAAAAGAGCCCGCCACCAGACAGACGGTGAACGGAGACGCAGAGGAAATGTCCGGAACGGATCTCAGCGGATGGATCACGCTGGAGGATGGTAAGGCAAACTTTACGCTGGAGGACGTGCTTGTGTACCGGAATTCCGGTGCAATGAAGGCGGTTCCCGGATTTGACGTGATCGATTACGGACAGGAGGACTATGTGTTTGGCAGCAGCGAAAGAGATGCCAGACACTGGAACCGGTATCTGCTGGAGATATTCCAGGAGCACGAGGCGGATTTGGCGCCGCTGTTTAATCAGGGATAACAGAAAGGGGGGCTCTGCTGCGGTATGCAGCAGAGCCCCCCTTATAAGGTTTTAAGGCGTTTTTTTCCGGTAAAATGCCCCGGGGGTCGTGTTTTCAAATCGACGGAAGGCCCGGTTCATGGTCAGGGCGCTGGAATAGCCCACCCGGGTCAGCGTATCCTTGACGGTGACGCCCTGTCCCAGAAGGATTTTGGCCTGCTCGATCCGCTTTTGATGGATATACTCCAGAGGGCGCAGGTTTCGGTATTTTTTCAGCATCCGGGAAAGATACACCGGGTTGATCCCCACTGCGTCGGCAACATTGGCCACATTCAGATTCTGGTCGGCATAGTTTTCGTCGATATAATCCACCGCCCGCTGAACCCATGCAGGCTCCTGCTCCAGCGTCTGCTGACGGGCGATGATGGCATCGAAAATGTCATCCAGTTCCCGGGAAATATCTGCAAGGGAGGTGGCATTGACGATTCTGGGACCGGCCTGAAGCTCTACAAGGAATTCCGGGGAGAAATACTCCTCCAGACTGTCAAAGACGTGGAGAATATCGTTGATGATGCCGTAGGCCCGGATCATGAATACCTGCACTGTGGGACGGGTGTGGTTAAATTCCGCAGTGAGCATTTTGTGAACCAGCGCCCGGGCGGATTCATAGTCGCCGGACTGGATGTAATTCTCCAGAGCATGTTCAAATTTAAAATGCTCCACCCGCTCTTTTGGCAGATGCGCCTCGGTTTGGAGATCATACCGGAGTACACGGGTGTCGTCTCCGGCCATGGTGCGGTACTGGATCAGCTCAATGACATCGTTATATCCTGCGGCAATGTTCTGATACCCGTGACAGACTCTGCTGATGGAGAAGGTGACAATGGCATCATAGTGCTGTTCAAACAGTTCAGTGGCACGCTGGGCGGCGTCATATATGGAGGCCAGTGCCAGTGCTTCATCCTCCCGGAGGTTGATAAAGGCAAATGTCTCGCCCCGGACAAGAACCACCTGACAGGTGTTCTTTTCACCCAGCAACTCCTCCAGTACGTTCCGGATCAGAAAACGTACCCGGCGCAGACTCTCCTGACTGGCGGTGTTGTGGCCGATGAAGTTCTCAATGTCCGAATCAATCTGGATGGACATGATGACAAAACGGTCAGAGGAAAAATTCAGGTCGTATTCCGTAAGGAAGTTCTCATATTCCTGCGGGGTGATATGGTGGTCGCCCATAAGGTCCACAAGAAAGGACTCCCGTGCGTAGTTCTTGACACGAATATCCAGCTGCTCGTAGTCTTTTTTCAGCTGCTCCAGCTGCTGCTGAAGCATGGTGCGCTCCGCTTGCTCCTGCGGTGTCAGGGACATGGTGATCCCTCCTTTACGGAATTAATAATACGCTGAATTCGGGGGAATTTCAAGTGATATTATTTCAGAAGAACCGGGGGAGCCCTGCCGGTGGAGGTCGTCTTGTGGCGCTGTGGAAAAGCGCCATGATTGTTCTGTGACAAACTTTTTTAAAGAAAAGAGGGACAGTGGGTAAAAAACGTGTGTCGGCGGGAAGAAATCCGCACAAAATGGTAACGAAATGTACCTTTTGCCGAAAAATATTTCGTGATATAATTATAATCAAGCCTCTATGGGCAAAATACCTCCGCATTTGCGGGGAAAGGACAAAAATATGGAACTGAAATACAGCGCGCTCCTGAGCCCCATTAAAATCGGCAATATGGTGCTGCGGAACAGAATGCTTTCCTCTGCGTCTACCCCTCACTTCCTGCAGGGTACCGAGAAGGAGCCTACGGAAAAGGTGATCTCTCACTTTGCCGGCCGTGCCAAGAACGGCGCAGCGCTGGTCACTCTGAACCACCTGTTTGAGAAGGGCATGCCCGGTATGGGCGGCCGTGTGCTGGACAATACTCCTGCCCACTTCAATCTCTTTGATATGACTGATGCCAATGCACAGGACTACCTGTGTAAGATGCTGGATGCCATCCATTTCTATGGCTCCAAGACCTGTGCTTATATCATGGGTACTGCCTACATGGGCCCCGGTATGGGTATGGGCATGGGTGCTGCGATGGCAGGCCCCGGCGGCCCCGGTGAAGGTCCTGGCGGTCCTGGCGGTCCTGGTGGGCCCGGCGAGGGTCCCGGTGGCCCCGGCGGAGATATGCCTCCCATGCCCGGTGAGGACACCACCCCCCAGCACAAGGATTTCGGCGTTCAGAACGATACTGTACATGCACAGAATGAGGGTGGCCCCCAGCAGTCCGTTTCCTCCCTTACCAAGGAGTATCTCCAGGCCATGATCGAGGACTATGCACAGCAGTGCAAGGACTTCAAGGCACTGGGCTTTGATATGGTCTCCATTTATGCCTGCTATCGGAACAACCCCATGGCAAAGCTGCTCTCCCCCCTGACCAATGACAGAACCGACGAGTACGGCCCCCAGAGCCTTGAGAACCGTGCCCGCTATCTGGTTGAGATGTTCACTGCCCTCCGTAAGGCTGTGGGCAAGGGCTTCCCTCTGGAAGTGGTTATCTCTGTGGATGAGGAAGAGTTCGGCGGCTACACCAAGGACGAGGTGGTTCAGCTGGCAAAGATGATGGAAGGTATCTGCGACATTTTCCATCTCCGTTCCGGTGATATGGATCCCCAGCATCCTCTGGGCTTCACCTCCACCGAGGAAAAGCCTGCTCCCTACATCGATGCTATGAGCTATGTAAACAAGGAAATCAAGAAGCAGGGCATCAACATGTTTGTGGCTGCTTCCGCAGGTTTCCAGGATCCCGAGATCGCAAACAACCTGATCGCTGAAGGCGGTGCCGACCTGATTTACATGGCACGCTCCTGGATCAACAACTGCGAGGACTATGGCAAGAAGGTGTACGAGGGCCGCAAGGAGGACATCGTTCCCTGTATCCGCTGCAACAAGTGTCATGTACCCAACGGCAACGACCTGTTCCGTACTGTATGTTCCGTCAACCCTGTCATCGGCATGGAAGACCGGATGATCCGCATGATCAAGCCTGCTGAGGCAAAGCGGAAGGTTGCTGTCGTAGGCGGTGGCCCTGCCGGTATGGAGTTTGCAAGAGTCTGCGCACAGCGCGGCCATGATGTGACCCTGTACGAGCAGTCCGGTGAGCTGGGCGGCATGCTGAAGCATTCCAAGCTGCCCTCCTTCAAGTGGCCGCTCCGTCAGTTCATGGAGTACATGATCCGTGAGATGGACAAGTGGGGCGTCAATGTGAAGCTGAACACCAAGGCTACCAGAGAGATGCTGGCTGCTGAGAACTATGAGGTTCTGGCACTGGCGCTGGGTGCTGAGCCCTCCTCTCTGCCCCTGCCCGGCAAGGACGGCGAGAACGTTCAGTATGCTGCCACCATCTATGGCCATGAGGACACTCTGGGCAAGAACGTTACCATCATCGGCGGCGGTGAGATCGGTGTTGAGACCGGCCTGTATCTGGCTGAAAAGGGCCATCTGGTCACCGTGCTGGAGATGCAGTACGACCTGATTCTGGATGCACCCCATGCCCATTACCGCAACATGGTGGTCAACTACTGGAAGAAGACCGCAAACTTTGCTTACCGTGCCGGTGTTACCTGCACCAGCATCGAGAAGGACGGCGTCTGCTACAACGATCCCGAGGGCAACCCCCAGAAGATCGAGGCAGACAGCGTGCTGCTGGCAATCGGTATGAAGGCAAAGCAGGATGAGGCTATGGAGCTGGCCTCCGCCGCACCCTATTCCGTGGTGATCGGTGACTGCGATAAGCCCGGCAACGTGCAGAAGTGCATGCGTGCTGCGTTCGGTACCGCATCTCAGATCTGATTGTATATTCGGGGGCGTCACGTTTTGTGGCGCCCCTCTGTCATAAATCGTTAAGGATAAAGGAGCGGGCATATGGTTGGCGGGTACAGAGTGATTACTCTTTGCGGAAGCACCCGGTTCAGAGATGCCTTTGTGGAGGTACAGAAGCGGCTGACTCTGGCCGGGAATATTGTGATCAGCGTGGGTCTGTTCGGACACTCCGGTGACAATGAGGTGTGGGAAGGCATGGAGGAGGATACCCTTACGGCCACAAAAATCATGCTGGACGACATGCATAAACGGAAGATCGACATGGCTGATGAGATCTATGTGATTAACGTTGGCGGCTATATTGGAAACAGCACAAGGTCGGAGATCCTGTACGCAGAAGCCCACGGAAAACCGGTGCGGTATCTGGAAGAGCCGCGTGTGCTGTCTGACGAAAAATAAACCCAAAGGAGAAACTGCGCCGGTATCCCGGCGCGGTTTTGCAATTTAACGGCTTTTTTACAGTATGTTCATCATTCTTCCGGGAATTCCCGGCGTTTAGGGCTTTTCCCACCGCGCAAAATGTGTTATAATACTAGTTCAGAGTAGGTGCATATTCCCTCTGAAAAGGGAAAAGAAATAAACGGAGAAAAGAAGTATGCTTGAAGTTTTATCCCCCGCAGGTTCCAGCGATGCGCTGATCGCTGCGGTTCAAAACGGTGCGGATGCCGTATATCTTGGCTATGGCAGCTTCAATGCCAGAATGAACGCCAAAAACTTCACAGAGGAACAGCTCCGGCAGTGTGTCAGCTATTGTCACATCCGGGGTGTGAAGGTTTATCTTACCATGAATACGCTGGTGCTGGATCGGGAACTGAAAACGGCGGCAGCCACCATCCTCGAGGCATATCGTGCCGGCGTGGATGCAATGATCGTTCAGGATCTGGGGATCTGCCGCATGATCCGGGAGATCGCCCCGGAAATGCCTATCCACGGAAGCACCCAGATGTCGGTTCACAATCTGGACGGTGTTCGCCGGGCGGCAGAAATGGGTTGCAGCCGGGTTGTGCTGGCAAGAGAACTGAGCCGCAGTCAGATTGCGGAAATCTGCAAAAACAGCCCTATCGAGATCGAGGTTTTTGTCCACGGTGCGCTTTGCATGTGTCACAGCGGCCAGTGTTATATGTCCGCCATGATCGGCCGTCGCTCCGGTAACCGGGGACAGTGTGCCCAGCCCTGTCGCATGAGCTATGGATATGACAGGGGAGAAAACCGCTATCCCCTGAGCCTGAAGGATAACTGTCTGATTGGCTATCTGCGGGAACTGAACGCCATGGGCGTTCACTGCATCAAGATCGAAGGCCGGATGAAGCGGGCGGAGTATGTCGCTATTGCCACAAAGCTTTACAAGGATGCGGCTCTGGGACGGGCAGTAACGGCGCAGCAGCTGAAGGATCTGGAGAAGGTGTTCTCCCGGCAGGGATTTACAGACGGATACTATCTGGGAAAAACCGGACAGCATATGTTCGGTACCCGGCAGGATGAGGAGCAGGATCGCAGCCTCTTTGCCCGGGCCCGGGCAACTTATGAAAACTCCGAGACCCAGCGGGTACCTATCTGGTTCCGGATTCAGGTATATCCCGGACAGAACGCACTGCTTCAGGTGTGGGATTCCGATGGTCATGTACAGGCGGTTCAGGGGGCGATTCCGGAGATCGCAATGAATGTCCCCCTTACTCAGGAATCGCTGATCCAGCGGCTGAGCAAGACCGGGGGAACCCCTTATTATGTAGAGGGTGTTCAGGTGGATCTATATCCCGGACTTACCCTTCCGGCATCTGTGATCAACGGTATGCGCCGGGAGGTGCTGGCCATGCTGACCGTTGTCCGGGGACAGCTTCCCCAGCGGCGGGAGGGGACGTATACCCCGCCTCAGGTGGTGAAGGCCGGAAGAACAACGCCGGTGTTTACCGTTTCGATCCAGTCCTTTAACCAGATCACCAACGGGCTGATCGCCTTTAAACCCCAGATCCTCTATGTCCCCCTTCATCTGCTGAATCCGGCCGATGGTATGGCTCGGGCTGTCACAGAGACCTTCCGGGTCTGTGCGGTGCTGCCCCGGGTGATTCAGGAAAGCGAGTGGGACGGGATTTTCAGCCTTCTGGCGCAGGCAAAGCTGCTCAATGTGCAGGAAGCGCTGGTGGGTAATATCGGTATGGTGGATCCGGTGCGTCGGGCAGGCTTCCATGTGCGGGGTGATTTCGGACTGAACCTGTTTAACTCCGGTACAGCCAATACCCTGGCGGATATGGGCCTTGCCTCCATGACCGCATCTTTCGAGCTGACGCTGCCCCAGATCCGGGATATTTCCAAGCCCATCCCGGTGGAGATGTTTGCCTATGGCCGTCTGCCACTGATGATTACGGAAAACTGCATCATCCGGAACCGTTCCGGCAGCTGTATCTGCACCAGCAGCAAGACCAATCTGGTGGATCGAACCGGCAGCCGTTTCCCTGTGCTGCGGGATGGACATACCTGCCGCAGTCAGATTTTTAACAGTAAAAAGCTGTATCTGGGGGATAAGCTTCCCACAATGAACAGTCTGGGACTCTGGGCCCTGCGGCTGAGCTTTACCACAGAGAACCAGCAGGAGGTGGACGGTGTGTTGCAGGAATTTAAGACCGGCGGCGCATTCGATCCCGGTGTTTCCACCCGTGGACTGTATGTCCGGGGTGTGGAATAAACCCTGCGTATGGAGGTTTACAGATGAATTTGATTTTGGCCTCCGCATCCCCAAGGCGTGCGGAGTTGCTTCAGAGAATGGGGCTTTCCTTTACGGTGCAGCCCTCCAATCAGGAAGAAATACTGGAGCCGAGGCTGACTCCTGAGCAGGAAGTGATCAGCCTCTCCCGGCAGAAGGCCGAGGCGATCTGGGCACATGCACCGGCCGGGAGCGTGGTACTCTCGGCGGATACGGTGGTGGTGCTGGACGGACAGATCCTTGGAAAGCCCCGGGATGAGGAGGATGCAAAGCGCATGCTCCGGGCATTGTCCGGCAGGGGACATCTGGTGATGACCGGTGTAACGGTGATCAGTGCTGACGGTGTCAGCACCCACTGCGAGACCACCGGGGTTCATTTCCGGGAGCTGTCCCAGCGGGAAATTGACGCCTATGTTGCCACAGGGGAGCCTATGGACAAGGCTGGTGCCTACGGGATCCAGGGCTATGCGGCGCTGTTTGTCACAGGGATCCAGGGCGATTACTATAACGTTATGGGTCTGCCTGTGTGCCGGAGCGGTCAGATGCTCCGGAAGGCCGGTATTTCCGTATTGGAGGAAATCTGATGAAAAGTTATTTTTCCACAAAGGTGAAGGTGGCACTGGTTATTGCCGCCCTCTGTGCCATTGTGACCGTGGGCAGCATTCTGCTCCGTCCCGGTCAGGCAACCCCCCTCAATAACGTGATCTCCATGGTGGCGAATCCCCTGAAAAACGGGGCAACCATGCTGGTGGACAAGGCCGAACAGCTCTATAGCTACATTTTCAGATATGAGCGGCTTCAGGCGGAAAATGATAACCTCCGGGAGCAGATGGCCAATATGAACCAGGATATCCGGGACTCCCAGACCTATAAGGAGGAGAATGAACGTCTCCGTGGTCTGCTGAATTTCACGGAGAAGCATACGGATTATGAAATGGAAATTGCCAACGTGGTTGCATGGAACTCCGGCGGCTACGGAAGCAATATTACCATCTCCAAGGGCAGCGCCGCTGGTCTGGCGGAAGGAATGTGCGCCATAACCGAAAGCGGACAGGTAGTGGGAATTATTTCGGAAGTGGGCAGCAACTGGGCCACGGTGACAACGATTCTCGATACCACCTCGGAGATCGGTGCCTATATTTTCGGCAGTGGCTATACCTGTATTACCCACGGCGATTTTGAACTGCTGAACGAGGGCTATCTGATGGCAAGCTACCTGAGCTCGGATGCTACCATCCGAAACTCCGATCAGGTACTCACCTCCGGTGACGGCGATATTTATCCCCCCGGACTGATGCTGGGAACGGTTCAGGATGTGGCCAACGACGAGACCAATGTTGCAAAATATGCAGTTGTGGCACCCACGGTGGATCTGACCGGGGTGGTACAGGTGTTTGTGATCAAATCCTATAACATCAACGACTGAAAGAAGGGAAGCCGGATATGTCCAGCAAAACTCAATTCAGAATCAAAATGGCCCTTTACGGGGCGGTGCTTCTGGCGGCAATGCTGCTGGACGGGGCGGCATTTGGTGCCCTTGCCCTTCGGTATCCTCCCTGTGTCATGCCTGTGGCAGTGGCCTGCGTTGCCCTGTGGGAGGGCACGGAGCGGGGGACGATCCTGGGACTGATCGGCGGTTGCCTCTGGGCGTGGAGCTCCAGACTGACCATGTACGGGGCCTGGTGCATTGTGGTGCTGACCCTGATCGGACTGGCGGCAGGCCTTCTGGCGGAACGTTTTCTCCTTCAGGGCTGGAAAACAGCACTGAGCGTCAGCCTGCCTGCATTGTTTCTGACGGATGGGGTTTATTCTATTTTCCTTTCCATCAATGGAACCCTGCCCGCCGGTGCGTTTTTTAATGAATTTCTCCCCAGATGCCTGATTTCTCTGGCATTCTGCGGTGTATTTTTCCCTGTAACCAGGTATATCTCACGGATTGGAGGATTCAATGGATAGAACTTATCGTTTCCGCAACAGCATTGTTGTGTTTTTGATCTTTCTCATTGCGGCCATGTATGTGATCCGGCTGTTTTCCGTGCAGCTTTCGGATTCGGAGGAGGCGGCCTATGATACCTCCAATACCACCACATATATTCAGTATGTTCCTGCCTCCCGGGGAGAGCTGATGGATCGTCACGGTACAGTCCTGATAAGTAATCGGGCGACCTACAGTGTGACTTTGCAAAGCTTTGTTCTGTTTAATTCGGACGATCCCAACGGCTATTTGCTGTCTCTGGCCAAAGCGTGCCAGAAGAACGGCATTGAATATGAGGAGTCACTGCCCCTGTCCATGACAGAGCCTTATATATACACGAAGGAGGAACTTACCTCCAACGAGCTGTTTACCTTTAAGGAATGGTTGCTGGGACGGGACTGGGATGCGGATATGACCGCAGACAATTTGGCCAAGCGGCTGAAAAAGGCTTACAATATTTCCGATGAATATACGGAAGAGGAAGCCCGGCTGATCATGGGACTTCGGTATGAGCTGGATCTTCCCATTTACGCATACACAGAAACCTATACAGTGGCGGAGGACGTCACCGCCGAGGAACTGACGGTGCTGAAGGAACTGGGTATTCCCGGCCTTGACGTTAAGGCCACCGCAGTCCGTGAATACAGCACCAAATATGCCGCACAGATTCTGGGCCATGTGGGTCAGATGGATGCGGAGGAGTACGAGAGCACCTATAAGGCGCTGGGGTACAGCATGGATGCCAAGGTCGGCAAGGACGGTTTTGAGTATGCCTTTGAAGAATATCTGCACGGTGTGGACGGTCAGAAGGCCGTTACCGTTACCTCTGACGGCACTGTGGTAAACGAGGAATGGCTGGTGGAGCCCCAGAGCGGCGCAAATGTGATCCTGACGCTGGATATTGGCCTTCAGGAGAAGGCAGAGAGTGCCCTGGCCAGTGCCATTGAAAGCCTGGCGGCGGAACGTGCCGAGGAACAGGCGGGCTATGACGTGGACGCAGGCGCAGCCGTGGTGATGGATGTATCCTCCGGTGAGGTTCTGGCGGTGGCGAACTATCCTACCTATGACCCTTCGGATTATTATAAGGACTATGACGAACTTGCGGATATGGAGGTTACCCCTCTGGCAAATCGGTGCCTGAACTACGCATATCCTCCCGGATCCACCTTTAAGCCCATCTCTGCCATTACGGCGCTGAGACATGGTTATTCCGACAGCTTCGAGGTGGAGGATACCGGTTATTACGACAAGTACGATGACTATAAGCCCCGCTGCTGGATCTATACAGAGAGCAGAACCACCCACGGTGTGCTGGACATGCGGGGAGCCATTGCAAACTCCTGCAACATGTATTTCTATACGGTCGGTGACGCATTGGGGATCGATGTGCTGGTGGATACGGCGGTTAGCTTCGGCGTAGGTGAGGCTACCGGCTCTGAGGTGCCGGACAATCCGGGTGCCATGGCGACCCCGGAACTGAAGGCGGCGACCTATACCGGTCAGGAAGAAGGCTGGTACGGTGCAGATAACCTGACGGCTTATATCGGTCAGTCTCTGACTACCATGACCCCTCTGCAGATGTGCCGGTATACATGCGCCCTTGCAAATAAGGGTACCCTGTACGATGCGACATTCCTGCGCCGTGCGGTGTCCTCGGACTTTCAGGCGCTGGTGGCGGGAAATGACTATACCCCCCACGCCACCGGGCTTCTCAGTGACTATGAATATACGGTGATTAAGGAAGGTATGCGGATGTGCTCTACAGAGGGTACCGCAGCCAAATATCTGAAGGATTATCAGTACGAGGTCTGCTCCAAGACCGGTACCGCATCCCACGGTTCCGGTGGCTCCGATAACGGTGCATTTATCTGCTGGGCCCCTGCGGATGATCCGGAAATCGCCATTGCGATCTATGTAGAGCATGGTGCCAGTGGCGGTAACTTTGCCAGCGTCGCCATGGATATTATGGACTATTACTTCGGAACGAAGGATCAGGTTCAGGAAATCCATTACGAAAATGATTTCCAGGTGGACTGAGTCCTGCTTTCGGAAAGGAACTCTCTCAGCCCCCGGACCCCCGGGGGCTGAATTGAAGGAGGAAAAAGATGACCCTGGACTATATCACCCTGACGCCTCAGGAGCTTGCAAAGCTGCTCAGTGCAGGAAGCGGCGAGGCGGCCATGGTGTATCTTTATATCAAAGCCACCGGTGATACAACTCTGAAACAGGCGGGACGGGAGCTGCGCATGCAGGATCGGGAGCTTCAGTGGGCGGAATCCCTGCTGAAACGACTGGGCCTGCTGGAAGCGGCAGTGACTGCCCCCAGATTTCAGAAGGATCAGGCTCCCGTGTACAGTGGGGAACAGGTGACGGCATTTGCTGCCCGGGACCCCAGCTTCACACTGCTTCAGGGGGAAGTGAGCCGGAGAATGGGACGGCTGCTGACGACAGAGGAACTGAAAACCCTGCTGTCCCTGCGGGATTACTTGAAAATGCCCCCGGAGGTGGTGAGTATGGCACTGACCCACTGCCTTCAGAAAATCGAATATTATAACAAGGCCCATGGTCAGGCACGAACCATGAACATGCGGATGCTGGAAAAGGAGTGCTATGACTGGGCCAACCGGGGGATCCTGACACTGGAGCAGGCATCCCAGTACATCACACACAATCTGGAGCTTCAGGAGCCGGAGGCTCAGGTGAAAAAACGTCTGGGGCTGGATCGGCCTCTGGCGGATTCGGAGCGGGAGTATATCCAGTCCTGGCTGAACATGGGTTTCGATGTGGAGACCATCAAGCTGGCCTATGACAGAACGGTGCTGGCCACCGGTAAACTGGCGTGGCGTTATATGAACAAGATCCTGCTGAACTGGCACGAAAAGAATCTGCATACGGTTCAGCAGGTGAATACCGAGCAAAAGAAACAGAGCCCTCCGGAGTCGGGAAATTTCACTCCCGGCGCAGGAGAAAAAATGGCCGTGAGCAATCTGCAAAGGTTCCGCGACAGTTTAAAGGAGTGATCCCATGGGCTACGAAAAGGAAGTTCTGGCAAGAGCCAGAAACCGTCATGCCGAAGCGGTGGAGCAGCACCGGCTTGAACAGCGCCAGCGGCAGGAGCGGGTGTACAGCCAGATCCCCCGGGTACGGCAGCTGGATGTGGAGATCCGAAAAACCATGGCTGAGGTCATGGCCCATACCTTCCGGCACGGGCAGGATCCCCGGACAGCGGTGGAACAGGTGCGTCAGAAGAATCTGGCGCTTCAGCGGGAGCGGGCAGATATTCTTACCCAGGCCGGTTACGGCCCGGAGTATTTGACAGAAGGCCCTCTGTGCAAACGTTGCAGTGATACCGGCTATGTGGGGGAGAAGATGTGCCTGTGCATGGAAAAGCTCTGTCAGGAGGAACAGCGCAAGGAGCTGACCAGCCTCCTGTCCTCCTCTCTGGGCAGCTTTGACGACTTTGAACTGCAATATTATTCCGAAGTTCGGGATCAGACTCTGGGGATCAGCCCCAGAGAGCAGATGGAAATGATCTATGAAACCGCGGTGAATTATGCCCGGAAGTTCTCCCTCCGTTCCAGAAGCCTTCTGATGAACGGTGGAACCGGCCTGGGGAAAACATTCCTGTCTGCATGTATTGCACAGCAGGTGGTGTCTCTGGGGTATTCCGTGGTGTATGATACGGCGATTCATGTATTCTCCTGCCTGGAAAAACAGAAATTCGGTGGCGCCTCCGAGGAAGAAAACCGGATGGCTCAGCGGGTGATGGAATGTGATCTGCTGATTCTGGATGATCTGGGGACGGAGATGCAGACCTCTTTTGTGCCCCCGGCTCTTTACAGCATTATCAATGGCCGGATTCTGGATGGGAAGCCCACCATTATTTCCACCAATTTGAATTTGGGGGAGCTTTCAAGACGGTATACCCCTCAGATCGCATCCCGGCTTATGGGAGAGTATATCAATCTCATGTTTATGGGGCAGGACATCCGGCTGATCAAGGCGCAGATGTAACCCCTTCTCCATATCAAATACATGATAAAATCCGACCTGTGAACGTAATCTCAGGTCGGATTCGTTTATATGGATGAAAAAAGCCCCGGACAATTTCTGTCCGGGGCGAATCCATTATGCGTTGTAGTAATCGTATGCAGCCTGATACAGCTCAACGATACGCTCGGCGTTCATTGCCTTCAGAGCCTCTACGAAATCGGTCTCGTAGGTGTCGAAGCTGTATTCGCCGGTGATGTACTTAACGGTCATCTCGTCCATGAAGGTCTCGATGTCGCTCATGATGGAGGTGTACTCGTCGTCCTGAGCCTTCAGAATAACCTTGTTGGAAATAACACGGCTGTAGTCCAGGTTGGT
Organism: uncultured Oscillospiraceae bacterium; assembly: GCA_964518645.1. Taxonomy (GTDB): domain Bacteria; phylum Bacillota; class Clostridia; order Oscillospirales; family Oscillospiraceae; genus HGM13006. Next base: position 82 of record CAZFGL010000020.1, on the reverse strand, counting down.
ATCGGTCCAGTCGCTCCAGGAATCCAACTGCTCCTGGGTGTAGGTGGAGGTGCCACGGGTGGGATCTACCAGGAAGGGGCCG
>CAZFGL010000019.1:0-23724 GCA_964518645.1 uncultured Oscillospiraceae bacterium | reverse complement strand
ACCTTATCCGGTGCAGAGAAGGTACTCCCCCGGGCCTCGATTTTCCAGGGATTGCAATGCTTATCTGTATATTCCTTATCATAATGATAGGGTCTGATCCGGGTAATCCGCCCATTATTGGAATCCACCAGACAGGGTGCGCCGCTTTCCGGCCCCATCAGACTGGAAGAAACAATATTCTGATCATCCGGAATGAATTTATTACTCAAAACAGTTCCCCCTTTGGGATTTTACAAAATATCGAATTTATTATATCGAATTGTTACAGGAATGGGAAACAGGTAAAACGAAAACGGTCACAACTATCCGTTGTGACCGTTTTATTTGCTACAACAATCTGTTTTAACCGGTGATTCTCACACGGACGATGCATTCGAAGTCATCCCCGCCCACGGTGGTGGTAATGGAACAGGTACCGTCAGCCACAGCAGTAACAATGCCCTTGCTGTCAACGGTAGCAACCTTGCTGTTGCTGGACTTCCAGGTAAAGTCGGGAACCTTATTCCCCAGGACAGATTTCAGCGTCAGCTCGAAATACTCGCCCTTCCGGGTCAGCGTAACGTCCTCGTAGTTGATCACATACTCAGAATCATCGCTGTTTACGCCCTCATTACCGGCCACATTCACGCAGCGAACAATGCAGGAGGCGGTGTAATCTGCGATAGAAGCGGAGATTACAGCAGTACCGTCGCCCACGGCGGTAACAACGCCCTCATCGTTTACAGTGGCCACAGACTCATCGGTGGTTTCCCACACAGTTGCCTCGATCTGCTCGTCGGTCAGGTCATAGTCGATCTTCAGTTCAACCTTCTGGCCTTCGTAGTTCAGGGTAATATCGTCATAATTCATATCCAGCACAGTGGAAGGAACAGAGAATGCACAGTAAACAGCAACGGACACTTCAAAATCACCGCAGGTACCGGTGATGGTACAGCTGCCGCCACGGCGGGCAGTGATTACGCCCAGATTACTGACCGTGGCAATGGTCTCATCGCTGCTCTCCCACTGAATATCCCACATGGCATCCTCAGGAGAAATCACATAGACGATCTCCGCAGTCTCACCGCGGGCACTGAAGGTAATGTCATCTGCACCGGTAATGGTAAACTTTTTCACATTCACCGCAGACTCGTCCGGCTCGTCAATGGACAGTTCAGGCGCAACCACAGTAGGACGCTCCTCCACAGGATCTTCCTCTACCACAGAGGGCTCCTCAGAAACCACAGGCTCCTCAGGTGCCTCAAAGGAAGAAAGGGTGCTCTCCTGGGTGGAGACCGTGGTATTGAGGAGCTGATCATCGCTGAGCAGTTCAAAGAAGCCCATCTTATACAGCATCAGCAGTGCAGCACCGGCCACAACCAGCAGCGCCAGGATCAGGCCGATAATAATGCCCAGAATGGTGGTGCTGTTGCTCTTTTTCTTCTTGCGCTTTTTCGACTTTTTCCCGGACTGATTGGCAGGCTTGCGACGGGGCTTTTCAGCCTTGGGCGCTTCCTCCTCCGGCTCATCCTGAGAGAGGTTCATCGCAGCTGCAACCACGGAAGACCCCTCGTTGTGCTTTTTCACAGACTTCTCTTTCTGAGACTTTTTCTTTACCTCATCTGCACGGAACACAATGGTCTCCCCCGCTTCCACAGCAGGCGTCTCAGAAGTCTCTTCAACTTCCTCCCCACTCTGAATCTGATCCAGAGCCATGCTCAGTTCATTGAGCACCTTGTGAAGGGACGCATCATTATTCTGCTGCTCCTGACCGCAACCGGGACAAACGTCGCTGCCATCAGGAACCATATTTCCGCAATTATCGCAAATTTTGCTCATATCTATCCTCCATATAAAATAAACTACGAATTTCAATTTAGAATTCAACGAATCACCTTAACATCATACCACAACTTTCTACAAAATCCAATGGTTTATATCATCAATGTTGTTGCTTTTTTTCAGAAAATAACGTAGAATAGAGTGGTATACAAGCATACTGCGACCATCTGGCTCTTTCCGGCCGGTGGCGTAAATAGATTTCCCCAAATGGGAGGTTATGAAAGTGATTGATCCTAGACAAATTACTCCGCTCCTCACCAACACCATTGTGAACAGGAAACTGGCCAAGGGTCCGGCGGGCGATGTTTATCTGGTAACACGCCGTATGGATGACAAACAGCTTGCCCTGAAACATCTGTCCATCCCCGCCAGTGAGGCGCAAACTCAGGCGCTGATTTATTCCGGTGCCGTCAAAACCGAAACTCAGGCCCATCGTTATTACGAAAATCAGGTTAAGGATCTGAAGGCTGAACTGCTTCAGATCAACAATATAAAAAACGGCTCCAATATTCTCAAATTCCGTGGCTATCAGGTGGATCAGAAATTCATCGGCTCCGGCTATGACGTATATCTGCTGTCTGATTACTGCAAGAACCTGACCGAATATGTGGCCGAACACCCGCTGACAAAGCTTGAGGCTCTGAATCTGGCCATCGACCTCTGTTCCGCACTGGAGCAGTACCGTACTGCCGGCCTGATTCATAGAGATGTACACCCCAGAAATATCTACGCAGGCTCCGGAAATCATTTTATGATCGGTGACCTCGGGGTGGTACAGATCTCTGAGCTGGAATACAGCTCCATGCCCGACGCCCTTATCACGGAGTACACCGCTCCTGAAATTCTGGATCCCTCTGCATCTCTCAACGAGACCATGGATGTTTACAGCGTAGGCGTTGTGCTTTACGAGATTTACAACGGTGGTAAGCTGCCCGAGTCTGAAAGCCGCAGATTCCCCCGCACTCCTTCTGATTCCCTGCCCCAGCCGGAATATGCAGATGTGGCGCTCTCTGAGATTATCCTGAAGGCCTGCGCCTTTAATCCCGCATCCCGCTATCAGTCTCCCTCCGAGATGAAGCAGGCGCTGGTACTCTACCTCCAGCGTGGCGGTGCCAATAATCAGCGACTTGTCCCCGCACCTGTGGTTGAGGAAGCTCCCGCAGAGGAACCGGAAGAGACCGCTGAAGCTGAGGAATTCACCGAGGTAGCCGAGGGCGCATCTGAGACGGAGTCCCCGGCCATTGATGCCGACTCCATCGCTGCCGCAGTGATCGCAGCGGAGGCAGCAGAGGCTGTAGATCTTACAGATGTTTCCGAGATTGCCTCTGCCGATGTTTACGAAGAGCCCGCCGAGCCTGTGGCTCCTAGAAGAAGCCTCAACGACCTTGGTGAGGACGAAATGATGATCCCCTGTGAAGATGAGATCACCATTGAAGAGTTCATGGCGAATCTGCGAAAGAACACCGGTATTGAAGTGGTCAGCATGGACAGCGAAGGAAACATGTCCGCTGTCCCCGGATACGAAACCGAGGAGACCCTTCCCGAGGATACGGAATATGTGGAATCCGCTGACAACCGTGCTTCCGGAGAGCCTGTTTCCGAGATTACGGTGCCTGAATATGTTCCTGAACCGGTCGAAACTTCCCCGGAGATGGAGGATACCGCCGATGCCATTGCCGCTGCGGTAAACGGCATTGTGAATTCCGATGTTCCGGTGGATCCCAAGCTTGCCTCCCCCAACATGTCTCTTCCCGTTCAGGAAGAATACGTTGAGGAAGAGCCTCTGCCTGAGCCGCAACACCAGCGTCGTCGTTCACGCCGCCATGCTGAGCCTGAGCCCGTGTATGACGATGGCTACGAAAACGGTGAAGAGGATATGGACGATGATGAGGAGCAGGAGGGCGGCAGCACCTGGAAAAAGGTCTTGATCGCCGTGATCGTTCTTCTGGTACTTGCAGGAGGCAGCTTCGCCTTCTACACCTTCAAGACTGACACAGTTAATAACATCTCCCCGCAGGTCATGTCCTCCACATCTGTGGTGATCACCGCATCCACCAAGAACAGCTCCCCCATGGAAGTGATCTGCTCCACCCCCACCGGCGAAGTGGCCCGGGTTCCCTACACCGCTGACGGCGCCACCTTTACGGATCTGAACCCAAACACCACTTACTCCTTTACCCTGGCATCCACCGATGGAAAGGTGATTCTGGGTACCAAGACCACGGAGGCAAAGACCCGCGAAATGACAAACCTGAACGGTTTTGCAGCATCCAGCGTCTCCGCAGTTTCCGCAACGCTGGCACTCAGTGGCACCGGCCCTGTTCCGGAATCCTGGATCGTGACGCTCACTTCTGACTCCGGCGAGAATATTACCGCCGAGTCCTCTGATATTCCCATTGTGGTGGAGGGCCTCACCCCTGAGACCACCTACACCGCCACCATCGCCAAGAGCGACGGAGATATTCTGGGTGGTACCACGGAATGCACCTTTACCACTATGGAGTACACCACACTGGCAACCTTTGAAACCACTGAGGTCACCACCAGCAGTGTATCCCTTGCATGGGCCTACGCCGGCACTGTACCTGATCGCTGGACAGTTACCTGCAACGGCTCTGACGGCACCTCCACATCGCAGGATGTAAACGGTACGGAATGCGTTCTGGACGGACTTGTCTCCGGCGAGACCTATACCATCTCCCTGAGCTGTCCTTCCCTGAAAACCACAGAGCTTTCCACCATGGAGGTCAAGATTCCCTCTGTTACCATCACCGGTATCACCAGTACCGCCAACGAGGATGGTCATGTGGAAGTGGATTGGGAATACACCAGCGACATCGTTCCTGAAAGCTGGACTGTCTCCTATGCTTATGTAACCTCCACCGGAGAGACCACACCCCCCACCACCATCACCTGCACGGAGCCTCACGCAGTCCTGAAGGATCTGCTCCCCAGCACCACATACAGCATCTCTGTAATCGCTGCTGAGGATTTCACCGTGGACGGCACCACCGAGACCACCTGCCTCACCGCAGATGCTGAGACCTTCACAGATTACGGCTGTTCCAATGCAAATCTGACCCTCTATATTTCTGAGGACAATACCGACGGCCTAATTTATGAATCCATCTTCTTCACCACCCAGCAGCATATTTCCTTTGCACTGGAAGTCAGCTACGAGGTCACCGAAGAGGACAAGACCGTAGACCGTACCTATGTGATCCGTGATTACGACGGCAATCCCGTTAAGGTTTACACCGGCGAGGGTCACTGGTCCGGCACCTACACGGTTATGAAGCACACCGGCGAGATCCCCAACACCATCGAAACCCCGGGCGATTACACACTGGAGATTTACTTCAACAACCAGTTTGTTGCCTCTGCCGGTTTCACCGTCACCGAATAAGAAAATACCGGCGCTGCAAATGCAGCGCCGGTATTTTCTTATTTTTTCTCAAAGCTCATACAGTCTGTGCACTGATCCATGGTAGGATTGGCCTCATGGGTTCCCACATGAATCTGGCTCAGGGTACAATAGTTCTCCCCCTCGCAGTGATGCAGGCACTGATTGACCGTACATGCAATTGCCTTGTTTGCGTTGGAACACTTCATTTTCGTTACCTCCTCTGAATTGGTATCACTATTGTGTCCCAAACACGCCTTAATATACAAATGGAGCGCTGCACCAGCAGCGCTCCAAATTTTTAAATCAATTAGCCCTGTGCAGCGGACTTGGCAGACTTTTTTGCCTCACGCTTTTTCTCCAAATGAGAAACGATCACAGCGCAGGAAGCATCACCGGTGATGTTCAGTACGGTACGGCCCATATCGAACACACGGTCAACGCCGGCCACCAGTGCAATGCCCTCAACCGGCAGATTTACAGAGGTGAGCACCATTGCAAGCATAACCATGCCTGCGCCAGGTACACCGGCAGTACCGATGGAAGCCAGTGTCGCAGTCAGCACGATGGTCAGCATCTGAGCGAAGGTGAGATCAATGCCGAAGCAGCGGGCAATGAAGATGGCACACACGCCCTGATAAATGGCGGTACCATCCATGTTGATGGTAGCACCCAGAGGAAGAACAAAGGAGGAAACCTGCTTGTCAGCCCCCAGCTTTTCGCAACACTCCATGTTCAGGGGAAGCGTCCCCACGGAGGAAGCACTGGAGAATGCGAAAATCATGGCAGGAAGCATCCCCTTGAAGAACTTTACAGGGCTCATACCACCCAGTGTGCGGACAGAAATGGAATAAACAACAATCGCGTGAATTGCGTAGCAGATATATGCAACCAGCAGCACCTTTGCAAGAGAACCGATAATGGCAGAGCCATTTTCCGCAATAACCGGTGCCAGCAGACAGAACACACCAATGGGAGAAAGCTTCAGAATGACTTCCATGGCCTTCATAAATACGTTATTCAGGTGATCCACAGCGGTAAACACGCTGGAAGCCTGCTCCCCCACCATGATGACAGCAAAGCCGATGATAATGGCCATCACAATGATCTGGAGCATGTTTGCGTTTACCAGAGGAGCCAGGAAGTTGGAAGGGAAAAGTCCAACCAGAACATCCATAAAGGATGTGGCTTCGGCAGCCTCATAGGAAAGATCAGTTACGGAAAGCTTGGGGAACATGCCCTTTGCCAGGTTTGCAATAATCAGACCGATGGTAATTGCAAAAGCGGTGGTAAACAGATAATAAACAACCGTTTTCCATCCAATGGCTCCAACCTTACGAATATCCTTCATGGAAAGGATACCGCTCATGATGGAGAACAGCACGATGGGGCATACGATAAACTTCAGCAGATTCAGGAAGATGGTACCGAAGGGTTTAATGTACTCGTTGGCAACATCTGCGTGATTCTGCATAAGAAGTCCCACGACAATGGCAAGCACCAGCGCAATAAAGATTTGCAGTGCCAGTGAAATTTTTTTCTTTTTCATGTTTCGACCTCTTTCTCCTAATTTTGAAATTTTGCGGATAAACTTATTCACATTTTCCAGTTCATATTTTACAGGAAGTCTGTCTTTAAGTCAACTTTTTCAGCGTTTGTTGCAACTTTCAATTTTGCAACTGCAATTTCAATTTGTGCTCCTATCATTTTTATGGTTTTTCTGCTTTTTACACCGCTCATCCAGACAGCGGGAAGACTATCTTCATCTCTGTCAAATTCTGATTCCTGTTTCCGGAGAAACAAACCGTTTTCTGCCAATTATTTCTCTTCGCAGGTTTACATTTTCCAAAAAATATACTATAATATCGAGATAAGAATACCACTCCATCATCATCTGATTGGATCTGATGCCAGTGGGTTTAAAAAGCCCCCGAACCGGTTGCGCAGCAGCCTTTTCCCGGTTTACATTTAACCTGATACATCATATAATAACAGCACGCACAGACGCTTTGTCCCTGCTGATTGTGATCTTGAAATAAAGGATATTATTCGATGCAGAATTTAGTTTTATTATACTGGGGAACCGTCATTCTGATGTACCTGTCCCAGTTGCAAACTCCCCCCTGTCCTCAGTTTTCCGCCCCCCAACTCGGAGCCTCTCATTTTATGAAAAGAAAGTCCGATATTTTTATGATTATTGCGATTTTCTGGCTCTGCTGTTTCTCTTTTTTGCGGGATACCTATAACGACACTCTGACCTACCGGATTCATTTTGCCCAGGCTGAATCCGTCGGTGAATTCGTCTCCTCCGGCGAACTGCTGGATCTCACAGGAAATCCCCTCAGCCTTTTATACCGGGATTTCATCCGGGGTATCACCGATGATTATCATATCTATTTCCTGTTTCCTGCGTTTTTAAGCAGCTTTGCCGTGATAAAGCTGTGCCGGGCTTACTCTGTCAATCCTGCCTTTTCCATTTTGATTTTCTTTTCCATCGGAACCTATCTCATGTATGTGGCCGCCCTTAAGCAGTGTATCGCTATTTTCATTCTGCTTCTGGCATTGCCCTACGCCATTGAGAAAAAATACGTCCGGTTTTATTTGCTGGTTTTCCTGGCGATTCTGTTCCACACCCATGCGTTTATGTTCGCACTGGTTCCCTTTCTCATGGATCCTCCGTGGGGCAAAAAAACGTGGTTGCTCCTTTGCGCAGTGCTTTTCGCCATGGCTACATACGATTACACGCTGGGGGCATTCATGCGCTATGCCCAATCCATCGGCGCACTGGTGGACGACAGCGAGCTGTTTGACGGACATTCCATCAACGTTCTCCGGATTCTGGTCTACTGGATCCCCGCAGTTCTGGCATTGGTGTTCCGGAAAAGACTTTTTTCTGATTCCACCCGAACGGAAAATCTGTTTGTGAATATGAGTATCGTCAGCGCATTTATTCTCACCATTGGTCTTATACAGGGCGCTAATCTGTTCGCCCGAATGGCCGGATATTTTGAGATTGCCACCATTATTGCCCTGCCCTGGATGATAAACAAGCTCTTCACCCCCAGCTCTGCCCGGTTTGTGTCGTGCTGCGCATCCATACTGTATTTTATTTATTTCTGGTATGAAAATGCCATCAATAAAAGCTTCGATGCTGACTATACCGCAACCACCCTTTTCCGGTTCATCGGAAATATGCTCAGATAAGAAGGGACGAATTATGAAAAGCAGAATAAAGGCACTGGTAAAAAACAGCCAGCTCATATATACGCTTTATTTCCATATTGGTTCTCTTTTGCTGCGTATACTGGGATTGTTTATAAAAACCGATCCTGATCTGATCCTTTTTATCAGTTACGGCGGACAAAAATATGACGACAGTCCAAGAGTGGTATACGAATACCTGCAAAAACACCCGGTATCCCCTGCACACCGGTATGTCTGGGCTTTTATTGACCCGGATGCGTTCCCCCAAGTTTCTGATAAGGTTCGGGTCGATACCCTCGCCTACTATCGTACCGCACTGAGCGCCGGAACCTGGATCACCAATTCCAGTGCCTCCAGAGGTCTGAATTTCAAAAAGAGACGCACGAAAAACTACATGTTTACCCACGGAATGACCGGTATCAAGAAAATCGGGGCGGATATGCAGTCCGGGAACAAATCCTTCAAACTCCGGTTTCAGGAGCACTTCGACGCCATCTTTGTGGAGGGCAAAAAGGAAATTCCCATACTGGTACAGGCATTGGAACGGCCAGCGGAGGTGTTCTGCATGACCGGCCTTCCCCGCAATGACGATCTGGCCGCGGTCAGTGAGGAAGAGATCCTGACCATCAGGAAAAAGCTTGGGATTCGGGAGGGGAAAAAGGTCATCCTGTACGCCCCCACATTTCGTGAATTCAGCAGAACCGATGACGGCAGGAACGCTCTGGGAATTCCCATGGATTTCGCCAACTGGGAACGGTTGCTGGGCGGGGATTATGTGCTTCTGGTTACTGCTCACTATGAGGTTGCAAAGCTTCTGGACGAGCTGCCGCAAAACGCCTTTGTCATTAATGCATTTAAATATCCGGAGCTGAATGATCTGATTAAAGTATCAGATATTCTGATCTCCGACTACTCCAGCATCGTCTTTGACTATGCCATTATGGAGCGTCCCATTCTCTGCTACGGCTATGACTATGACAGCTATATCCAGGAAAGGGGCGTGTATACGGATCTGGACAAGCTGTTTTACAACGGTGTTCTGCGTACCGAGAAGGCACTGCTGGATGCCATTATAACCATGGACTACAGCGCCCAGTGCGCCTACACCCGCAGTCACATCAAGGAGGAATACCTTGCCTCCTACGGAGACGCCGCTAAAAAATCTGTGGAAGTAATTTTCGGAAAGGCGACCTGACCATGAGCGTTTCAGTTAGTGTAATTGTCCCTGCCTATAACACAGAGGATTATATCGCCTCCTGCGTGGGCAGCATTCTAAACAGCACCTTTCAGGATTTTGAAATCTTACTGATCAATGACGGCTCAACAGACGGAACCGGCGCAGTCTGTGACGCATTAAAGGAACGCTCTGATAAAATCAGAGTATTCCATACAGAAAACCGTGGATTGTGCGCTGCCCGCAACCTGGGACTTGAGCAGGCAGATGGCATGTACATTAGCTTTGTGGATGGGGACGATGTCATTGCCCCCACCATGCTGGAAACGCTGGTCTCCGGCATGACCCCGGATGTTCAGCTGAGCGCCTGTCGCTTTGTCCGGCGTGGCAGAGCAGATGTCCATTGGGACGAAGATGAATTAAAAAGTCCACTGGAAACAGATCAGGCAGGCATCGCCCAGAAGCTGTTTAATGGTGGCTTTGGAAACTATGTCTGGAACAAACTTTATCGAAGTTCCATTTTGAAGGAGCATGGGATTCGCTTCCGCACGGGAAGAAACTATATTGAGGATCTGTTCTTTAATATGGACTATCTCCCCCATTGCACGCAGGGAACTTTCTTTGAAAGCAGACTGTACTGCTACATCATGAACGACGGAAGTATTATGGACAGCTTCAATGCGCAAGCCTGTATTTCCGAAAAGTTCATCTCACTGCCCCGTGCGTGGGTCTACAGCGCGGAGGCGGTTCACCCCCTGTCAAAGGAGCTTGAAACATATGCCCAGTCCCGGGCCACAATGTTCTACCAGACCGTTCTCCGGAAGCTGGCGTGGCCTGACAGCGCCTACATAGAGGAAACCGTGAACTATGTCCGTCAGCACCGAAGAACCCTGCTCCACTACCGCTGGGGCTTTAAATACTATCTGTCCGCGCTCCTGCTTTGCACCAGCTACACACTCTGGGCAAAGGTTTTCCGGAGAAGAACTGAGGCGGAGGGGAACAGCAAATGAGTGATGCAAAAATCTCCGTCCTGATGGGCATTTACAACTGTGCTGACACACTGGTGCAGGCAGTCAAATCCATTCAGGCACAAACTTATACGAACTGGGAACTGATTCTCTGCGACGACGGTTCATCTGACAGCAGCTATGCAGTGGCTCAGTCCCTTGCCGCTGAGGATCACCGGATTTTATTGCTGCGCAACGAGAAAAATCTGGGACTGAACCAGACACTGAACAACTGTCTCGCCGCAGCCAGCGGCGACTATATCGCCCGCATGGACGGTGACGACGAGTGCCTGCCGGAGCGATTTGAAACACAGCTCACATTTCTGGAGACCCACCCGGAATTTCAAATCGTCAGCAGTGCCATGACCCTCTTTGACGAGGGTGGCGACTGGGGGCAGGTATCCAGTCCCCAATATCCTCAGCCGGAGGATACCGTCAATGGAACCGCCTTCTGCCATGCAGCAGTCATGATGAAGAAATCCTGTATGGACACTGTGGGTGGCTACACCGTGGACAGGCGTATGCTCCGTGTGGAGGATGTAAATCTCTGGATCAAACTTTACGCCGCAGGGTATCGGGGATACAACATCCCTCAGCCCCTGTACAGGATGCGAAATGACCAGAACGCCCTGAAGCGGAGAAAATATATTTACCGAATCAATTCCACCCGTGTCCGGCTTCAGGGCTGCAAAATGCTCCATTTAGGCCTGAAATGCAGGATCAATGCCTTCCGTCCCCTGATACACGGCCTTGTTCCGGCCAGACTGCGGCAGTTGATCCGGAAACAGCAGCGGAAAGCATCCCGATGAGTTAAACGCGCTTTTCTCTGGTGCGCGTATCCCGTCAGCCTGTGGAACCTTGCAAACACGCAGAGGAGGTAAGAAATATGGGTAAAATGTTGATTGTCGCCAATGTCTCCAAAGAACATATCCGTAAATTTCATATTCCCTTCATTCTGCGCATGAGAGAAGAAGGCTGGATCGTGGATGTTGCATGCAGAATGGATGCTCCCATTCCCGAGTGCGACCACGCCTTTGATCTCCCCTGTGATCGCAATCCCTTCCGTGGCGGCCTGACCAAAAGCATCTCGCTGCTCCGGGGAATCTTAAAGGACAATTCCTATGACGTGGTAATCTGTAATACCATTACAGGGTCCATGGTCGCAAGGCTCGCCACAAACGATTATCGCAAAAACGGGCTGAAGGTAATATACATCAACCACGGGCTCCATTTCTTCCCCGGTGCCTCCCCCCTGCGTTGGCTTATGGGATACCCCCTTGAAAAGCTGTTAGCCCCCATGACGGACGTAATGGTCACCATCAATTCCACGGATTATGAAACCGCAAAGGCACATTTAAATCCCGGTTCTGTTGAAAAGATCCACGGAATCGGCGTGAATCTGGAACGTTTCAGAGCATGCAGGATTACAGAGGCAGAGCGAGATCGTCTTCGCAATGAGATTGGAATTGAATCCGGAGATATTGTTTTAACTTACGTTGCTGAAATCAACAAGAACAAAAACCAGTCCCTCCTGCTGGAGGCACTTAAGCATGTTCTCCCTTCCGTCCCCAACGTCAGGCTTCTTTTGATCGGCCCCGAGCACAACGGAGGTGCGCTCCGTTCCAGCGTGGCAGCGCAGGGCTTATCCGACCGGGTCTTTTTCCTGGGATGGCGGGAGGATGTTCCAAATCTTCTGAACATATCCGATATTTATGTTGCTTCCAGTAAATCAGAGGGACTTGGTGTCAACCTGATCGAAGCAATGGCCTGTGGACTTCCCGTGGTGGCCACCAGGAATCGCGGCCATGAAGAGATTATCCGAAACGGTGAAAACGGCTTCCTGATCGATCTGAATGCCCCGGAGCAAATGGCCCGGGATGTTTTACAGATCATTGCAGATCCGGATTTAAAAGCTGCAATTACCGAACAGGCACAGGGGGACATCGGAAAATTCGAGACCGATTGCGTCATCGAAGAATTAAAGCATATTCTTGATTCTTATCTCTAAACAGAGCCTTGTAGTATCCAAATGTAAAAAGGAGGGGCACAAATGATTCCAAAGACAATTCATTACTGCTGGTTTGGCCGTGGCGAAAAGCCCAGACTGGCCAAAAAGTGCATCGCCAGTTGGAAGAAGTTTTGCCCGGACTACGAGATCACAGAGTGGAACGAGGATAACTTTGATATAAACTACAATGATTATACCCGCTACTGCTACGAAAACAAAAAGTGGGCGTTTCTCAGCGACTTCGTCCGCCTTGTTGTGGTGGCAGAGCACGGAGGCATTTATTTTGATACCGATGTGGAATTGCTGAAAAGCCCGGATGCTCTGCTGAAATACGAAGCCTTTTATGGATTTGAAAATGACAGCAATATCGCCACCGGTCTGGGCTTCGGTGCAGAGGCAAACCACCCGACCCTTCTGTCCATGAAGGCACAATATGAAAAAATACAGCCGAATCCGGACGGGAGCTATCCCATGATCGTCTGCCCTGCTCTCAACACCAAGGGACTTCTCCCCTTCGGCCTTGTGCTGAACGGACAGAGCCAGAGGGTTGCTGGTGCGGAGATCCTGCCTGCCGATTGGCTGAACCCCTACGATGACCCCACAGGACGGCTGAACAAGACAGCAAATACCGTCTCCGTCCACTGGTATTCGAAAAGCTGGATGAGCAAACGAAAAATCATCCGAAGTACGTTCACAAAGCCCCTTCACCGAATCTTTGGCGTTGACGCATTTAAGAGGTTCCGAACATGAAAAAGTCTTTACTGATTGTGTCCCATGCATTGGAGCTTGGGGGAGCAGAACGAAGTCTCATCGGACTGCTGGACGCCCTTGACCCCACGTTCTGGGATGTGGATCTGTTTTTGCTGCGGCACGAGGGTGAGCTGATGGATGCAATTCCGCCTCATGTACATCTTTTACCCCAGATTCCCGCATATACGGTGCTGGCCCGTCCAATGAAGGACACTTTGCGCGAAGACCACTTGCTCCTGACAGCCATGAGGCTGACCGGGAAACTGGCAGCAGCGGGATACACAAAAAAGCATAAATACACCGAATCCGCTGTGGGACTGGAATACAGCCACAAATTCACCTGCCCGCTGATGCCTAAAATTCATCCAGAAAAGGAATACGATCTGGCCATCAGCTTCCTGACCCCCCATTATTTCGTGGCAAAAAAGGTTCGTGCGAAAAAGAAGCTAGCCTGGATCCACACGGATTACACCCGGATTCAAATAAACATTCCTTCAGAAACCGCTATGTGGAACGCCTATGATTATATTACATCCATTTCCGATGCCGTAACCGAAAGCTTTTTGAGAACATTTCCAAGTCTGAAGGACAAGATTATTCACATCGAGAATATTTTGCCGAAGCGACTGGTTTTGGAGCAGGCGGATGCCTTTTCCGCCGAACCCGAAATGCCCCACAACGGAATTCGGATTCTTTCCATCGGAAGATTCTGTTACCCAAAGAATTTTGACAATGTGCCGGATATTTGCGTCCGTCTGCTGCGTGCCGGCTTGAATGTATACTGGTATATCATCGGCTTTGGGCCGGATGAACCCCTGATCCGTCAAAAAATTGCCGAGGCAGACATGGAGGATCGGGTGATCCTGCTGGGTAAAAAGGAGAATCCCTACCCCTATATCAAGTCCTGTGACCTGTACGTTCAGCCCAGTCGTTACGAGGGAAAAAGCGTCACCGTCCGGGAGGCGCAGATGCTGGGGAAACCGGTGGTTATTACCCGGTATGCTACCTCCGCCAGTCAGCTGGAAGATGGAGCAGACGGGGTGATCGTGCCCATGGATAACGAAGGGTGCACCTCCGGCATTGCTTCACTGCTCCGTGATCCGGTTAAAATGGGTGCTCTGGCCTGTTGTACCGGACAGCGGGATTATACAAACGCATCCGAAATTGATAAACTGTCTGAACTAATGGAGATTTGACATGCCAATCATCAGCATTATCGTCCCTGTATACAGAGTTGAGGCCTATTTGGGCCGCTGTGTAGAAAGCCTGCGCAAGCAGACCCTTGAGAATATTGAGATCATTCTGGTGGACGACGGCTCTCCCGACAGCTGTCCGCAGCTCTGCGATGCACTTGCAAAACAGGACAGCCGGATCCGGGTGATTCATAAGAAAAACGGCGGTCTGAGCAGCGCACGAAATGCGGGGTTGAACATTGCCACAGGAACATATGTGGGCTTTGTAGATTCAGATGACGACGTGGAGCCGAATATGTATGAAAAAATGCTGGCAGTTATGGAGTCACAGCAGGTAGATTTTCTTATGAGCGACTACCTGCGTATCCCTGCGGAGGGAGCACCCTATTTAAAATCCACAAATATCCGGGGCGGACGCTACGACAAAGAAGCCCTCCGGCGAGAAATCTTCCCACAGCTGATTATGGGTAAAAATCTGGATTACGGTCCCCTGCTCTCCGTATGGCATTGCCTCTACCGGACAGATTTCCTCCGCTCCAACCATTTTTTCTTTGACGAAGAGGTACGTTGGTCAGAGGACAACATTTTCAGTGCCATTGTGGGCTATCATGCGGACAGTTTCTATTATATGAAGGGGCAGGGGCTTTATCATTATTATCAGAATCCCGGCACCATCACCACCGGTTACCGCCCCGGTGCCTGGACGGTCTACCGTACCATGAACCGACATCTGCATCAGGTGTTCGACAGTGTCTCTGACTATGATTTTACTCGCCAGTTGAAGCTGCACTTAATCTACTACAGCTGCAACTGTATTACACAGGCCTGTAAACAGCCAAAAGAAACTGCACTTTCTCAGCTGGATTCCATTCTATCCTCGCCGGAGCTACAGGAAGCCTTCCGGGACTTTTCCCTGCCGGATGTGAACTGGAAGCTGAAAATACAGCTGTATCTCATGAAACGAAACGCCGGACATCTGCTCTATCGGATCATGTCCAGATAACAACAGGGAGGTCTCTATGCCAAAAGTATCGGTAATCATACCCGTTTATAACAAAGAAAAATACATAGAGGCCTCCCTCCGCTCTGTTTTGGATCAGCCCTTCCGTGATCTGGAGGTCATTGTGGTCAATGACGGCTCCACAGATGGAAGTCTGCCCCTGATACATCAGCTGAGTCGGGAGGATGACCGGATCCGGGTGGTGGATATTCCCAACAATGGCGTGTCCAATGCCCGAAATACGGGACTCCGGTGCGCCAAAGGTGAATGGATTCAGTTTCTGGATGGGGATGACCTGCTGGAGCCGGAGTATCTCACCACCGCCATGGAACTGCTGAATGCGCATCCCGCCGACATTCTCTTCTCTGGATTCACCATGGTGGATCCCGGCGGAGGCCTTATCCGTCAGATCGACGCTCCGGAAACGGGAATGCGGACTCAGAAGGATCTGTGCCACTGTTTTGCTGCCTGCCAGTATACCACCGGCTTTTTCGGATTTATCTCCAACAAGCTTTTCCGGCGCAGTCTGTGGGAGCACTCCGGTGCCGAATTTCCGGTGGGTACCACACTGGCGGAGGATCTTGATTTCTACGTCCGGCTCTATCCCCATGTGAAACACGCCTTCTTCTGGAAGGGACTCAGCTTCCGCTACCTGCAAACGGACAGCAATTACGCACGCAATACCGAGATTGATTATTTCAGCCAGATCCGGATTCATCTGGACATTAACAGATGGTTTCAAACCTCCGGGGAGTACCCGACATACCATGATTTGCTGGACGGAAGGGTTGCTGCCTATGCCTGCTTCATTCTCTTTTATGACAATGAGGCTGGGAGGGATCTCTCCCACGGCTTCCACTTTCTGCGGAGAAATCAGGAAATCATGGACTGCGTAGTCTCCGGATCTGTGACCGGATTTCATCGTCTGGTGCTGTTCTTCCTGCGCAGGGGAAACCTATGCGGAATCAAAACGCTGTTCGCACTGAGAAACGGCATGCGATCTCTTTACAGGAGCATAAGGAAATGAATCATTACTTTATCTATAATCACGGGGGTAGCGGAAATCACGGCTGTGAGGCCCTCCTGCGCACAACGCTACAGTTGTTTGGAGGAGAAGCCCCGCTGACTGTTTTGTCCGAATCCCCCCAGCAGGATCTTCGGTACGGGATCGGCACACTTGCAATGCCGGAACCGGCAACCTGCCCCAGTAGCAAAGGAAGCCCCGCTTTCTTTGATGCATACCTGACGCTGAAACTGAAAAAAGACTACGTCAAAATGGACCTGCTCCCCTACAGGAAACCTGTGGGACGCTTAAAATCCAATATGGTAGAGCTTTCTGTGGGCGGAGACATTTACTGCTACGAGGATTACCGGAAATACATTGCTCTGCACAGGATGATCGTTAAAAAAGGGTGCAAATCCGTCCTGCTGGGTTGTTCCCTGGAGGAGAAACTTTTTGACGATCCGGAATTTGTGGCAGATATGAAACAGTATACATATATCTCAGCCCGGGAATCCCTGACCTATGAGATGCTGCAAAAGGCAGGCCTTAACAATATCGGTCTGACACCGGATGCTGCCTTCACCCTAGAAAAGAAGCTTCTCCCCCTCCCTGCGAGGTTTGTGGATGGGAACACCGTCGGCATCAATCTCAGCCCTCTGGTCATCCGGAAAGAAACCAGCCCCGGTATGGTGCTGGAAAACTTTATTCAGCTTATTCAGTATACTCTTGAGCATACAGACTGTAATGTGGCTCTGATCCCCCATGTGGTATGGAGGGACAACGACGACAGAAGTGTATTGAAACAGCTCTTTGACCGGGTAAATTGTCCGGAACGGGTGGTGCTTCTGGATGACTACAACTGCATGGAGCTCAAGGGCTTTATTTCCCGGTGCCGCTTTTTCATCGGCGCACGGACTCATGCCACCATTGCCGCCTATTCCACACTGATACCCACACTGGTTCTGGGATACTCCGTAAAATCCAGAGGCATCGCCACCGACCTTTTTGGTACAGACGAGCATTATGTGGTTCCTGTACAGCAGCTTAACACCGCCGATACCATGAGGGAAGCCTTTAAATGGCTGCTGGCCCATGAGGCAGAGATCAAAAGCCAGCTTTCCGCCACCATTCCCGGGTATATACAGAAGGCTGGGGAAATTAAAAACAAGGTTACCACAGCATTGGAGTGTGATTAAGATGGATCTTGTCAGCGTGATCATTCCGATTTATAATGTTGAGGATTATCTGGATCGCTGTGTATTATCCGTCACAAACCAGACCTATCAGGAGCTTGAAATCATTCTGGTGGACGATGGCTCCCCCGACCGGTGCCCGGAAATGTGTGACAGCTGGGCAAAAAAGGACAGGCGAATCACAGTAATACATCAGAACAACGGCGGACTGAGTGCTGCCCGTAACGCCGGCATCCGTGCAGCCACCGGTGACTATGTGTTGCTTCTGGACAGTGATGACTATATTGCCCCGAACACCGTTGAACTTTTGTTGTTTGCAGTTCGAAAAACAGATTCAGATATGGCAATCTGCGGATTCGTAAAGGGTTCAGAAGATCACTATGAATTTCCGTCAGAAAACACTGTGCCTGTGGAATGCATTGACCACGAAACTGCTCTAAACAGGATTTATACCGATGACGCAAACGCCTTAAAATACGGCTCTGCATGTTGGAAGTTATGCCGGCGCAGTCTGTACGATGAGATTTTCTATCCGGAAGGGAAACTGTTTGAGGACATCTATACCACCCACAAACTGCTTTATTGCTGCAAACAGATTGCTGTTCTGGACGTCCCCCTCTTTTATTACTTTCAGCATCCCGGGAGCATTATGAACACCACCTTTCATATCAAAAAGCTGGATTATCTTCAGGCGCTGGTGGAACGGGTCCAGTTCTTCGCTGCCCACAATCTGAAGGAACTTGAGCAAATCGCCTATGACGAACTGCTCCACGCCCTGATCTGGGAGTATTCCCGCACCCGGGATGTATTGAAAAGTCCGGAGGGCATGGATTATGTGCACAATTTGTTCCGCCAGGTCTACAAAAAAGGATATGCCAGTATCCGTTATCCCGGCGAGACAGCACGTTTTCTCTCCGCCTTCAATCACAATCCCGAGTGGATCATTCTGTATTGGAGGATCCATGGCATAATAAACCGAATTTTCAAAAGAAACAGGTGATTTCTATACAGACCCCTCTTGTGAGCATTATCACCCCCTGTTTCAACGGGGAACCATATCTGGATCGCTATTTTTCTTCCATTCTGAATCAGACTTATTCCTCACTGGAATTGATTTTCATCAACGACGGTTCTTCTGACAGAACCGGAGAAATTGCAGAACGCTATCGCCCTTTGCTGGAAGAACAGGGCATCCATTTTATTTACCTATATCAGGAGAACGCCGGGCAGGCCACCGCATTAAACCGTGGCCTGAAACTTTTCACCGGTGATTATCTCACATGGCCGGATGCGGATGATGAAATGACCCCGGATTCCATTGAGAAAAAGGTTAGATACTTGCAGGCTCATCCGGAGCTTCAGATAGTGCGCTCCGACGGCATCTACCATAACACTGAAACAGGAGCCCAGCAGGGCATTGCCCGGGACGAGGACAAAGCTACCCAGAACATTATGGAGAAGCTGTTGCTGGTTCACACCTACGGCTGCTGTGGCTGCTACATGATCAGCAGAGAGCTGCTCCTGGAATGCTACCCGAATCGTGACTTTTTCGAATCCCGGGCTGGTCAGAACTGGCAGTTGCTTGTGCCTGCCGCCAGCAGATCCCTGTGCGGATATATAGACGAGGCGCTTTACATCGTGTATGAACACGGTGACAGCCATTCCCGGCAGCAGCGGAACACCGAACAGATGTATCACCACTGGGACACGTTCACAGAGGTGCTGCGTCACGCCATTGATGCCAGTCAGTGTGAAAAAAAACGGTGTCTAAATCTGGTGGAAGAAAACCGGGCACGGCAGCAGTTTTATATTGCGGTATCTGTCCGGGATAAAGCCAGAATCAGATCCACCGCAGATTTGATGGGGCAGTTTGGAAAAATGACCTTAAAGGAAAAATTACTCTGTTTCAAATGCTTGTATCTCAAATGAGGTGATCAATTTGTACTCGATCATATATCACATATTCTGGGTCCTGAAAAGAACGGAAAAAAGAAGAATGGAAACAAATAAACCTTCCCTTAAAATTCTTACATATCTGATCGGCTATTGTGAATGGTTCTATAATATCCCCGTTCGTCGCTGGTACGAACGGCATCCCTCCTGGCAGTGCGGAATCAATCAAAAGCCCCGGGCACAAAAGGTGATCGTCTCATTTACCTCCTTTCCCAAAAGAATTCACGATGTTTGGCTTGTGGTCGAAACGCTGCTGCGTCAAAGCTGCAAGCCGGATGAAATCATTCTCTGGCTGGCTTCAACGCAGTTTCCCAACGCTCTTTCCGATCTTCCCGAAAATCTGTTGCGTCAACAATCCCGTGGACTGACCATTCGTTTCTGTGACGACCTGCGCAGCCATAAGAAGTACTACTACACCATGCAGGAATACCCTGAGGATGTGGTGATTCTGGTAGATGATGACACCTGTTATTCCAGAGATATGGTAAAAAAACTTGTTAAACTACACAACCGATATCCTGAAGATATAATCTGTATGACCCCAACGATGATATCCGAAGTAAATGACATGCCGTCCAAATGGCATGCGCCGTTGTGTAACGAACGCATTGTTCATTCCTATTTGGCACAACCATACTCCGGCCAGGGTACATTATATCCTCCCCACTCCCTGGATGAATCACATGCATTTGACAAAAACAAAATATTAGAACTGTGTCCACATGCAGATGATTTATGGTTAAAATTTATGTCCATGAGAAAAAATACGCTTGTTACAGCAATCTACAAGTATCGAAGTATCCCGGTCAATATCTATGGTACTGCCAAAGACAGTCTCTACTACATCAACGGCGAAGGAAAGCAAAACGATGTTCAATGGCAGAATCTGCTGGATACATACGCACTATAAAAACCTGCTTGTCAGCAGTGATTGACCGTTCAAAAACATGTAAGTTATTACAGAAAGTCAGGATAGTTACATGATCCAGAAACTCTTACGCAGACTTAAATTTTACAGGAAAGTCCGATTCTTTCCGTACATCTATCTAAATCATTTCTGCAAAAACATAGTCCGTACAGACCAGAGCCGGATCATCCTCTACCGGGGTGCCGTGGTGGATCTGGAACCGGGTTCCAGAATTTATCTGGGTAGCGGAGATCTGGAGCTGGGCTGTGATCGGCTGAAGGGCTCCACCGCAGAAACACTGGTGCGACTGCGTGAAAATGCGGTCTGGAGCAGTGAGGGTGGCTGCAGACTGTCCTACGGCACCACAGTCGAAGTTTTGTCCGGTGGTCATCTGGACACCCAGTTCTTTACCATGAACAGTGAGAGTGTTCTGATCTCCGCCAGTGAAATTCATCTTGGCAATGATGTTATGATTGGACGGGGGGTTGTGATCTATGACAGCGACCACCACACCATTCGGGATCCGCAGTTAAACCTCCGGAATCCGGACGCCACCATTATCATTGGCAGTCATGTGTGGCTGG
Source organism: uncultured Oscillospiraceae bacterium (assembly GCA_964518645.1). Classification (GTDB taxonomy): domain Bacteria; phylum Bacillota; class Clostridia; order Oscillospirales; family Oscillospiraceae; genus HGM13006. The sequence goes on along the minus strand of CAZFGL010000019.1, from coordinate 2,524 downwards.
CAACTCACGCCACCGTCCTGAAAGGCACCACCATTGGTTCCGGCACCATTGTTGCCGCCAATACAGTCGCCCGTGGAAAAATCCCCGCCGATTCCATTTATCAAACAAATCAAATTCAGCAGAACTATGGCAGTTGGAGCCGGGAACATCCCTGAACTCCGTTTTTTCGCAGTGTAATTGGAGAATTCTTATGTCAAATCAACGCAACAGTATACGCAATTTGTGGTGGGGTATAATCGGCAATCTCATTACATCTCTGGTCGCAATTATCATTCCCCATCTGTTTATTGTGAACTACGGATCAGAAGTGAACGGCTTACTCTCATCCATACGCCAGATCTATGTTTATCTGGCGCTTCTGGAGGCGGGCGTTGGAGACGCTTCCGTTCTTGCCCTGTATGGGCCCATAGGCAGAAAGGATCATCAGGCCGCAAACGAGGTTTTAGCCGCTACACATTACTATTATCGTAAAATTGGATTCATATATGCAGCCTGCATTATTGTGCTTAGTCTTGTATACCCCCTTCTGCTGGACACGACCATACCCTACAAAGTCTGCTGTCTTGTAATCCTGCTTCAGGGATCCGGAAGTGTTATCAGCTACCTGTTTCAGGGTAAATATGCCATGCTCCTTCGGGTAGATAACAGAAACTATGTTACGACAAATCTGGCAACCGTCACTACTGTTCTGACCGACCTATGCCGCATCGGACTTTTGATGATGGGCAAAAGCATCGTGGCAGTCCAAACCACATATCTGGCGTTTAATCTGATTCGAATGCTGTACATCGGATGGTACATGAAGCGAAATTACGCCTGGATTGATCTGCATGTAAAACCGAACTTTCAGGCAATTTCCCAAAAATCTGCGGTTATGGTACATCAAATATCCTCCCTTGTTTTCAGTCATACGGATGTATTGATTCTGACTTTTATATGCGGTTTAAAAACAGTCAGTCTTTATTCCATGTACGCCACAATATACGGAATGGTCAGCAATATTGTCTCTATTTTCTGTAACAGTGTGCAGTCTGTGCTGGGACAACTCTTTCATAATGATCGGGATAAATACATTCAGTTGCAGGACACTTTTGAAACCTATTTTCTTGCACTTGTTTTCGCACTTTATGCCATCGCCTCAGTTTTCGTTCTTCCTTTTATGAAACTGTATACCGATGGTGCCGATATAAACTACATTGACTGGAGGCTGCCAGTTTTGTTTGGCGCATGCCAACTGCTGACCTATGGAAGAACATCCTCAAATCTGATCATTAATTTCGCCGGAAAATTCAAAGAAACCCAATGGCGTGCCTGGCTGGAAACCATCATCAATCTGGTGGTCTCTTTTGTCTGCGTCTTTCAATTTGGAATTTACGGCGTGCTGACAGGCACCATTGCTGCACTGCTGTACCGTGCCAACGACATTATCATATACGCCAACAAAGTTGTACTGAACCGAAGCCCATGGCCTACCTATCGCCGCTGGCTGATCGACCTTGCAATTTTTGCAGTAGTGGTTCCCGTTTTCGTAAATCTCCCCTTGAGAACAGACTCCTACCTCTGGCTGATTCTGAATGCGGTTTGGGTCACAATTATCATTATGGCCGTATTCTTCGGCATGAACACCATCACAGAGCCCGCCTCCCGTAAGGTTGCTTTCACATATCTCAGAAACATGCTGAGACATAAATAACACAAAAACACCCTTTCACAAAATGTGAAAGGGTGTTCCCTTTATAATCAGATTACTGCTCCCAGTTGTGGTACACGTTCTGAACGTCGTCGTCGTCCTCCATGGCATCCAGCATCTTCTGCATGTTCTTGATGTCATCTTCCTTCTCAAGAGTCTGATAGTTCTGGGGAACCATCTCGATCTGAGCAGAAGCAAAGGTGTACTTGTCCTGAAGTGCAGCGGTAACGTCGTTAAAGTCATCGGGATCGGTGTAGATCACATGTACGTCGTCGTCCTTGTTGTAGTCAGAAGCACCGGCCTCCAGTGCCTCCATCATCATCTCGTCCTCGTCGTACTCTTCATCTTCGTCCTCGATTACGATAACGCCCTTCTTGTCGAAGCTCCAGCTGACGCAGCCGGAAGCGCCCAGGTTGCCGCCAAACTTATCGAAATAATGACGCATATTGGATGCGGTACGGTTACGGCTGTCGGTCATGGTCTCAACAATGACTGCAACACCGGAGGGGCCGTAGCCTTCATAGGTGATGGACTCAAAGTTGTCTGCATTGCCTGCACCCAGCGCCTTATCGATGGTACGCTTGATGTTGTCGTTGGGCATGTTTGCAGCCTTCGCCTTGGTAATGACAGCAGCCAGACGGGAGTTGTTTGCGGGATCACCGCTGCCACCCTCTTTTACTGCCACAATGATTTCACGGGCGATTTTGGTAAATGCAGCAGAACGCTTTGCATCGGCTGCACCCTTGGTTTTCTGAATATTATGCCACTTAGAATGTCCGGACATTATGTTTCAATCCCTTCATGAGAATAATTAAAAATTAAGCTGTACTATTT